>NZ_JBEZGN010000109.1:0-1164 GCF_040650055.1 Spirillospora sp. NPDC048819 | reverse complement strand
CTGCTGCCGCTGGCAGCGGCCGGGATGCTCACCTCATCGACCAAAGCGTGGTTCACCCGCGTCGCGGGCTGGATGCTCGCGCTCATCTTCTACAAACCCGCGGCCGCGGCGGTGTATGCGACCGCGTTCACCCTCGTCGGCGAAGGCCAGGACCTGCACGCCCTGCTGATGGGGTTGGCGATGATGCTGATCAGCCTCATCGCCTTCCCGGTCCTGCTGAAGTTCTTCACCTGGACGACCGGCGGAACCGAATCCAGCAGCGGCGGCGGAATCCTCAGCGCGCTGATGGGCAGCGCGACCGCGATCGGTGCGCTACGCGCCTACGGCGCGATGGGCGGTTCCGCAGGCGGGCAGTCCGGTTCGGCCGGCGAGCACGCCGACTACCTCAACCAGCAACTCGGCGACCAGGACACTCCCCCGCCGAGTGACGGCCAGCCAAGTCAGCCGGGCCAGCCGTCCACCCCACCCGGCCAGGCACCCTGCGGGCAGACACCGACCGGCGCCCCCGGCGACCAACTCTCCGACCCCAGCGCCCCATCGGGCAGCGACCAGCCAGGCACCGACCCATCCGGAACAGCTCAAAGCGCACAAGGGGGCCACGGGTGGGCGCCACCCGACGGCGGTCACGGTGAACCGGTCGGCCCTACCACGATTTGGACGGCGGAGAAGGAACGCCAGCGCGGCGAGGACGCGATCCGCTGGGCCGCCACCGGCGGCACCGGCGCCGCAGGTAGCGGCGGTGGCGGCGGTCCGACCGGCGCGATCGGTGAAGGAGGCGGCGGCAGTGGGCGATAACATCCGCACCTACGGCGGCTGGCGACGTCGGCACGGCATCGGCCTGCTCGGCATGGACACCACCTCCACCTTCGTCGCTCTCAGCGCCGCGATCCTGCTGGTTCTTGTTGCGGCCACCGCCCCGCACCTGCTCATCTACCTGCTTCCACCGGCCCTGCTCGGCGGCGGGCTGGCGCTCATCCGGATCGGGGGTGTGCCGCTGGCACGGCTGCTGCTGGCGCGATGTCGCTGGCGGTGGGGCGTGCTGCGCGGCCACAACCGGTACCGCGCCGGTGTCGTCATCGATCATCCGCGGGCGTTCCAGCTCCCGGGTGTGCTGGCGCCGTTGACGCTGTTGAGCGCCGAGGACGGGTACGGCGGCCGGTACGG
>NZ_JBEZGN010000108.1:0-1229 GCF_040650055.1 Spirillospora sp. NPDC048819 | reverse complement strand
TCGACGTAGGAGCCGACGCCGAAGACGGGGTGGCGTTGCCGGATCTCGATCATTTTGCGGGTCCAGTGCAGGAGTGATCCGGGGTTGTTGGCCTGGGCTTCGACGTTGACGGCTTGGTAGCCGTAGATGGGGTCCATGATGACGGGGAGGTAGAGGCGGGCGGGGTCGCATTTGGAGAAGCCGGCGTTGCGGTCGGGGGTCCATTGCATGGGGGTGCGGACGGCGTCGCGGTCGCCGAGCCAGATGTTGTCGCCCATGCCGATTTCGTCGCCGTAGTACAGGACGGGTGAGCCGGGGAGCGACAGCAGGAGGGCGGTGAAGAGTTCGAGTTGGTTGCGGTCGTTGTCCAGGAGGGGGGCCAGGCGGCGGCGGATGCCGATGTTGGCTTTCATGCGGGGGTCTTTGGCGTATTCGGTGTACATGTAGTCGCGTTCTTCGTCGGTGACCATTTCCAGGGTGAGTTCGTCGTGGTTGCGCAGGAAGATGCCCCATTGGCAGGATTCGGGGATTTTGGGGGTTTGGGCCATGATTTCGGAGATGGGGTAGCGCTGTTCGCGGCGGACGGCCATGAAGATGCGGGGCATGACGGGGAAGTGGAAGGCCATGTGGCATTCGTCGCCGCCGGCGGCGGGGTCGCCGAAGTATTCGACGACGTCGGCGGGCCATTGGTTGGCTTCGGCGAGCAGGACGCGGTCGGGGTAGAGGCGGTCGACTTCGGCGCGGACGCGTTTGAGGTAGGTGTGGGTTTCGGGGAGGTTTTCGCAGTTGGTGCCTTCGCGGGCGTACAGGTAGGGGACGGCGTCCAGGCGGAAGCCGTCGATGCCCAGGTCGAGCCAGAAGCGCAGGTTTTCCAGCATGGCGTCTTGGACGTGGGGGTTGTCGTAGTTGAGGTCGGGTTGGTGGGAGAAGAAGCGGTGCCAGTAGTACTGGCCGCGGACGGGGTCGTAGGTCCAGTTGGAGGATTCGGTGTCGATGAAGATGATGCGGGCGTCGGGGTAGCCGGTGTCGTCGTCGGCCCACATGTAGAAGTCGCCGAAGGGGCCGTCGGGGTCGGTGCGGGAGGCCTGGAACCAGGGGTGGGCGTCTGAGGTGTGGTTCATGACCAGGTCGGCGATGACGCGGATGCCGCGGGCGTGGGCTTGTTCGATGAGTTCGACGAAGTCGCCGAGTTCGCCGAAGTCGGGCAGGATGCGGGTGTATTCGGCGATGTCGTAGCCGCCGTCGCGCAG
>NZ_JBEZGN010000107.1:0-1239 GCF_040650055.1 Spirillospora sp. NPDC048819 | reverse complement strand
CGCGCCTGGCCGCCCGGAGCGTGCGGCGTGGGCGCCGGTCACCGGACGGCCGCGCCGGGCCGCGCATCGCGACGCCCCGCCCTGTCCGTCAACCGCAGGCGGTCACCGGGTCGCGCCGCCGCCCGCAGCACGGTTGCTCGCCAGTCAGCGGAACCGATCGAAAAAGCCCTTGGCCGAGTCGTCCAACTCCGATTCACCCCGCCAGCGGGCCAACACCCCTGCAACCTCTCGCGGCGAGACTGAGATGTACTCATGCCAGCGTCTTTGCTGGTCGAGGGGGTAGCCGAGCAGCATGTTCAAGACGTTGTTCACAGCGTCATCCTGGTCGTCAGCGTCAGCGTTCGCCGGCCACACCGCCGCCAGCTCCGCCAGCTCCTCCCGAGTGAATCCCATAAGCGTCTGGAACTCCCAATCCGGAAAAAAGGGACCCTGCAACGCGGCGTTCAAGCATTCACCAATGATCCGCAGATCCTGCGCGTTCATCGTCTCGACTCTGGCCACGCCCATATCATCGCAGGCCCCGTACTGCATCACTGCCGGCGGCCGGTTGGGCTGGAAGGGTGCGGGGCTCCCCCGACCCGATGCTTTGAGGGTCCGCGGCGGCCGGAACCCCGTCAAGGGCGCCCTACGGGCGTCGCGCTGTGATGGCTGCGCCACCCTTGACAGAACCCGTCCGCCGCTAACGTTAGGTACAGGTCTCGTCGGGCCGGGGGAGGGAAGAACAGCGGCTTACGCCACAGAAGTGCCCACTAGCCACCAGTGAGCAAAGACGGTAGCCCGAGCCGCTACCCGGGTTGCATCTTGCGGATGGCGTTCAGGCGTTTGTAGTGATTTTCGAGCCAGCCGTCAGCTACTTCGATCGTAAGTTCAACACTCACGAGGGAGGACATCCTGTCGACGACTGACACGATCACGCGATCGAAGTCGTCAAGCTCAAGCCAGATCTCGGTGGCACGCTGCCCCTCTCGCCACGCTGTGTTGTCGCCTCGCGACAAGTCATCGAGAACTGTCTCCCACGACGTCAGATCGTCGGGCGACACCCAGGTCTTCTTACGACCGCTGACAAAGTAGCTGCGAACCTCAATCTCACCCGTCAGTTCGCCTTCTGGCACCGGCTTCGTTAGCCGGAGCACAACACTGTTGCTGCGCTTCCCCTGAGATCGTGGAGACCGAACCTGGGAGAAGGTTGGGTCGTTGGATACCGAGAGACGCTCGTTCGATCCGGAGTTCCGGGCCGGA
>NZ_JBEZGN010000106.1:0-1319 GCF_040650055.1 Spirillospora sp. NPDC048819 | reverse complement strand
GTCATCCGCGTCGGACGCGGCTTCGACCGCATCAACCCCCTCGACGCCGGGCCCCTCGATGAGGCCCGGCGACGCCTCACCGGCGCCGACGCCGAGACCCTGCGGTGGGAAGTGCGGTCACGGCGGCTCTCCCTGCTGCTGGCCCTGGCGACCCTGGTCCGCGAGGCCCGCATCACCAACGCCGAAGAAGTCGTCCTCGGACACGCCATCGACCTGCTCGACCACCGCCTCGACACCGAACCCACCATCGTGGACGTCCTGCGCGTCCTGGAACAGGGGCCAGCCGAGCTGCGGTCCGCGACTCGTACCGACTCCGGCGACGCCTACCGGGCCCACACCCGCGACCTGGTCTTCACCCTCGACCTGCTCATCTCCGGGTCCCTGGCCGGTGTGTTCGACTCGGCGACCACCCGCCCGCTGAACCTGGACGCGCCAGCGATCAGCGTCGACATCTCCCGCGTCCGCGCCGCCGGCGACAAGCTCTTGACGGCCGCGATGCTGTGCACCTGGGCCTACGCCTTCGGCATGGTCGACGCCGCCACCACCCTCACCGACCTGGGCGCCGCCCCACGCCGTTCCTACCTCGGCGTCATGGACGAACTCTGGCGCGCCCTGCGCGGCGCCCCCGGCCTGGTCGAGCACGCCGACGCCCTGACCCGCCTCAACCGCGCCAAAGGCATGGCCTCCATCATGATCACTCATTCGCTGGCCGACCTCGACGCCCTGGCCACCGAGGAAGACCGCGCCAAAGCCAAAGGCTTCGCCGACCGATCGGCCATCACCGTCCTGGCCGGGCTGCCGCCCCGCGAGCTGGCCCGCGTCCACGAGATCACTCCGCTGACCGGGCCTGAGCAGCAGCTCGTCACCTCATGGTCAGCGCCCGACTCCTGGCAGCCCGGTGCCCGCCACCCCGGACGCGGCAAGTACCTCATCAAGACCGGCGAACGCCTCGGCATCCCCGTCGAACTGTCCCTCGTCGGCCCCGAAGCCGACCTCTACGACACCGACCAGGCGATTCGGGGTGTCGCATGAGACGTGATCCGACGTCTGGAGAACCTGGAACTGCTCCGCGTACAGGCGGATCAGCTTGTCGCGTCCATGGCCTCGTCGGCCAGGTCAGTGAGCACGCTCATGCGTCGCCGACATTCAGACGGTTCGGTGCCGGCGAAGGAGGATCGGCTCCACAGACCGCCCGGGGTGAGGTATTTGCCGGCGTAGCCGGTTCCCAGGGCGGAGTCCAGTTGCAGCAGCCCGCCGAGCGCCCACGCCTGGTCGTAGTGGCAGTCTCGCCGCGGCAGGTAGTGGTCCAGGTAGGCGGC
>NZ_JBEZGN010000105.1:0-1319 GCF_040650055.1 Spirillospora sp. NPDC048819 | reverse complement strand
GCCGCCTACCTGGACCACTACCTGCCGCGGCGAGACTGCCACTACGACCAGGCGTGGGCGCTCGGCGGGCTGCTGCAACTGGACTCCGCCCTGGGGACCGGCTACGCCGGCAAATACCTCACCCCGGGCGGTCTTTGGAGCCGATCCTCCTTCGCCGGCACCGAACCGTCTGAATGTCGGCGACGCATGAGCGTGCTCACTGAGCTGGCCGACGAGGCCATGGACGCGACAAGCTGATCCGCCTGTACGCGGAGCGGCTCCAGGTTCTCCAGACGTCGGATCACGTCTCATGCGACACCCCGAATCGCCTGGTCGGTGTCGTAGAGGTCGGCTTCGGGGCCGACGAGGGACAGTTCGACGGGGATGCCGAGGCGTTCGCCGGTCTTGATGAGGTATTTGCCGCGTCCGGGGTGGCGGGCGCCGGGCTGCCAGGAGTCGGGCGCTGACCATGAGGTGACGAGTTGCTGCTCGGGCCCGGTGAGCGGGGTGATCTCGTGGACGCGGGCCAGTTCGCGGGGCGGGAGTCCGGCCAGGACGGTGATGGCGGAGCGGTCGGCGAAGCCTTTGGCTTTGGCGCGGTCTTCTTCGGTGGCCAGGGCGTCGAGGTCGGCGAGCGAGTGGGTGATCATGATGGAGGCCATGCCTTTGGCGCGGTTGAGGCGGGTGAGGGCGTCGGCGTGTTCGACGAGGCCGGGGGCGCCGCGCAGGGCGCGCCAGAGTTCGTCGATGACGCCGAGGTAGGAGCGGCGTGGGGCGGCGCCCAGGTCGGTGAGGGTGGTGGCGGCGTCGACCATGCCGAAGGCGTAGGCCCAGGTGCACAGCATCGCGGCGGTCAGGAGTTTGTCGCCGGCGGCGCGGACGCGGGAGATGTCGACGCTGATGGCGGGTGCGTCCAGGTTCAGTGGGCGGGTGGTGGTGGAGTCGAAGACGCCGGCCAGGGATCCGGAGATGAGCAGGTCGAGGGTGAAGACCAGGTCGCGGGTGTGGGCGCGGTAGGCGTCGGCGGTGTCGGTGCGGGTGGCCGAGCGCAGTTCGTCTGGTCCCTGCTCCAGCACGCGCAGGACGTCGACGACGGTGGGTTCGGTGTCGAGGCGGTGGTCGAGCAGGTCGATGGCGCGGCCCAGGACGACTTCTTCGGCGTTGGTGATGCGGGCTTCGCGGACCAGGGTCGCCAGCGCCAGCAGCAGGGAGAGTCGCCGTGACCGCACCTCCCACCGCAGCGTTTCGGCGTCGGCGCCGGTGAGGCGTCGCCGGGCCTCATCGAGGGGCCCGGCGTCGAGGGGGTTGATGCGGTCGAAGCCGCGTCCGACGCGGATGAC
>NZ_JBEZGN010000104.1:0-1389 GCF_040650055.1 Spirillospora sp. NPDC048819 | reverse complement strand
TGTCAATCCCCTGAAAGTGTGGAGACTGGTTATGCCACCTTGGCCCCGGCGTAGTGGGCTGTCGTGGCCCTCCTCTTCTCGGTGATCTGCTGCTCGAACACCACCGGCGGTAGCCCGTCGTTGGCGCTGTGCCGACGGCGGACGTTGTAGAACCCGGTGATCCAGGTCGCGATCTTCAACCGGGCCTCGGCCCTGGTCGCGAACCGGTGCCGGTGGACGTACTCGACCTTCAGCGTGGAGTTGAACGCCTCGGCCGGTGCGTTGTCGAGCGCGCAGCCGACCCTGCCCATCGACTGGGTCACGCCCAGCCGGCGGCAGACGGCCTGGTGACGGGACGCGGTGTACTCGCTGCCGCGGTCGGAGTGGAAGATCACCCCGTCCACATCGCCGCCGCGAGTGGCCACCGCCATCTGCAGCGACGCGATCGTCAGGTCCGCGTCATGGTGCGGCGACATCGCGAACCCCAGCAGCCGGCGGGCGAACATGTCCTCCACCGTGGCCAGATACAGCGGCCCTTCATCGGTGTCGATCTGCGTCACGTCCCCGACCCACAGCAGGTCGGGGGCCACAGCGTTGAAGTTGCGGCGTACCAGGTCCGGGGCCGCCTGCCGCCTGCCCTGCCGGGTCAGCGACCGGCGCCTGCGCGGACCGGGCCGTCCGGCCAGGCCGAGCTCGGCCATCCGCGCCGCCACCGTGTTCTCCGACACCCGCCACCCCTGTTCACGCAGGTCGTCGGTGATCCGCGGGGACCCGTAGGTGCCACCGGACGCCTCGAAGGACCGGCGGACCGCAGTGTCCAGCTCGGTCCGCCGACGCTGCCGCCCGGTCGGCGCCTGGACCCCGATGCGCTGTCTCCACTTGTAGAACCAGGACTGCGAGACACCCAGCGCCCTGCAGGCCACCGCGTGGGGAACATCGTGGCTGGTCTTCTGGTCGGCGATGAAGGCCGCCACGCTCACCGGCCCTCCGCCTCCTTCACCCAGAGGACCACTGATCGCTTGAGGACATCACGCTCCATCTCCAGCTGAGCGCGCTCGGCCTCCCACGCGGCCTTCTCCTCGGCATGCCGCCGGGCCATCTCGGCCTTCTGCCGGCGCAGCCGCGCCAGCTCCTCGCGCTCGGACTCGCTCAGCCCCGAGCCCTTGGACGACTTGGACAGAGTGCCGCCTCCGTTCCCGCCAGAACCGGCCAGCCGATCCTTCTTCACCCAGTTGTGCAGCGTGTACTGGTTGATTCCCAGATCACGCGCCACCTGCGCGACTGGCCTGCCGGTCTCCTGCACGATGCGCACCGCTCCGGCCCGGAACTCCGGATCGAACGAGCGTCTCTCGGTATCCAACGACCCAACCTTCTCCCAGGTTCGGTCTCCACGATCTCAGGGGAAGCGCA
>NZ_JBEZGN010000103.1:0-1390 GCF_040650055.1 Spirillospora sp. NPDC048819 | reverse complement strand
CAGGGCTGATGCGTTCTCGGATGGCGAGATGATCGGCGGGTGACCTGCGGCGCTCGCGAGCGTGGGCGTGGGGTGGGGCGAGAAGACCGTAACGAACGAGCGCGGCTCCAGATGATCAGGGTTGCCTAGACCGGTTGATCAAAACGGAGCCGCGCTCACATGCCATCCTCTCTGCTCGACGCCCTCACGCGCCACTGCCAGGACGTGCCCGGGGCCGACACCTGGCAGGTGGTGCCCGAAGCGCTTGATCTGCTGGCGCTGGCCGTGGTGCTGGATCGGGTGCCTGACCGGCGCGATCGCCGGGGACGCCGGTACCGGCTCGGTCCGGCGCTGGCGTTGTGCGTGGTCACGGTGCTGGGTGGGGCACGTTCGCTGTCGCAGGTCTGCCGCCGTGCGCGTGCGGCCGATCCGCAGGTGTGGGCTGCTGCGGGTTTCCTGCTCACCGGTGACGGCGAGGCCGTGCTGCCGGTGGCCACCACGCTGGGCCGCATCCTGGCCGGGGTGGACGGCGACGCGCTCGATGACGCCCTGGGCAGCTACCTGGCCGCGCTGACCAGCAGCGATGCGGCCGATGCCGGCCAGTGCCGGGGCCTGGCTCCGGGGGTGGCGGTGGACGGCAAGACCGTGCGCGGGGCCCGCCGGACCGACGGCGGCCGTCCGCACCTGGTGGCCGCCGCCACGCACGCCGGGATCGTGCTCGGCCAGCGGCAGGTCGCCGCCAAGAGCGGCGAGACCACCTGCTTCACCGACCTGCTGGAACCGCTGAATCTGCACGGCGCCGTCGTCACCGCCGACGCGCTGCACACCGTCCGCGAGCACGCCGACTGGCTGGTCACCACCAAGAACGCCGACTACATCATGATCGTCAAGGGGAACCAGAAGTACCTGCACCGCCAGCTCAAGCGCCTGCCCTGGCGCGAGGTCCCCCTGGGCGAACGCACCCGCGAACGCGGGCACGGCCGCGACGAGATCCGCCGCCTGAAGGTCTGCACCCTCGACGGGCTGCTGTTCCCGCACGCCGCCCAGGCGGTCCAGGTCAAACGGCGCCGCACCGACCAAGTGACCGGCAAGACCACCATCACCACCGTCTACGCCGTCACCAGCCTGACCGCCGAACGCACCCGGCCCGCTCACCTGGCCGCGCACATTCGCGGCCACTGGCAGCTGGAAGCCCTGCACCACATCCGCGACGTCACCTTCGCCGAGGACGCCTCCCGCGTCCGCACCGGCACCGCACCCCGCGCGATGGCCAGCATCCGCAACTTGGCCATCGCCCTCCAGCAAGCCATCGGCTGGACCAACCACGCCGCAGCCTGCGACCACTACCGCGACCGCCCTGACCACGCCCTTCAGCTACTCGGTCTCGCAATATGAGAACGCATCAGCCCTG
>NZ_JBEZGN010000102.1:0-1408 GCF_040650055.1 Spirillospora sp. NPDC048819 | reverse complement strand
GTCGTCATCGATCATCCGCGGGCGTTCCAGCTCCCGGGTGTGCTGGCGCCGTTGACGCTGTTGAGCGCCGAGGACGGGTACGGCGGCCGGTACGGGATCGTGTGGGACCGCCGCACCGGGCTGCTGACCGCCACGCTGCGGGTCGTGCCGACGTCGACGTGGCTGGCCGATCGCAGCGACGCCGATACCTGGGTCGCGGGCTGGGGCGGCTGGCTCGCCTCCCTCGGGCACATGCCCGCCGTCCGGTGGGTGACGGTGATAGTGGAGACGGCGCCCGAGCCCGGGTCCACGCTCGCCGACACCGTCGTCCGCGCCGTCGTCGCGACCGCGCCGGCCCCGGCGCGCACCATCATGAGCGAGCTCGTCCGGACGGCCCCGGCCGCGGCAGCCGATGTCGACACCCGCGTCTCGATCACCTTCGACCCCAAGACGTCCACAAGCCGCCCGAAGGACTTGTTCGAAGCGGTCGCCGAACTGGGCCGGACGCTGGACGGGCTGGCGTCCCGGCTCGGCGGCTGCGGCGTCTCCGTCCTCGGGCGCGCCACCGCCGCCGAGATCGCCGGTGCGGTGCGGACCGCGTTTGATCCGCACGCGCGCGGCGAGGTCAACCGGCTCCTCGCCGCCCCGGACGCAGACGAGGTCTTGAACTGGTGCGATGCCGGACCGGTCGCCGCCACCGAGCACACCGGCCACTACGAGCACGACGGCGGGCAGTCGGTGAGCTGGGCCTGGCACGAACCGCCCCGGCAGAACGTCCGCTCGGACGTCCTGGCCCGGCTGGTTGCGCCCGGCCCGTTTCCCAAGCGCGTCACGCTGCAGTACCGGGCACTACCGGCTGCGACGGCGAGCCGGGTGCTGCAGCAGGAGGTGAACGCGGCGGCGTTCCGCACCCAGTTCCGCCGCCGGACCGGACGCGACGAGACCGCCCGCGACAGCTGGGATTCGGCCCGTGCGCGCCAGGCCGCCGCCGAGGAAGCGATGGGCGCCGGGGTCTGCCTGGTCTCCATGTACGCGACCGTCACCGCCACCAGCCCAGACCAGGTCCGCCGCGCCGTCGCGCACGTGGAGACGTCCGCCGACTCGGCCAAGATCCGGCTGCGCCGCCTGTGGGGCAGCCAAGCCGCAGGGTTCGCCACCACCCTGCCCTGCGGCATCTGCCCACCCGAACTGTCTCGCCGCCTCATCCACTGAACCAGGGGAATCAACGCTTGCCGAACGCCGAAGCACACGCCATGTCCGAACCGCTCGCCCCGCCGTGGGGCTGGCGCGGCCCCGGTACCGGACGCGCCGCACACGTCGAACCCGCACCCGAGTACCAGGCCACCACCAGCCAGGTCTGCGGCCTGTACCCCTTCACCGCCGGATCGGGCACACCGACCGCCGGCACCCCGGTCGGACGCCACCAACT
>NZ_JBEZGN010000101.1:0-1410 GCF_040650055.1 Spirillospora sp. NPDC048819 | reverse complement strand
AGTTGGTGGCGTCCGACCGGGGTGCCGGCGGTCGGTGTGCCCGATCCGGCGGTGAAGGGGTACAGGCCGCAGACCTGGCTGGTGGTGGCCTGGTATTCGGGTGCGGGTTCGATGTGCGCGGCGCGTCCGGTTCCGGGGCCGCGCCAGCCCCAGGGTGGGGCGAGCGGTTCGGACATGGCGTGTGCTTCGACGTTCGGCAAGCGCTGATTCCTCTCGGCTTTAGTGGATGAGGCGGTGGGACAGTTCGGGTGGGCAGATGCCGCAGGGCAGGGTGGTGGCGAACCCGGCGGCCTGGCTGCCCCACAGGCGCCGCAGCCGGATCTTGGCCGAGTCGGCGGCCGTCTCCACGTGCGCGACGGCCCGGCGGAGTTGGCCGGGGTCGGTGACGGTGACGGTCGCGTACAGGGAGACCAGGCAGACCCCGGCGCCCATGGCTTCCTCGGCGGCGGCTTGGCGGGCGCGGGCGGCATCCCAGCTGTCGCGGGCGGTCTCGTCGCGGCCGGTGCGGCGGCGGAACTGGGTGCGGAACGCCGCCGCGTTCACCTCCTGCTGCAGCACCCGGCTGGCCGCCGCAGCCGGCAGCGCCCGGTACTGCAGGGTGACGCGCTTGGGGAACGGCCCCGGCGCCACGAGGCGGGCCAGGACGTCGGAGCGGACGTTCTGGCGGGGTGGCTGGTGCCAGGCCCAGCTGACCGACTGTCCACCGTCGTGCTCGTAGTGGCCGGTGTGCTCGGTCGCGGCGACCGGTCCGGCATCGCACCAGTTCAAGACCTCGTCCGCGTCCGGGGCGGCGAGGAGCCGGTTGACCTCGCCGCGCGCGTGCGGATCAAACGCGGTCCGCACCGCACCGGCGATCTCGGCGGCGGTGGCGCGCCCGAGGACGGAGACGCCGCAGCCGCCGAGCCGGGACGCCAGTCCGTCCAGCGTCCGGCCCAGTTCGGCGACCGCTTCGAACAGGTCCTTCGGGCGGCTTGCGGAGGTCTTGGGGTCGAAGGTGATCGAGACGCGGGTGTCGACGTCGGCGGCGGCGGCCGGGGCGGTGCGGACGAGTTCGCTCATGATGGTGCGCGCTGGGGCCGGTGCGGCGGCGACGATGGCGCGGTTGACGGTGTCGGCGAGGGTGGACCCGGGTTCAGGTGCGGTGTCCACGGTGACCGTCACCCACCGAATGGCGGGCATGTGCCCGAGGGAGGCGAGCCAGCCGCCCCAGGAGGCGACCCAGGTGTCGGCGTCGCTGCGGTCGGCCAGCCACGTCGATGTCGGCACGACCCGGAGCGTGGCGGTCAGCAGCCCGGTGCGGCGGTCCCACACGATTCCGTACCGGCCGCCGTACCCGTCCTCGGCGCTCAACAGCGTCAACGGCGCCAGCACACCCGGGAGCTGGAACGCCCGCGGATGATCGATGACGAC
>NZ_JBEZGN010000100.1:0-1439 GCF_040650055.1 Spirillospora sp. NPDC048819 | reverse complement strand
GTTCACGTCCATGAGAGTGGTGTATGGGGTCTGTGTGACCTATGACCTGTTCGTGTCGTGATGGGCGAGTCCCCGTGACGTGAGACGGCCACCTCGTGATCCTTCGAAGTCGACCAAGACTCAGACGAAGGGAACGAAGTGGCCGTGAACGACATTGTGCCGGTTGTTGGCGAGGAGTTCGAACAGACCCTGGCGTCGGCGTCGCCGGACCTGCTGCGCACGATGGTGCGGCAGATGGCGCAGCGGATGATGGATGCCGAGGTCGAGACGCTGTGCGGGGCCGGCTATGGCGAGGTCAGCGCGGAGCGGATGAACTCGCGCAACGGGTATCGGCGGCGCGAGTGGGACACCCGGGCGGGGACGATCGAGCTGGCGGTGCCCAAGCTGCGGACCGGGTCGTACTACCCCGAGTGGCTGCTGGAGCGGCGTCGGCGGGCTGAGCGGGCGCTGGCCAGTGTGGTCGCCACCAGCTACCTGCTGGGCGTCTCGACCCGGCGGGTGGAGAAGCTCGCCGAGCAGCTGGGCGTCACCCGGCTGTCGAAGTCGCAGGTCAGCGTCATGGCCCGGGAGCTGGACGAGATGGTGGCCGACTTCCGGGGCCGTCCGCTGGACGCCGGCCCGTACACGTTCTGCTGGATCGACGCGCTGACGCAGAAGGTGCGCGAGGGCGGCCGGACGGTGACGGTGCACGTACTGATCGCCACCGGTGTGGGCGCCGACGGGCATCGGGAGATCCTCGGCGTCGATGTCGTGTCGTCCGAGGACGGCGCCGGGTGGCTGGGGTTCCTGCGCGGTCTGATCGCCCGCGGCCTGTCGGGGGTGAAGATGGTGATCTCCGACTGCCACGCCGGGCTGCGGGACGCGATCGCCGCCACGCTGCCGGGCGCGTCCTGGCAGCGGTGCCGGGCCCACTACCACCGCAATTTGGCCTCGCGTGTCCCCAAGTCGGCGCAGCCGTGGGTGGCCACGCTGGTGCGCACCATCTTCGAGCAGCCCGACGCCGACGCAGTGTTCGCCCAGCATCGCCAGGTCGTCGCGGCGCTGGAGGCCAAGTTCCCCGCCGCCGCCGGGCACCTGGACACCGCCCGCGACGACATCCTGGCGTTCGCCGCCTTCCCCAAAGCCGTCTGGCGCCAGATCTGGAGCAACAACCCCCAGGAACGCCTCAACAAAGAGATCCGCCGCCGCACCGACGTGGTCGGCATCTTCCCCGACCGCACCGCCATCGTCCGCCTCGTCGGCGCCGTCCTGGCCGAGCAGAACGACGAATGGACCGAGCAACGCCGCTACATGGGAGTGGAAATCCTGACCGCCTGCCAGAAAGTCGGACAACAAGCCGACACTGATGATGCCGATATGACAATTGAGGCAATCGGTGCTTAAGTAGTCAATAGATCGCGAGGTGGCCTTCTCATACACCACCTACCTGGACGTGGCCA
>NZ_JBEZGN010000098.1:0-1506 GCF_040650055.1 Spirillospora sp. NPDC048819 | reverse complement strand
TACTCCAGCCGCATTTAGTGATCGATGAGGCGTTGTTGTCGTTGGTAGTGGCAGCGGCGGGCGCGGGCCTGGTGGCGGCGTCGCCAGCGTGACCAGCGGATTCGGTGTCGGGGTGGGTGCCGGGGCTGGTGGAGATGGGCGTGCAGGCGGCGGATCTCGTTGACGGTGAGCGGGACCAGCTCGCCGGGTTCGTCCCTGTCCGCGTCGACGGGACGTGATCGTCCCTGCTGGTCGGGCCCCCTGTGTGGCGAGGTCGGCAGCCTCGCCATCGTCGGTGTCGCCGGGGTCCGGGGGCGGGCCGGCGGCCAGGAGGGCCAGGTGCGCGTGGGCGACCATGGCCAGGGTGACGTGCCGGTACCAGGCGGTGTGCTTGCGGACCTGGTAGTGGTCCAGGCCGACCTCGTTCTTGGTGGCCTGGAAGCATTCCTCGACGCTCCAGCGGGATCCGGCCACCCGCACCAGTTCGGGCAGGCCGACCGGCCGGTTCGCCCGGCACCGGTAGAAGGCCAGGTCGGTGGGGTCGCTGATCGACCGGCGGGCCAGCACCCATTCGTGTTCGCCCAGGCCGATCCACGCCCAGTCGTACCAGCGGCGGCCCTTGGCGCCGTCCCCGCACGAGCGCCGTTGCCACGCCGTCTGGTCCAGGCCGGCGAAAGCAGCGTCCGCCCTGGTGCGGGCGCCGCCGAGCACGAACCGATGATCGCAGGAGACCGCGAACACGTAGTTCACTCCGCGGCCGGAGCAGCGGCGGCGCAGCGCCGTGTTGTCGCCGTAGGCTTCGTCGCCGGTCGCCCACCCGAACACCAGCAGCGGATCATCAGCGGCGCGTTCGATCATCCGCCAGGCCAGCTCCGGCTTGGTCGCGAACTGTGCCCCATCGGGGACGCCCGCGTCGGCGAGCCGGCCGGGGCCGGCGAACCAGGACTCGGGCAGATACAGCTCCCGATCGATGAGAACCCGCTGCCCGCCGGGGTTCACATACGAGCAGAACACCCCGATCTGACAGTTGGTGATCTTGCCCGCGGTGCCGGTGTACTGGCGCTGCACCCCCGCTGAGCGGCGGCCCTTCTTTTCAAACCCGGTGTCGTCGACCACCAGCACCCCGCCGACGTCGCCCATTCGCTCGGCCACCTGCGCCCGCAGCGCGTCCCGCACCTGATCAGCGTCCCATCTGGCCTGGTTGAGCAGCCGCTGCATCCCATCCGGGCTGGCGTCCCCGGCGAACTCCGCCAGCGACCAGCCGTTCTTTCGCTCCAGTCCGCTCAACAGACCCAGCAAATACCACCGAGCCCGCACCCTGGGCTCCCGCCGGCCGAAGAACGGAGCCACCACCTGCGCGAACAGCTCATCGAACCCAACAACCCACCCGGCCGGGTCGACATCTTCTACAGTGGGCGACACGGCCACCGCCGATCGTCTGGTCTCAACACACCCACACGATCACAGCGGTGGCCGTCTCACGTCCCGGCCTCCATCAGACCGAGATCTCCAAATGCGGCTGGAGTA
>NZ_JBEZGN010000097.1:0-1582 GCF_040650055.1 Spirillospora sp. NPDC048819 | reverse complement strand
CCCAGGTTGTTTCCTGAGAACCACACAGGGACGCGAACACAACTTGCAGCGATTCGGATTGAACGTCATGTGTGTTCAAGCCACTCGGCCTATTAGTACCGGTCGACTCCACACGTTACCGCGCTTCCATCCCCGGCCTATCAACCCAATCGTCTCTTGGGGGCCTTACCCCACCCGAAGGTGGAAGGGAGAACTCATCTCGAGGAAGGCTTCCCGCTTAGATGCTTTCAGCGGTTATCCCGACCGAACGTAGCCAACCAGCCGTGCCCCTGGCGGGACAACTGGCACACCAGAGGTTCGTCCGTCCCGGTCCTCTCGTACTAGGGACAGACCCTCACAATTCTCCTACGCGCGCAGCGGATAGGGACCGAACTGTCTCGCGACGTTCTAAACCCAGCTCGCGTGCCGCTTTAATGGGCGAACAGCCCAACCCTTGGGACCTACTCCAGCCCCAGGATGCGACGAGCCGACATCGAGGTGCCAAACCATCCCGTCGATATGGACTCTTGGGGAAGATCAGCCTGTTATCCCCGGGGTACCTTTTAGCCGTTGAGCGACACCACTTCCACACGTAGGTGCCGGATCACTAGGCCCTGCTTTCGCACCTGCTCGACACGTCCGTCTCACAGTCAAGCTCCCTTGTGCCCTTACACTCGCCACCTGATTGCCAACCAGGCTGAGGGAACCTTTGGGCGCCTCCGTTACACTTTAGGAGGCAACCGCCCCAGTTAAACTACCCACCAGGCACTGTCCCCCACCCGGATACACGGGCGCGGGTTAGACGCTCAAAACGACCAGAGTGGTATTTCACCAACGACTCCACCGACACTGGCGTGCCGGCTTCACAGTCTCCCACCTATCCTACACAAGACGCTCCAAACGCCAATGCCAAGCTATAGTGAAGGTCCCGGGGTCTTTCCGTCCTGCTGCGCGAAACGAGCATCTTTACTCGTACTGCAATTTCGCCGGGCCTGTGGTTGAGACAGCGGGGAAGTCGTTACGCCATTCGTGCAGGTCGGAACTTACCCGACAAGGAATTTCGCTACCTTAGGATGGTTATAGTTACCACCGCCGTTTACCGGCGCTTAGATTCTCAGCCTCGACCCTTACGGGTCTAACCGGTCCTCTTAACGTTCCGGCACCGGGCAGGCGTCAGTCCGTATACAGCGTCTTACGACTTCGCACGGACCTGTGTTTTTAGTAAACAGTCGCTTCCCCCTGGCCACTGCGACCACACCCAGCTCCCCGCGCAAAGCGGATCACCGGACATGGCCCCCCTTCTCCCAAAGTTACGGGGGCAATTTGCCGAGTTCCTTAACCACAGTTCACCCGATCGCCTTGGTATTCTCTACCTGACCACCTGAGTCGGTTTAGGGTACGGGCCGCCGATACACTCGCTAGAGGCTTTTCTCGACAGCATGGGATCACTCACTTCACCTAAAACGGCTCGGCATCACATCTCACCCTCAATGCGCCGCGGATTTACCTACGACACGGGCTACATGCTTACCCCAGGACAACCATCGCCTGGGCTGAGCTACCCTCCTGCGTCACCCCATCACTCACCTACTACCCCCTCGGG
>NZ_JBEZGN010000096.1:0-1587 GCF_040650055.1 Spirillospora sp. NPDC048819 | reverse complement strand
CGGTAGGTGTCAAGTCAAATGGGACAGGGGCCAGTGATCGTTAGGCGGCTTGTTTCTCCTGGTCAGAGCTGATCGGGTCGGTGGTTTCTTCGTCGGGTCTGTTGATCTGCGCGAGCGTAGGGATCTTGGGCAGGGTGGGCGGCTGGGTGAACCGTCGCGGGTTGGCCGCGCGGAACGCCTCGATCGTGGCGGCTCGCTTGTGCTGGATCGCCTGTGCGGTGCCGATATGCATGGTGAACGGGGTATGGAGCCCGATTCCGGCATGGTAATGCCGGTGATTGTAGTAGTCGAAGAAATGGTGGCAGAACGTCTCTGCCTCGTCGAGCGAGTTGAACCCGGCCGGGAACACCGGGCAATACTTCAAGGTTCTAAACTGCGCCTCACTGTAGGGGTTGTCGTTACTCACCTTCGGGCGGGAGTGGGACTTGATGATGTCCAGGTCTGCCAGTAGTTCGGTCACCGGCTTGGAAGTCATCGAGGTCCCATTGTCGGAATGGATGGTGCCGGGCACGATCCCGCCGTTGGCGACGAACGAGTTCTGCATGAACTGCTCGGCCAGCTCACCCGACTCGCGCAGGTGGACCTCCCAGTGCACGACGAAGCGGGAGAAAATGTCGAGCATCACATACAAGTCATAGAACTGGCGTGGCCCCGGACCTGGCAGTTTCGTGATATCCCAACTCCAGGTCTGGTTGGGGGCACGGGCGGCCAGATACGGCTTGGTGCGCGCCTGGTGCCGGGCCTGGGCGCGCCGCTCCCGGACTTGGTCACGCCTGCGCAGTTCCCGGTACATCGTCGACACCGACGCCAGGTACACCCCCTCGTCCAGCAGCGCAGCCCACACCTGCCGGGGTGCCTTGTCGGCGAACCGGTCGCTGTTGAGCATCTCGACCAGTTCAGCCCGTTCGCTTTCACTCAGCGCGTTCGGCGGCGCCGGCCGCGCCACCGGCTCACGGTTCTCCGGCACCGGGTGCCGCCGCCGGTAGAAACTACTGCGCGCCACACCCGACAATGCGCACGAGGCGCGAATCGGCAGATGCTCGACCAGCAGGGAAAGGGTTTCGTCCCGGCAGCGGGTCACGAATTCTCGGTGTCCGCGCTCTCGGACATCGTTTCCAAAAGCGCGATACCTTTTCCCATAATGTCCAGGGCGGCCTCGGTCTGCTTGAGTTTCCTGGCCATGGCCGCGTTCTGCCGCTCCAGCCGCGCCTTCTCCTTGCGCAACTGCTCCAACTCGGCCTGCTCCGGCGTCTTCTCCTTCTTGGCGGCCGGGCGGCTCGTTCCCGAAGCCGTCAGTTCCCCGCTGGCACGCTGGCGCCGCCACAACTGAACGCTGGACTCATAAAGTCCTTCACGGCGCAGCAGCGCGCCCTTTTCACCATGCTCGGCCGCGTCGTACTCCTCGACCATCCGCAGCTTGTAGCCGGCGGTGAAGGTCCGCCGCTTGGGCCGGCCGGTCCGCGGCCCGTCACCAGAAGGAAGATCGTGGCTGGTCATCGTCACTCTGCTCAGTACCCGTTCTCGCCCTGTTCACATCAGTTAGGGAACTTCATCCCCTCGTGTCCCACCTGAGCCTGACACAGAGGG
>NZ_JBEZGN010000095.1:0-2048 GCF_040650055.1 Spirillospora sp. NPDC048819 | reverse complement strand
TCACGCTGGCGACGCCGCCACCAGGCCCGCGCCCGCCGCTGCCACTACCAACGACAACAACGCCTCATCGATCACTAAATGCGGCTGGAGTACTATTCACGCGGAGCGAGCGGGACCTCGTCTATCGCCGACCGAGAAGGTGTTCGTCACCGTCAGATAGGCCAATCGCAACAACACAGCCGACCATCATGCCGCGGTGACCACCTCCCGCACGGCCGTTCGGAGCTGATCAACCAGTGTCACAGCACCCGGTGGCTTGACCACCAGCCGCATGGGCCCTCACCTGCATGGATGACATTTTCGGCACCCGCAGGGCCGGCCGAGCCAGTCGTTGTAACCGGACCGGGAAACTCCTAACACTCGGCAGGCCACCGCGACGGGAATGTCATTGTCGGCAAGCTCACGGACCAGCGAGTACCTTATTTTGGGAGTACGTTCTCGCGAGCGAAGTAGGCTGCTGCCCGCTTGAGGATCTCGTTCTCCAGCTCCAGTTGTCGGGCCTTCCGGCGCAGCTCGACGAACTCTTTGTGCTCGCCGGCGCTCAGGCCGTCGAGGCGGCCTGCTTCGATGGCGGCCTGACGGATCCAGTTGCTCAGGCACGACTGGCTGATGCCCAGGCTCTTGGCCAGCGCGGAGACCGACTCGCCGGTACGGGCCAGCTCGACGGCGCGGCGCCGGAACTCTGGCGGGTGAGGTGGTGGCACGAGACACTTCCTTCCCAAGTTGATCAAGGTCAACTCAGATCGGGTGTCCGTGGAACGGGGGAAGCTCATCGCGACCTTGATGCGCGCCTCGGCGCGGGTGGTGAAGCGGCTCTATGTGTTGCTCAAGTGTGAAGCCTTTATCTGGTCCGGCTCGTTCGAACATCCTGATGGGGGGCGACGATGGAGCTTCCACCTACCCAGGTTGCACCGCAGACACGGCAAATGACATGCCACTCGTCGCCAACGGCGTTTTCGAAGTCCAGGCGGCCTTCTTGCCCGGTGCCCGGGCAGTCATCGGGGGGCGAGGAAGCCACAGACCCTCCTAATTTAGGGGATGGATTGGTCACTACCGCACCCATGGTGACACGGGGACCCGACGGATGCGCCGGCGGCGCGGCGTCCACGGCACAGAGCGGTCGCACCGATCGGGATGATGGCCGAGGTGCGATGAACGCGGTCCGGCTGGGGGCTGGGTGGCTGTGGTGAGCCGTCCCGGTTTCTGTGACGAGGTTCAAGGCTGTCGTGAGGAGTGGACGTGGCGGGGGCGTTGGTGACGTCTGGCTTGGTCGAGGTGGTGTTGTCTCGCCTGGGGTGTTGCGGTGGGGCTCACGATGGTCGGATGGGACGTGTTCGGGGTTCCGGTGGCGTGTACCGCCGGTGTGGGTGTGAAGATCCGGCTTCGGGCCGGGCAGTGGGTGGCAGATGCCCCCGGCTGGTGACGGAGCGGAGCCACGGGAGCTGGTATCTGCGGTTGGAACTGGGCAGTGTTCCGGGCGGGATCCGTCGGCGGGTTCGGCGGGGCGGGTTCCTCACCCGGAAGGCGGCTGAGGAGGAGTTGCGTCGGTTGCGTGGGCCGAGGGGCAGTGCGTTGACGGTGGCGGAGTGGCTGGGGCGGTGGTTGGCGAACCATCCGGGTGCGGCGTCGACGGTGGCCGGTTACGCCGATCACGTGGACCGTTATCTGGAGCCGTTGCTGGGTGATCTGCTGGTGGCGGAGGTGTCGGTCGGGCATGTGGAGCGGATGCTGGCCACGATCGCGCACGGCCACGAACAGAGGGGGCGGCCGGTGACGGCGGCGACGCTGCACCGGATTCGGGCGACGTTGCGTGCGGCGTTGAATGCCGCGCTGCGGGCGGGGTTGATCGAGGAGAACCCGGCGTCGCTGGTGGTGCTTCCATCTGCGCGGCGGCCGCGTGCGGTGGTGTGGACTGCGGGTCGGGTCGAGCAGTGGCGGCGGACGGGGGAGCGGCCGAGCGTGGCGGTGTGGACGGTCGCGCAGACCGCGCAGTTCCTCAACGGCATCCGAAGCCATCGGCTGTACGCCGCCTACCACCTCATCGCGCT
>NZ_JBEZGN010000094.1:0-2552 GCF_040650055.1 Spirillospora sp. NPDC048819 | reverse complement strand
TGGGCTTGTTCGATGAGTTCGACGAAGTCGCCGAGTTCGCCGAAGTCGGGCAGGATGCGGGTGTATTCGGCGATGTCGTAGCCGCCGTCGCGCAGGGGTGACTGGTAGATGGGCAGCAGCCACAGGCAGTCCACGCCGAGCCATTGCAGGTGGTCGAGTTTGCTGATCAGGCCGCGCAGGTCGCCGTAGCCGTCGCCGTTGGAATCGGCGAACCCCCGCACCGACACCTCGTAGAACACCGCCGTCTTGAACCAGTGCGGCGTGCGCGGCGTCTTCTCGCTGAACGGGTCCGGGAGCGCCCGGGTGGCTGGCGCCGCGGCGCCCGCCTCCGGCGCCCCGGCCGGCAGAGCCTCCGCCTCCGGCTCGGTGACCTGGTCGGACGGGCTGGTGGTGAGGTTCTTCGGCTGGCCGTGCATGGGTCACCCCGGGTGTGTTGGAGACGTCTAGATCAGCAATTCCCACAGTCCGCGTCCGCGACGTTCGCGACAGGCAACCATCCGTAAAAATCTCAGTACGGTCCGTGACCGTCGATCCGGTTTCGGAGGCCGCAGCCCCGTCCGGACGGGACGGGCCACGACCAAGCACGGGGTAGATCGCGCCGTGCCCGGCGACGCGGGCGCCGCCGGGCCCGCGACCGGAAGGTCATCGCCCGGTAGCGGCCCGGTATGGCGCGGGAAAGTAGCGCAAAAACACGTTGAACTGCGGCCCGGTCACTGGCGCGCGGCGCGCCGAATACTTGCCGCGCGACGGTTGTGTCATGTCCGTGTTTTTAGCTTCGTCGCTTTTTCTGTCGCATGCCTCGGGTAGGTCATTTCCAAGCTCAGAACCTGCCGTGCCGTTGACGCCTGTGCCGTTGACGCCCATGCGATCGACACCCGTGCGATCGGCAACCGCGCAATCGACACTTGTGCGATCGACAACCGTGCGATTGACACTTGTGCGATCGACACCCGTTCGATTGGCGCCCGTGCGATCGACACCTGTGGGATCGACGCATGCGCGATCGACGTTTGTGACGCTTGCTCGGTCGACGGCAGGGCGGTTGACAAGTCCGGACGGAACGACTTCGTCCAAAGCGATCGGAGGGACAGTGGAGCGCTGGGAGATGTCGCCATCGGTCGTACCGACGCGCGATGACCTCGTGGCGCGGCTGCGCGTTCGCTTCGCCGATGTTCCGGCGGAGAACGTGCGCCGTTGCGTGGACGACCTGTGGTGCTGCTGCACCCATCTCGGGGTGCGGCCCGAGGAACGGACCATCGAACGCCTCGCGGCGTCCCGGCTGACGGGCGTCGTGCGGGGAGGGCGCCCGCCGTATCCGGACGGACGTCCCGCGTCGAGACCGCCCGGCTCCCATGCCGCCGCCCATGGTGACCTGACCGTTTCGCCCCGGCCCGCCCGCGCGGCCGCGAGTACCCCGATCGGGATGTGACTGACATGAAGGACACGACCGTGGCGGGCCTGAGCATCGAGACCCGGCGAGGGTTCATCGTGCTGGGCCTGCCCGCGCAGATCAGCTGGCAGAACTACGCGGGGATCCGGGAGGGGGTGAGCAGGGCGCTGTCCCTCGCCTCCGCGGGCCCGGCCGGGGGCGCCGGCCGCGGCGGAGTCGTCGTCGACTTCGGTGACGCGGTGCTGCTGGACGCCGCCGGGCTGGTCCTGCTGGCCCGCGCGGAGACGCGGGCGCAACTGCTCGGCTGCCCGCTGCGCACCGTGGTGCCCGCCCTGTCCGCCCACGTGCGGCGGGCGCTGCAGCTCACCGGCCTGAGCCGGCTCGTCCCGGTGTTCGCCGACGTCGCGTCCGCCACGGCCGCCCCCGTCGCCGGCGGGGGAGCGGGCGAGGTGGATACCACACACGTGCTGGACGCCATCCGGGCCCTGCATCCGGGCGACGCCGGGCTCACGCCCACCCCGCCCGCCCCGTCCGAACTGATGATCACCACGACGGCGGCCGGTGACGGCGACCACACGGTCGTCCACCTGTCCGGCATGCTGGACGAGGTCACGGTGCCGAGGCTCGGGGACACGCTCACCCAGCTGGTCGAGGCGAACCTGCGGCATCTCATGGTGCGGATGCACGACCGGCTCGGCGTCCGCTGCGACCCGCTGCCGATCCTGCTCGGCATCCGCTGGCGGGTCGCCGCCGAGGGCGGCTGCCTGTCGCTGCCGGCGCTGCCCGCCAAGCTCCGCCGGATCATCGACCGCGAGGGTCTCGGCTCGGTCTTCACCGGCTGCCGCTCCATCGAGGACCGCCTGCTCGCCGCCGAGCCGGTCTGATCAGATCCCGTTCGGGCGCGGACTGCGGCCGGCCGCCCGGCGCGGACCACCGCGGCGCGGTTTCGGCGTCGTCCCGTCCGCCCGGACCCTGCTGTTCTCCACGTTGTTCCCATCGGCCCGCACACGTTCGCCGTTCCGCTGGAACGTCAGGATGTGTGCGGGCTTGATGTGCGGGTCCAGACGGACGTAGTTGGAGCGGTGCCAGGTGTAGGTGGTGCCGTCGAGTTGGTCGGTGAGGGTGTGGGGTTGGTGGGGGTTGTCGGGGAGGCCGAGGGCGG
>NZ_JBEZGN010000093.1:0-2617 GCF_040650055.1 Spirillospora sp. NPDC048819 | reverse complement strand
GACCAACCACGCCGCAGCCTGCGACCACTACCGCGACCGCCCTGACCACGCCCTTCAGCTACTCGGTCTCGCAATATGAGAACGCATCAGCCCTGCCTGGGCCCGTGCAACGCGACCGATACCGACCGTGATCAACACAGTGCGCAAGGCGCGACGCCCGCTGACCGGTGCGGGCGGGCTGCTGGTCATGCGGGGCGACTCGGCGTTCTACCCCGCCAAGGTGATCGCGGCGTGCCGCCGCGCCGAGGCGTGTTCCTCGGTGATGGCGAGGATGGACCCGGCGCCATCGCGACCACGCTGGCGCGATCGAGCAGACCTTCGCCGACCTGACCGACGGGCCCCTCAAACACCTGCCCTCGGGGCATTTCGCCGCCAACACCGCCTGGCTCACCTGCGCCGCCATCACCCACAATCTGCTGCGCGCGTCGGGTTGCCTGGCCTCGGCGTTCCACGCCAAGGCGCGCGGAGCAACGCTGCGCCGCTACCTGATCGACGTTCCGGCCCGCATCGCCCGCCACGGCCGAGCAGGATCAGCAGGGCACCTGACCTCGCACCTGCCCGAGCACTGGCCCTGGGCACAGGGTGACCGTCGGCTGATCCGAGCCAGTGCGGCAGTGCGGTATTGAACTCGGCGGCCTCTCCGGGCGGTAGGACCAGGTCGCGGTCGCCGACCACCAGCCGGAGCCGTCCGTTGAGGACGTACACCCATTCGTATCCGCCGTGCGTCTGCGGCGTTGGTTCCGCCGGTTCCGGGCGGCTCGGGATGAGCATCTTGAATTCCTGGAGTCCGCCCGCGCGGCGGGTGAGCGGGACGAACGTCATGCCGTGGCGGTGGATCGGCTTCAAGTGGATCCGCGGGTCACCCGTTCGCGGAGCACCGACGAGGTCGTCCAGAGGCACCCCGTACACGCGGGCCAGCGGCGGCAGCAGTTCCAGGGTGGGCCGCCGCCGGCCGCTTTCCAACCGGGACAGGGTGCTCTCGGACGTCCCGGTCGCCGTCGACACATCGGCCAGGGTCAGTTTGCGCTGCTTGCGCACGGCGCGCATCCGGGGGCCGACCGCGTCCAGCACCTGGTCCGTCTCCTCCGCCACGACGCCCACTCATGCTGGACAAGAGGAAGGCCACAGCAGCCCGCTATGGCGAGGCCGATGTGGCATAACCAGTCTCCACACTTTCGGGGGATTGGCAGTCGACCACGCGCCCGCACCGCCGCAATGAGGCACGTCCGAACGTGTCGGACAGCCCAGATCCTGACGTAGCAGCAACGGACGTACGAATGACCACGCTCTTGACAGGGATGTGACTCGTATGCTGGCCAGCGTCGGAGGGGCTGATCTGGGGGCTCAGTTGCTCTCCAGGAGCCTGGTGGCCAGGGAGGTAGCGGCCGAGTGATCTGAAGGGATTCGGCAGATATTGCGGAGAAAGAAGGGCTCTGTGGTGATATAGGCCATGTAGGTGGTTCCTTTGGCCTTGATGCGGTGGGGTTTGAACAGGGCAGGAACCAAGCCGTAGAAGCGTGTCTGCACGACTTCGTGGTAGAGGGTGGACGAGACCACCAGGACGAGGTCCATGTCGGGCTTCTCGGCCAGGGTGTGCCGGACAGGGCGCGCATCCAGAAGGCGGCAGACGACGATGGGGGCTTGGCCTACAGGGCCGAAGCGCCCGCGCGTCAGCGTTCCATGGTGCATCGCGACCCGGAGCCGCAGCCGCGGTAGATCGTTGGCGGTGCGCATCTCGCGCAAGGCGCTGGTGAGTTCATGCGACAGGTGGGCGACAACCCGGGCGACATCGGCGTCGGCGGGGAGGATTGAGAGTTCTCCATCGCCACGTGCTTGGCGATACCACGTATCCCTGTCCAATCCCGCACGTTTGGACGCTGTGTCAAGGGCCATGCCCAGGGCATCCTGCAGCTCGTATTGGCCGAGGGTGTCGTGTTTGCTGAAATTTTCGATATCGACAGCCACTGCGAGCCCGTAGAGAAGCTCACCATGCTCACCCAACGTATGCTCCGAACCCTTCTTGCGCATCCGCGTTTCTGTTGAGCGGCTTCGGGACCAGGCTGGTCAGGCGTGGCTTTGGCCGCCGTTCCGAGACGAATGTGACACGTCGCGGCCTGACAGTGGTTGAACCCGCACAAGGTCGCAAGGGTCGGCTGTCGCGTGACGCTGACCTGGGGCTCCCATGATCCAGAACGTGTGCCATCCCAATGGAATCCGAACGAGTCCGAACGCTGCACATCGATCGGCACTACAGTGAGGGCATGGCCACTGAGAGCGTCGAAGGTGCCGAGAACGGCTCGCCGTTGTTGCGCCAGTTCGCTGAGGAACTCCGCGAGCTCAAGAGGGTTTGCGGGGCGCCGCCGCTGAATGAGATCAAGAGACGGACAACCGCCCAGCCGTCAACTTCGACGATCAGCGTCTTGCTGGCAGGGCGTGGTGCGCGTGCACCGCGTTGGGACCTGGTGTCGGATGTTGTGACCGCGATGATCGCCTATGCGCGTGAACGCGGCCTCAAATTGGACGTTCACGTCCATGAGAGTGGTGTATGGGGTCTGTGTGACCTATGACCTGTTCGTGTCGTGATGGGCGAGTCCCCGTGACGTGAGACGGCCACCTC
>NZ_JBEZGN010000092.1:0-2937 GCF_040650055.1 Spirillospora sp. NPDC048819 | reverse complement strand
TGGCGGTGCGGCTCGCCCGGTGAGCGCTTGGCGATCTCGCGGAGGTGGGACGGGTGGGCGGTGCGTGCGGCGGCGAGGGCGCCCAGAAGGTCCTTCTGCCGGAGGTGAGCGTCGGTCTCGTCCCCGGCGGCGGCGGGACGCAGCTCGCGCTGCGCCGCCTCCGCCGAAAGTCGGTGGCGAGGCGACCGGTGTGCCACATCCGGTAGCACGCGATCAGCCGGCGGGCCGCGATCACGTGGCCCGCGCGGGTGTTGCCGCTGTGGTCGTGAAGACAGACCGGGTCCGCTACGTGTGCATCCTTGCCCAGACCCACTTGCCGCCGGCGGGGTCGCCGATGACGCCGCACTTGGCGGACAAGACCTGGACGATGTGCAGGCCCCAGCCGCCGTTGTCATCGAACGCCTCCTCGGACAGGTCGAGGTCTTCGAGGGTGAGTTCGGTCATCGGCCTGGCCTGGGGCAGTTCGTGGGCCGCGTCCCAGACGGCGATGATCACGCCGTAGGTGTCCCGGCTGAGCTGGAGGCGGATCTTCTCGTGCGGCGTCTGGCGGGCCGCGTTGGTCACGAGTTCCGACGTGACGAGAAGCGCGCTGTCGAGAATATGGAAATAGTCCCATTTGCGGATTCGCGTATCCACGAAAGTGCGCGCCAGCCCCACTGCGGCCGGTGTGCCCATAAGGGCCATGATCGACTCTTCGGTCGCCGCCATCGTCATCGTCCCGTCCTTGTCCGAGATTCCGATTTCCCGTGACAAGGATCACCGCAGAGTTCTATGTTCTGCCTGTAGCCAGCTGATCTGTATACAGGGAGAACGCCATGCCGATCATGGCGACCCGCTCGACCCCAAGATCTCCATGTGGCACTTTCTGGCCTTCTACCTGCGCTTTTGGCGCGAGAAGGCTGGACTATCACTTACCCAGTGCGGGGAGATCATGGGGATTACGCGAGGTGCTGTATCCCACTTCGAGGCGGGTCGGCGGCGCCCGCACGACGACCACATGCGGGCGCTCGACAGGCACTACGGCACCGGTTGGCTTTTCCAGCTATTGCTGTGGTTTGCCCGAATGGCGCATGACCCCAACTGGGGGCGGCAGCTCGTCAAGTACGAGCAGGAGGCGGACGAGATCAGGGTCTACCACGGCCACACGATCCCCAGGCCCTTTGAGACGGTGGAGTACATGCGCGGCCTCGTTGAGACCGGGACGGCCGAGGACACCGAGTCGGAGATCAACGAGCACCGCCCGTCAGCAGAAGCTTCTCGACCGCGAGAAGCCGCCCTTCCTCTGGGTGCTCATGGACGAGAAGGTCCTGTCCTACGAGGTCGGTGGCCGAGAAGTGATGCGAGCGCAACTGGAGCACCTGCGGAAGATGATGGAGCGTCCCAACGTCATCGTGCGTTTCGTTCAGCCATCGGCGGGTGCGCATCGCGGCTTCGACGGCCCGTTCCAGGTCATCAGCCTGGACGGGCGGAATGTCGCGTACGCGGGTGCGCAGAATGGTGGGCGACTGATCGAGGTGCCAGGCGAAGTCCGGGAATTCTGGGCTAAGTTTGAGCACATCAGCGCAAAGGCCCTCCCGGAGGATGCTTCGCGCTCTCTCGTCGAGCGGTACCTGGAGCAGTACACATGAACATGCAGTGGCGCAAGAGCACTCACAGCAGCGGTGTTGACGATCAGCACTGCGTTGAGCTGGGACGTCTTGCGCCAGGGGCCGGGATCGGGGTGCGGGACAGCAAGGACCCGGACGGTGGACGCCTCACCCTGTCCGTTGCGGAGTTCGCGGGCCTGATCGAGAAGGTCAAGCGGCACCCGGCCCGTTGACCGTCCTCCCACACGGCTCAGCCGGTGTTCTGGAGGCCTGCGGCCACGCCGTTCACGGACAGGAGGAGCAGAGCCTCCAGGTGGGCGCGTTCCTCGTCGTCCGAGACGCCGGCGCGGAGGGCGGTCAGGGCTCGTAGCTGCAGGTGGGAGAGGGCGTCCACGTAGGGGTTGCGCAGTTCCACGGCTCGGGAGAGGACGCGGCGGTTCTCCAGGAGGCGTTCGTGGCCGGTGACCGCCAAGACCAGGCGGCGGGTGCGGTCGTACTCGGCGAGGACGGTCTCGGTGAGTTCCGGGCGGTCGCCCAGGGCCAGGTAGCGTTCGGCGATCGCGCGGTCCGACTTGGCCAGGCTCATCTCGGCGTTGTCGAGGAGGGTGTTGAACAGGGGCCATGCCTCGTAGGCGTCGCGGAGTCCGGTGAGGTCCTTGCCGTCGTCGGAGACCGCGGCTAGGCCGCTGCCCAGGCCGTACCAGCCGGGAAGGTTGACGCGGGTCTGCGTCCAGGCGAACACCCACGGGATGGCTCGCAGGTCCTCCAGGCCCTGCGCGGCCTTGCGGCGGGACGGGCGGGAGCCGATGCGCAGCCCGGAGATCTCCTCCAGGGGGCTGACCTGGGTGAACCAGGCGGCGAAGCCCTCGGTTTCGATGAGGCCGCGGAACGCCGCCCTGGCGGCGTCGCTGATCTTGTCGGCCAGGGGGCGGAAGCGGGCGGCGGCCTCGCGGGCGCGGTCCTGGACGGCATCGGTGGAGGCCAGCAGGACGGCGCTGGTGACCTGCTCGACGTGCCGCTTGGCGATCTCGCGGTGGCCGTAGCGGGCGAAGATGACCTCGCCCTGCTCGGTGACCTTGAAGCGGCCCGCGACCGAGCCCGGCGCCTGCGCCAGGATCGCCCGGTTGGCGGGGCCGCCGCCGCGGCCGAGGGAGCCGCCGCGGCCGTGGAACAGCGTCAGCCTGACGTCGTTGCGGGCGGCCCAGGCGGCGAGGGCCTCCTGGGTGTCGTAGAGGCGGAGGGTCGCGCTGGTCGGGCCGAGCTGCTTGGCCGAGTCGGAGTAGCCGAGCATGACCTCCAGGCGGCGCCCGGTGGCGTCCAGGCGGTCCTGGACGGCCGGGATCCGCAGCAT
>NZ_JBEZGN010000091.1:0-2972 GCF_040650055.1 Spirillospora sp. NPDC048819 | reverse complement strand
CACCAGCCGGGAGGCGAGCGGGTCGACCAGCAGTACCGTCCACCACGCGTCACGCGCCTTGTACGTCCGTTGCCGAACGTCCTCGAGCGTGAAGTCCGCCATCGGTTTCCCTTCAAGGCTGCCTGGGACCGCGCGTCCACGGTACTCATCCGTCATGGGTACCGTGGGTCACGGCCGTCTCAATGGTCACGACAGTATGCCCGCCGCGGATGGCGGCGATCATCCGGGGGACGAAACGAATCCGCGGGCTTCCTGCGACGATGCCGTGTCGGTACCGGCATAATACGGTGCCAGGGGCCACGTACCGTTCACAGTCCACGGCGACCGCACGGTCCCTAACGCCCTGCCATCAGACTTTGGAGTCGCATGGGGACCCCGAGGGTCAGCGTCATTGTGCCTGTCCACAATTGCGCCCCGACACTGGAGCGGACGATCCGTTCCGTATTCGAGCAGACGCTCGCGGCCGACCTCATCGAGATCATCGCGGTGGACGACGGGTCTTCCGACGGCGGCGAAGAGATCCTCGACCGGCTCGCGGCGGGACGGCCCGGTTTCACGGTCGTGCACCAGGCGGCGTCCGGCGGTCCGGGACGGCCCCGCAACGTGGGGATCGAGCGCGCCACCGGCGATTATCTGTTCTTCCTAGACGCCGACGACTGGCTCGGCCCCGAGGCGCTGGAACGCTGCTGCGCGATGGCCGACGCGAACGGCACGGACGTGGTCGTCCCCAAATATGTGGGCGTGGGGCGCCGGGTGCATCCGGAACTGTTCAAGGAGAACGTGGAGTTCACCACGATCTTCGATCCCGTGCCGAACCTGTACGGCAGCATCACCGCTCTCAAGCTTTACCGGCGGACATTGATCGAACGGTACGACATCCGCTTTCCCGAGGGCGTGCTCTCCGGTGAGGACCAGATCTTCGCAGTCCGTGCCTACTTCGAGGCGAAAGGCGTGTCGGTGCTGGCCGACTACGACTGCTACTACTGGGTGTCCCGCGAGGACGGCACCAGCGCGTTGCAGCGCGGCGGCGCGCCGGCCGAACTCTACTTCCCGGAGATCGAGCGGCTGATGGCCTTCGTGTCCGAGCGGACGCCGCCCGGGCCGGTGCGGGACCGGCTGCTCAGCCGCCATTTCTCGAGCGAGATCTTCTCCCGGCTCGGTCTGCGGTATGCGGCCTTCGACGAGGAGGAGCGGCGCGCCACCCGGGTCGCGGCCCGCCGGCTGTTCCGGCGCCATGGCAACGCGGAGATCATGCGCGGCCGCTCGCCGTACATCCGGCTGATCGAGCACACCGTGCGCCACGGGCTGGACGACCTGGTCGACAGGGCGGCGGAGGTGCAGGCTCAGGGGCGGCCGAAGTTCGTCTTCGAGGGCGATGACGTCTTCATGGCGTACCCCGGGCTGCGCGACGAGCGGTACGGCATCCCCGACGAGGTGTACGCCGTGGCGAAGCCGCCGGCCCAGAAGTGGCTGCTGACCGGTGCCGAGTGGCGGGACGGCCGGCTGGCCCTGCGCGGGCATTCCGTGGCCGAGGCGCTGGGCGAGGCGCCCTGGTCCGGTGAACTCGTCCTGCGGCGGTGCGACGGGACCGGCGAGCACAGGCTGCCGTTCGCGCCTGTGGACACCGCCGCCGACGGGCGCACCGTGCTCGGTGCGGAGATCGACCCGGCGGCGGCCGCGGACGGCGGCCCGCTGCCGGCGGGGCGCTACGACGTCTTAGTCTCGGCGCCGTACCGGGGACGCGATCACGAGGGGCGGCTGACGGCGGCCTCCGAGGACGTCACCGTCCCGGGCGCGGGCGGCAGCGTGACGAGCGGCGACCGCCCCGTGGTGAAGCCGTACCTGACGGACGGGAAGAACACCCTCGCCCTGCACGTCGGCGGCCTCGCCGGTGTGATCGCGGGCGTACCGAGGACGGAGCCGTCCATCGGGCGGCCCGGCACGCTCCGGCTCACCGCCGTGGCGGAGTCGGACCTGGCGGACGAGCAGATCCCGGTGACCGTCCGGGCGCTGCTGCGGCACCGGGTGACCGGCGACGTCCGCTCGATCGACATGGCGGTCGAGCGCCCGCCCGGCCTGATCCGCGCCTGCGCCGAGATCGATATGACCGGCGCCGGGCGCGGCAAGTGGGACGTGTCGTACGAGATCACCGCGGGGTTCGCGAAGGACGTGTTGCGGGCGCCCGCCCCCGACTCCCTGGACCTGCGGACGAAGGGGACGTCGGCCTTCCGCACGGTCCATGGGAACCTGTCCATCACGTATGCGGGCGGCGGTGCGGTACGGCTTCTGCGCCGTATCGCGCGCCGCGTTCCGGCCTGACCTTCTCGCGCACCGCGGGGTCAGCGGGAGCCGGCCGCGGTCTCGGCCATCTCCGCGGGCAGCCGCGCCCGGTAGGCGTCGATCTCCTCGTTCAGCCCGGCCAGGCTGCGGGTGTAGGCCCGGCCGGCCAGCCAGAACTTGTAGATGATCACGCATTCGAACGCCAGCATGCCGGCCGCGCTCACGATCACCACGGGAATCACGGCGCCGGAGACGAGGGCGGCGGCGATCGGGGCGATGATGAACACGCCCATCTGGAACTCGATGCCGCTGATGAGGTGCGGGCGGATGCGACCGGCCTTCAGGACGTTGCGGATACGGATGTACCAGGGGAAACGCTGTTCGAACTCCTTCTGGAGCACCGCGTTGAGTTGGTCGGCGAAGACCCGTTGCTCCAGGGCCTCGGGGTCATCGGACAGCGCATCCTCGACGAGCCGCACGTCCTCGGTGCCGGTACCGAGGCCCTCGCCGGTGGTGTTGCTCACCGCCAGGCGCAGCGCCCCGGCCTCCGCGCGTGCGGCCCTGAGCGTGCTGCGCATCTGGGAGCGGACCTTGTAGATCTCCAGGGCGTCCATGTAGCGGAGCATGTCGAGGAAGACGACGGCGAGGGCGGTCCAGATGTAGGCGGTGTTGCCGGTGGCGGCGTATTGGCC
>NZ_JBEZGN010000090.1:0-3221 GCF_040650055.1 Spirillospora sp. NPDC048819 | reverse complement strand
CGCTGTCGGGCATGCTCGAACACGGATCCGGTGACGTGTGGATCGACGTGGAGAAGCTGAGCTTCATCGACGTCGGCGGACTCCGTGCCCTGGCCACCGCCGCGTGCCGGCTGCAAATTCAGGACAGGCGGCTGGTACTGCGCTCGGTCGCGCCCCATCTGGTCAAGCTCATGGATCTGGTGGGGTGGAGCCAGATTCCCAACCTGTTCATGCTCGCGCGCGAGACGGGACTGTCGTCCAGCGGTACTCAGGCCCGACGACCGCAGCCACGCGCCCACGACGAGTGATCACCTGGAAGTGCGGCGCTCCGGGTCGAGGCGCCGTGACCGGATTCGAGGAACCGACGAGAAGGAGCAGAACGGCATGACCGATCAAACTGATGTGGTGGTCGTGGGCCTGGGGCCGGGTGGCGGGCACGTCGCGGGCGCGCCGGCCGAAGCTGGACTGGACGTGATCGGCATTGAGGCCGGACTTGTCGGAGGCGATTGCACCTACTGGGGCTGTATCCCCAGCAATATGATGATCCGTGCCGGAAACGTGCTCGCCGAAGCGGGCCGCGTCCCCTGGCCGGCCGGCGGCCGGAAGGCCGTCGCCGACTGGGGCCGGGTCGCCGAACGCATCCGCTCCGAGGCCACCGGCGACTGGAACGACCAGCCCGCCGCCGACCGCCTGGAGACCAAGGGCGTGTGCCTGGTCCGCGGAACGGGACGGCTCGCCGGTCCGCGCAGGGTGATCGCCGGCGACCGCACGTTCCAGGCCCGGCGCGGCATCGTCCTGGCCACCGGCTCACGGCCCCGCATTCCACCGATCCCGGGCGTGGAAGGCACGCCGTACTGGACCAACCGGGACGCCATCGAGACCGAGGAGATCCCCACCTCGATGCTCGTGCTCGGCGGCGGCGCGATCGGCGTGGAACTCGCCCAGGTCTTCGCGCGCTTCGGATGCGCGGTCACCGTCATGGAAGGCCGGGACCGGCTGCTCGCCCAGGAGGAACCGCAGGCCGGAGAGCTGGCCGCGCAGGTGTTGCGGGCCGAGGGCGTCACCGTGCGCACCGGCGCCCGGGCCGCCCAGCTCCAGCATTACGGCACGACCTTCGAGGCACTGCTCGAAGGCGGTCTGGAACCGTTGCGAGCCGACCGCCTGCTGGTCGCCACCGGCCGCCGCACGGACCTGGCCGCGCTGGCGGTCGACACCGTGGGGATCGACCCCGCCGCGCCGGCCGTGCCCACCGACGGGCAGATGCGCGTCGGCGAGGGAGTATGGGCGGTCGGCGACATCGGCCGCGGAGCCTTCACCCACGTCTCCATGTACCAGGCGCAGATTGCCGTCCGCGACATCCTGGGCGAACCCGGCCCCGACGCCGACTACCGCGCGCTGCCCCGCGTCACCTTCACCGACCCCGAGCTCGGGGCCATGGGCTCACCGAGCGGCAGGCCCGCGACCAGGGCCTGCGGGTCCGCACGAGCTTGGCGCCGATCGCCTCGTCCGCGCGCGGCCTGGTCCACGGGCCGGGCAACGAAAGGTTCGTCAAGCTCGTCGAGGACGCCGACCGCGGCGTCCTGGTCGGCGCGACCTCCGCAGGCCCCGCAGAGGCGAGGTCCTGTACGGCCTGAGCGTCGCCGTCCACACCGAGGTCCTCACCGGCCGCCTCAAGCACATGATCTACACCTATCCGACCTTCCACCGGACCGTGGAAGCCGCTCTCCAGAACCTCCGATGACGACCAGCATCTTCAAGAAGCCCGTCGCGTCCTCACCGACGACCGCCGCGACGGCGGCAACGACCTGATCGGCCATCCTGCCCCGCCCAAGGGCAGTCCGACGGAGCTGCTGTTCTGCCGTCATCACTTCATAGCGTTCCGTTCCGCGCTGGAAGCAGCCCACGCGACCGTGTACTAAGCCCAGGGCCGGCTCGTCACCGGCGATGACGCACCTCATGACGACGGACAGAGGTCCGATATGCGGATATCCCGCCTGACGAGAGGAGATGAGACGAGATGACGGACGAGTTGGCTTCCGAACGCCTCGTTCTGCGGTCGTGGACGGCCGATGACGCCGAGTCCGCGCTCGGCGTTTACGGCACTGCCGAGGTCGCGCGCTGGCTCTACCCGGCGATGGATCGAGTGCCCGACCTGGCGGCCATGCGCTCGGTGCTGGACCGGTGGATCGCCGAAGGTCCGCGGCTGATCGTCCCCGGCGGTCGCTGGGCGATCGAGAGCCTCGCGACCGGGGAGCTGGTCGGCGGCGCGACGCTGTTGCCGCTGCCACCGGACGAGGCTTACGAGATGGGATGGCAACTCCGGCCCGGGGCGTGGGGCCGCGGGTACGCCACTGAGGCCGGGGCGGCTCTGGCGCGGTGGGCGTTCGCCCAGGGGGTGGAGGAAGTGATCTCACTCGTTCGGCCGGCGAACAAGCGCGCGGCCGCGACGGCGGAGCGGATCGGTATGGAGTGGGTCGGCGAGACGGACAAATACCACCGGCTGCGGCTTCAGGAATACCGCCTGCGCCCCGGCGACCTGCTGCCGGATCTTCGAGGCGAGCGCGCCGGCTGAGGTCGTACCGTCCCTCGACGGAGTCTTCGCCTAGTGGAGGCCCGGCTGATGCCAGACCCCCACATGTATCACTGGTTCGTTTCCGAGGTCCGACACGGCGAAGCGGCCGGCGGCGCCTTCAGCCTCACCTGGTGGCTGGAGGACGTCGAACGCTGGGACCTCCTGCGATTCGAGGCAGACCACGACGAGGCCGGACTGCCCCTCGATCGCTGGTGGAAGGATCGCAGAGACGTCCTGTACACACTCATCCGCACTCTGGGACCGGCGGATCCCTCAACGCCATCACCGCCCAGGACGCCCTCTCCGACGAGAGTACGGAGGCCTCCATGGCTCAGTACGCGATGGCGGTGCTCCACAACGGGCTGGGCGACTATCCGGCGGCGCCGGACGCTGCGGCAAGCGATCGCGGAGCTCAAGCACAGCCGGATGGGCGGTTACCTCGCTCGTACCCATCTCGTCTACGGCGAGTGGCTGCGCCGCGAGGGCCGCCGCCAGGACGCCTGTGAACAGCTCCGCACCGCCCAACAGTTGCTGCCGGATAAGGGGCGGAGGCATTCGCCGACCGCGCCGCCGGCGAGCTGCGCGCCACCGGTGAGCATCCCCGCAAACGGACCGCCCAGCCGACCGACTCCCTCACCGCCCACGAGCTGCACATCGCACGGCTGGTGGC
>NZ_JBEZGN010000089.1:0-3721 GCF_040650055.1 Spirillospora sp. NPDC048819 | reverse complement strand
GATGATGCCGATATGACAATTGAGGCAATCGGTGCTTAAGTAGTCAATAGATCGCGAGGTGGCCTTCTCATACACCACCTACCTGGACGTGGCCAATTGGACGCCAGCGCGGCGGACACACATGAATGGCACAGGCGTCACGAACTCCTGGTGCAGGCGATGGAGCGCGCGGCGGCTGACCGGGCCGCATGGCTGGCCGCTCTGCTAGCGGAGTTCTCGGTTCTCCCGCCGGCCCAGGTCCGGCAAGCGCCTTTCCCGACGCTGAGCGAGTTGACTGACAACTGGGATGGCAAGCCCGAGCCCGCTGCGGGGGTGTACCTGCCGCGTCCTGATGTCGACGAGGAGCTATGTGCGGCACTCGCGTCGCCGACAGGATCGTACCCATTCCTGCTGGTGTATGGAGACGATGGGGCGGGAAAGTCCACGTCCACCTGGAAGGCGATTGAGACAGTCCTTTCGCCGGAGACGAAGGTGCTTGTCCCGCGCGATGTGGAGTCGCTCGTCGCGCTCGCCACCGTGGACTTGGCCTCGATAGCGGCGCAACCCGCCCTGATTTGGGTGGACGAACTCACCGTTGACGACTTGGACAGCCTGACACACGGGATCGTGGACCGGCTGACCGCATCCGCGTTTATCGTGGCAACCATCTCGGCCAGCGTCGTCGCCGCAATCCTCGCCGCCCCGCCTGATCAATGGCAGGTTGCGCGGTCCGCTCTGCGGAGAGCGTACCTGTTGCATCTGCTCTACGATCCGGTGCTCGTAGAACAAGTCAAGATCAACTCCCGCGGCGGGGTCGTGCCGTCGGACGTGGACGGGCTCGGTGACGTTGCCGATGATGATCGGGACATGCTGATCCTCCGGCTGAATACAGCGAGTGCGGCCAATCCCGCGGGCATGGCGCTGGTGCGCGCGGCCATCGACTGCCGTCGTGCCGGGCTCGAGCGCCCGGTCACCGACAGCGAGTTGCGACGGCTTTTCGCTCATTACCTGGCCGAGATCAGGAACATCGCCGTATCAGAGGAGTTGTTCGAAGCGGGCATCGTATGGGCGCAGGGGACCGGCTCGGCGAATGAGGCACTGCTGACGGTGCATCCGGCTCGGGGCCGCGACGACGAACGGCGGTGGAGCGTGGCGCGCGTGCTGGTGGACGATGCCGAACCGAACAGGGTGATTCCGGACGCCCTTTGGGCCGAGCTGATCGACTTCGCGACACCCGAGCAATGCGCCCATATCGGAAGGAGGGCGAGGGAACTGCAGCGGTTGACCTACGCCGCGACGGCTCATGTCAAGGCTTCGACTGTGAGCCCGCTAGAGGCGCGGGAACGAATACTTGCTGCTCTCGCATACATGGAACTTGGGGACCAGCGAGCGACCCGCGAGTCACTCGAGGCCGCATACCAGGCGGGCGTACGCGACGGACTATCCAGCGAAGCATGCTTTGCGGCCTATCAGCTCGGCGATTTCTCTAAGAAGGATGGCGATACCGAAACCGCAATCAGATTGTGGACCTTTGTCGCCGAGCAGGGCCAGGAATGGTCTCTCGAGGCTTTCCTGGCCCTAGGTGCGCACTACACCCTATCCGGTGAAACGGAGAAGGCGTTGGTTGCACTCGACCGGGACTTCTCCGATGCCAACCTGTCAACGACTCAAAGGCGGGCCACCATGCTAAGGCTGGCGCTACGTCCGACGCAGGAAGGGCTGGCCGAGATAGTCGGCGACCAGTATGGAAGCGTCGAAGAATCCGACGAGGATCGACAGTTCAAGCGCGTATTGATCGACCATGTTGCTCAACGCCTCCGAGACTCCGACACGGCAGTCGATAACCGCGCGGAGGCCCTGTTCGAGCAGGGGCGCACGGCACTCTTGTTCGGCTCTAAGGAAGATGCCGCCACGTTCTTCGAACGGTGCATCGAATGTGCTGACGCGGACCATTCGGTGGAGGCCGCCTTCGCGTTGGGCGAGCTTCGGCACGAGGAGGGCGATGCCGCTGGTGCGGAACGCGCGTGGAGGGCGGTGCTGGATCTCGCTGAACCTGCGATGGTGATGCGGGCGCGATTCAACATTGGCCTGCTCCGCATGGAGGCTGGGGATGAAGCCGCTGCGGTCGCGATGCTGGAAACCGTGCTGACGAAAGGCGACGCAGCGCGTCGGGCTCACGCCGCGCTGCTCATGGCTCAGATCCGCAAGTCCCAGGGAGCAGACGTGCCCATCGTGGACGACCTCTACCAGCAGGCGATCGAAGCTGACGACCCGGAATGGTCGCCGTTGGCCCTGACTGAACTCGGACTGCGGAAGTACGGACGGGACGGCGCCACCGACGAAGCTGTATCGCTGCTGAGCAGGGCCGCTGAATCAAGGCAGCACGAAGCGCGGGCCAAGGCCCCATGGGTCCTGGGACGCCTATTGGAGGACCGCGAGGATTTGAATGGCGCGATCCAGGCGTATGAGGCGTCCATCGCTGCCGAGCATCCCGAGTTTACCCCGGCTGCGCACATATCGCTGGGCCAGCTCTACGGAACTCTGAACCGGGTTCAGTTGGGCATGCGACACCTCAAGACCGCTTACAACTCCGGGCATCCCGAGTATCGTTTAGAGGCGGCTTTCTGGATCGGTCTCTACCACTACTGGTTCGGCCGCTTCCGCAATGCCGCAGCCGTGTTCCGCGAGGTGGTCAACGGACGACACCCTCGACTGTGGCCAGAAGCCGGGGTGCTGCTGGGCAGGATGTGCATGGAACTCGGCGATGCTCGGGGAGCCGCCAAGGCATGGCGGGCAGTGGCAAGGTCTGGCAGCCAACCATCTGCGAGGGAAGCAATGGCCAATCTCCTCGAGTTGAGCGAGGGGCCGCTCGGTGAAGAGGAGGAATTGACCGCTCTGGGCGAGGGCAACTTTGAAGAAGGTTGAACTGACCCCTTTAACGCTGATCAGCCTACGAGCGACAGTCTCGAGACTAATCAAGATCAGCATGTACTCAAAATAGGACGAAGTGGTTCACTCTTCTGCCGCGATCCGGGTGGCCGGGGGGTGGGCTGGAGATCGGTCATCGGACTCGGAGCTTCTGGCGTCCGCCGAGGGATGGGCCCTGCGCATTCGATCGTCGTTGGCGATGAGGGGTTCATCAGTGTGGCCGCTGGAGGCGGGTCGGGTCAGCCGGTTGCGGGCTGAGAGTTGCGGTCACGCTGGCCGGTGCTCGCGGTGTCCGGGGTGGCTTGTTCGGTGAGGAAGCCGCCGGACTGGTGATTCCAGAGCCGGGCATAGGGGCCTTTGGACTGGAGGAGTTCCCGGTGGGTGCCTTCTTCGAGGATGTGGCCGCGGTCGAGAACGACTAGGCGGTCCATGCGGACGACGGTGCTCAGACGGTGGGCGACGACCAGTGCGGTGCGGTCGCGCATGAGGTGCCACAGGGCCTGTTGGACGAGGAGTTCGCTTTCGGAGTCCAGTGCGCTGGTGGCCTCGTCCAGTAGCAGGATCGGGGCGTCTCGGAGGATGGCGCGGGCGAGGGCGACGCGCTGTCGCTGGCCGCCGGAGAGTTTGACGCCTCGCTCGCCGACGAGCGTGTCGAACCCGTTCGGGAGGCTTTCGACGAACTCGGTGACGTGTGCCGCCCGCGCGGCTTGGCGGATCTGGGTCTCGGTGGCGCCGGGCCGGGCGAAGGCGATGTTGTCGTGGACGGATCGGTGGAACATCGCGGGTTCCTGCGGGACGTAGGCGATCAGGTTGC
>NZ_JBEZGN010000088.1:0-3956 GCF_040650055.1 Spirillospora sp. NPDC048819 | reverse complement strand
TCATCGTCACTCTGCTCAGTACCCGTTCTCGCCCTGTTCACATCAGTTAGGGAACTTCATCCCCTCGTGTCCCACCTGAGCCTGACACAGAGGGCCACCACCACGCCCACCGAGCCAGCCGCCAGCCGTCTCGCCGTCCACCAGCACCTCACCGACCTACGGACCCGCGCCGCCGAGGCCGGAGCCGACTGCCTCACCACGCGTCTCACCGCCGACATGGCCTACCTCGGCGCCCTCCTTGGTGAACACCCGCCCCTGAACGACTACGTCCAGGCAACCCAAGGATGCGCCGCCGCCGGATGGCAGGACGGCTACATCACCCACCGCGGCGACCAGGCCCGCCAGGCACTCGCAGCCCTGGGCATCCAGTGGGGACCCGACACCGTTCGCGATCTCAACGCCGTCGAAGGCCCCATCGAGACCGACGAGGCCCCCGACGCCATCCGCCAGGCCGCCGCCGACTACGAGACCCCCGTCCGCCAGATCACCGGCAGCCAAGCCCCGTTCAACCTCACCATCGAAACCACCGAGGTAGACGCCTACTGGGCGTACTGGCTGGACGGCGCCGGCGACAAGGTCCGACTCCGCCTCAACCTCCGCCGCGCCAGCTTCACCAAGGTCGCCGCCCGCCAATTCGCCCTACACGAGGTCCTCGGCCACGGCCTGCAAGGCGCGAGCTGGTCAGCCCGAGCAGCCACCGAAGACGTCCCCTGGGTACGCCTGATGTCGGTACACGCCCCGCAACAAGTCCTCCTCGAAGGACTGGCCCAAGCGCTCCCCCTGTACGTCGCCCCCGACGACGAGCTACTGGTCACCCGCACCAGATTCGACCACTACAACCAACTCGTCCGCGCCGAACTGCACGTAGCCCTCAACCAGGACGCCACCATCACCGAACTGGCCGACCACGCCCGATTCCGCATGCCCTGGATCAAGGAAGCAGCCATAGCCGACCTCCTCACCGACCGAGGAGCCAACCCGCAACTGCGTTCCTACCTGTGGGCCTACCCCGCCGGACTCGACTGGTTCGCCAACCTCGCCGACACCGACCAGGCAACCAAGACGACCGTCCTCCAGGCCGCCTACCGAGACCCACTCACCCCAACCGACCTCACAGCCCTCTGGCCCGAAGGCCCGACTATCGGCGGCCAAGACACCTAAAACCCCAGGTCAGTCGGGTACCCCGCCCGCTGGATGAGGACTTTCTTCACGTCTTCAAGGGCGCCGCTACGCGCCGCCGGCGGCCGCCCGCCCCGGCGCGCCGGGCATGCGGCCTGTCCCGTCCGGTCCCGCCGCACCGCGTCGCCCGCCCGCCCGCCCGCAAGAAACGCTACTTGGGACAGCGAATAGCGCAATGGATAGATTAGAGCAAAGCGTCACAGGTGAAGTTCATCGGGGCCAACCTAAGAGCTTAAACCTGCCAGGTCAATTCTTCGTTGAGATTCGAAAGGTCAAATAGTCTTGCGCCTCTAGATAGTCAACCCATGAAGTGGCCAGGTAAATGACGAACTCATTAATGTCATTTACGTAACGTTCTACGTCCGATACAGAACGACCCGCTTGTTGAAAAACCTCCATGTAGGAAATATTTCCATGTGCAACATCATTTCTGAAAAGCGCCAATTTTTGCAGTGAAGCACTCCAGGCTGCCACAGGAAATGCCTCACCCGAAAGCCCGTAAATCTCCCAAATTCGATTGAAGTGTTCGGGTCGCAATGTTCTTCCATCGAGCGGCGGCTGAGCATGCTTCCGCTCAAGGGGGAGGTCTATCGGATCTCTGCACAACTCGAGGGTTGTTGCATACTTCCTACGTTCCCATAGTTTCGAATGGTCAGAAAGGTCGCGCAGACTTTCAAATGTTGTGTGAGCAGCGAGTTGGCGAAGACTGGCGCGGAGACTACTTACAGTCAGGCCAGAATCGTTCAACTCCCTATGCGTCTCTTGAATCAAAAACTTCGTGAATGCCTCGAGTTCGGCCATGGTGCATACAACGGCTAAAGCCCTAGCATCTCTGGCTTCGGATTCCCAGCGCGTGCTCTGTTTAGAATCTGGGGAGAGTCTGACGAGGGCAAGGAACTTCTTCAAGTCATCACAACGACGTAAAAGACGTTCCCCCTGAGCCTGCACTTCAAGAGTTAGTGCATCATGTATCGCCACGAAGCAAATCCTTAGCCCGCTGGAGGCGACGGCGTAGCATAGCCTTGGTATTTGATCCCGCTCCGCTGGAAGCCCGAAGTTCGCGGTCTTCAAGCCACTCCGAGTCGACGTCGCCGACTTCGCTGCCCTCGGCTGCCAGGTCTCCAGCCGCCACCAGGCACGCTTCGAACTGCACCAACGGTGTTACCTTTGTCTGCTTTCGCAAGAGGGGCTTGCCGTCACATACAGTATAGAGAGTTTCCAAAGCCTGGTCGAAGAGCGCACGTTCGGCCTTAAAGTCAAAAGCCGTGTCTGCAATTTCCATATATTTGTTGAGAAAGCGCTCCACTTTTCCATCAAAGGCTTCCCTGTTATTCTTGTATGCGAAGAACTTGAGAACTTGCTCCGCCCTAGTTCCGTCGTTCTCGTGACTGCGTTGCAGTTTCACCAGAGTCTTCAGCCGAGAGTCAGCAGATAGCTCTTCGATGAAGTCGTTGAAGTCGCCCGTGTAGACACAGGCACGAACTTCTTGTGCGGTAAGCTGGATTCCTCCACGGTTCAGACGCTCGAATACATCGAACCGAACCTGTCGGTCACTCTTATCTGTGAGAGAGATGACTTGGAGTGGTTGGCGCCCGAAATAGACCTGCAGGTTCTTGGGTAGCTCCGAAAATGTGTAGCCATTTAGTTCGGTCAACTTCTCTAGGCTGGCCAAACGAAGCGGTCGCTTCCTGCCGATAAATCGGGCATCTTCCCCATCTTTTGCGACGAAGTGCGCCAGGGTGGAGAGACGCTGAAGGCCGTCTACTACTTCCCACTGGAACCCCACGTTGGTGGCTACAAAGAGAGGGGGAATGGGGAGTCCCAGGAAGACTGACTCAATAAATAGGGCTTCGTCCTCCTCCTCCCAGCGGAACTTGCGCTGATAGTTCGGAGTCGCGTTGAGTTCTTCGTCGACGATCATTCTTACGAGTTCACGGACGGAAAAATTGTGTACTGCTACGTCAACTTTTCCACGCTCGCCGCGGAGTTGTTCTTCCAGGTTTTCTAGAGTTGCGCCACCAGACATAGCCCGCAGTGTAGTGCGTGTGCACTGATACTGCAGGCTTTAGCGGCAACGACGGTGATTCGACCAACGTGCATGGTGCACGTCAGCGACAGACTGGTTACCCGCATGGTCGCTGGTGCTCACGTCAAGAAGGTCAGGTCACCGGCCCTCAAGCCAATCGTGCGTGAAGCGAGGGGTCTCGCGACCCCCAGCCCCCCGCGGGCCGGAGGGTACGCCCGCGCGAAGCTGTCTGTCACACCGTCTCGCCGTTCGCGCGGGCGCACCCTCCGGGACGGGTGTGGGTGCTAACGCGCTTGCTAACAACGGGGTCGGATGGCCTTGGACGGGTGTGGACGGGCGGAAGGTTGCCCCGCTGGTCAGGAGACCCGTGGGGACGCCCCTGGACGGTCCTGATCTTGCTTGTAATCAGTTGCCTCTATGTTGACACCAGTAGCTAAGCAACTATCGGAGGTTCTAGTGCCAGCCAGCCTGAAGCGGATCCGCGAGACCATGAACGTCGAGCCCACCCCTCGCAACAAGGGTCTGACACTTACTCTGACGCTCACCGCCTACGACAACAGGATGCTGGAACTCGACACAGTGCCGTTGAACGATCACAAGAACGACGATGACGTCACTGGATGGTTGGCCGCTGCGGAGGTCATCACCGCGACACTCCCTCTGTGTCAGGCTCAGGTGGGACACGAGGGGATGAAGTTCCCTAACTGATGTGAACAGGGCGAGAACGGGTACTGAGCAGAGTGACGATGAC
>NZ_JBEZGN010000087.1:0-3984 GCF_040650055.1 Spirillospora sp. NPDC048819 | reverse complement strand
GGTGCTTATCTGCACCTGGCGTGAACGGGCAACTGTGGTGTTCATTGCTGGGTCTCCTGCCTGGTGTTGGTTGGCGGGAGTTGAGGGATGCCGAGGTTGATAGCGGGTCGCCGGGTCAGCCGTTGGGACTCTTCTCGCTTGGCTCGTAGGAAGGTCAGGGTGAGGTCGATGCCCTCGATCTCGCCGAGCCAGCCCTCGGCCTGCGCACGTTCCCGGCGGGTGAGCAGGTCGGTCTCGATCTCAACGAGCCGGTCGAGCATCTTGGGTTTGATGTGCAGCATCGGGCAGCGGATGCAGGCGTGTTCGTGCTGGCAGGGGGTGCCGTAGGGACGTCCGCAGGATCCGAGTTCGACCTTGCGCTTGTCGAAGTGTTCTTCGAACTCCTGCCACTCGGCGGGGGTGGTGTCGCGGTACTCGTCGATAGGGCGCAGAGCGCGGCGGTCGGCAAGGAAGGCGGTGTAGTGCCGGATGACGTCTTCCTCGAAGACCGCGACGTAGCCGCGGGTGGTCTGGATGTTGAGATGGCCGAGCAGGGCGGCGCCGATGTGTATGGGCAGGCCGCTGTTGACCAGTTCGGTGGTGAAGATCCTTCGGAAGTCGTGCGGGGTGAACCGGACGGTGCGGAACTCGGGATGCTGTTCGGCGAGGTCATCGCAGATGCGCCGGAGCATGTGCAGGACGGTCGCCGGGGCCAGGACGCGGCGGGTGGAGCCCTGTTGACGCTGGAACAGGAAGGGCAGGGGCGTGCTCCAGAGCTTGTCGTGGGCGTCGAAGCGGTTCAGAAGGAGGATCGAGCGGCCGTCACGGGTGTGACGACGGATAATCGACGCGATCACATGGAACAGCTCGGCGCTCATCGGGATGACGCGTTCGCGGTCGGTCTTGGACGGGGCGATCACCAGTAGCGCGATGACCTCACCGTTCGGGCGGCGGTATTGGCGGATGCTGAGGTGGGTGAGTTCGCACATCTCCTCGATCCGGACGCCCGAGTGCCGCAGCGTCTGGATGCAGGCCCACTCCCAGAACGCCTGCTCTTCCTCGGTCTCGACGTGGATGATCTGACCGGTCATCTCGTCGCGGACGCGGACGGCCAGGCGACCGCGCTGCCGCCGCCGGTGCCGGTCGTGGCGGGTGACGATCCGCCGGTAGGTCCGTCCATGCAGCTCGAAGGCGGCTCCGTCCGGGAGGAAGGCGGCGCGTTCGAGGAGGGTGCGGGCCCGCTCGTAACGGGCTTCGACGTGCTGGACCAGCAGGGGCAGCAGTGGCTGTCGTTGGCGGGTGCGGTCCGCGGAGCGTTCGTTGATCCGGCGGCGGCGTTTACCCAGGCCACGTAGTTCGCTGGGCGGGACCGGGCAGGGCGCCACCCAGGGACCCCAGAGTTCGGGTTCGTGGGCGGCCCAGGTGTGCAGGTCGTAGTAGAAGCTGCGGACGATGATGACGATCCCGTCGACGCCGGCGCGGGGTTTGCCGTCGTTGCGAGTGTTGATCATGTGTCGCCAGGTCGTGTAGACCTCGGGCGCGATCCGCAGGTCGGCCTGGTCGGGGTTGATCCTTTCGATCTTCTCCCAGAAGAGGTGGGCCAGTTCGAGGACCAAGTGGGACAGGGTGGCGTAGTCGGTGTCGGCTGACCTGCGGGTGAAGTAGTCGATGAGCAGCCGCCGGACCGCCTGGTTGCGGATGGTGTAGCGGTCGATCAGTTCCTCGACGGTGAGTTGGCCGCGGTGCAGGGCCTCACGCATGGTGGTCGGGGTGCCGGCCGGGAAGTGGCCCATCGCGTGCAGGACGTTCCACGCCGCTGGTCCGGCGAACCGGTTGGCGCTCTTACTGCCGGGGTTGCGGATCGCCGTGACCCGGCGGGTCTCGTGACCGTGATGCAACATCGCGGCCGGAGTCAGATCGGCCAGGGAGATGCCTTGCACGGTCAGCAGCAGGCACACCTCGAACAGTGCGAAACGACGGTGATCCCCGGACATCTCATGGGCGGCGACCTGTTCGGCGTACTTGTCCAGCAGGGGGTCATTCTGCGCGGTGACGAAGAACCCCGAGTATCCGGTGAAGGAGTTGGCGCGAAACGCCAGCAGAGAGGGCCGGATGACGCGCAGGCAGAACAACGATCGCACGCCTGGGCTGAAGGACCGTCCGTCGGTTCGGCGGGATCCGAGATCGGATGCCTTGATCTCGGCCCGTCCCAGTGGGCTGGCATCCCAGCGTTCCTGCCAGGTCTCTCCCGGATAGTCCAGGAGATACCGCAGGACCGCGCGGGTGGCCTCGCCGCGCTGATAGCGGGTGACCTTGGCGCCGTCCCAGACCTCGGTGGCCAGCCGGGCCAGGTGGTCGATCGAGCCAGTGGCAAGTTCTCCATGCGGCCGGGGCGGGACGCTCACGATCGCGGGCTCGGGTGTGATCCTGCGACCCGACACGAAGCGGCTGGAGAAGCCGAGCTCGGGGACCAGGGGGCCGTGGCGACGGCTGACGCCGGTGGTCGGACGCGTTTCAGCCACCGAACACCGCCGCGATGTCATCGGCGGCGTAGCCGGACGGGTAGTGGGCCTGTGGCTGCGGCCGGGTGTAGTGCTCGAACAGCCGGTCGGCCATCTCCTCGATTCCGGTGGTCAGGTACCGTCCGGTGGTCTGGACGTTGGCGTGCCGCAGGATCGTCTGGACCTCGGCCAGAGTGAGTTTGCCGCTGGTCGCCATTCGGGTCGCGGCGGTGTGCCGCAGGTCGTGCCAGGTCCAGTTGGTGCCGATCAACGCGTTGGCGCGCTGCATAACTCGCCGCAGGGCCCAGTAGCTCAGCGGCCGGTCAGGGCCCCGCCGCGCCCGCCAGATCGACTCGGCCGGTCTCGGTGTCCCGACCTCGTCCAGATACCGCGCCAACCGGAGGAACGCCTGCGGCGAGGCAGGCACCGCCTCCCGGCGGCGGGTCCCCTTCGACACGACGTAGATCCGACGCCCTGCCCAGTCGATGTCCTCGGGCATCACACCCAGCAGCTCGGCCGCTCTCGCTCCGCTGGACACCGCGAACTCCAGCAGCGCACGGTCCCGCTCACAGCCCATCGCCTCGAACAACTCGTCCCACATTCGGTCCGGGATCGCCCGTGGCGGACGGTCAGGCACCTTCTGCCGCAGCCGGGCCCGGCCCACGACCGGCTTGGACTCCAGCGGGCTCAGGTGCGACAGCGCGCGGCGCCGCTGCGGCGAGGACGGCACCGGGTTGACCACCGGGCCCCGGCTCCAGTGAGCGTGGTACTCGTAGAACCCGCTGATCACCGTCAACGTGTGATTGATCGTCGACTTTGCGTACCCGGGCCCAGGGCTCGGCTTGCCCGTCCGCAGGTTCACCGTCCCAGGTTCGGGCTTCCCGACAGCCCGCCGCCGCTGCAGGTTCGGCGCACTCCGCAGCCAGCCGACCAGCACCGCCACGTCGGATTCCGTCGCCTGGTCCCAGCCGATCTCCAGCGCCCACAGCAGCCGGAACCATCCCAGCATCCCGTAGGCGTAGCTTCGGCAGGTCAACGGGCTGCTGTCCCCCAACACCAGATCCTCCAGATACCGCGTCACCGGTTCGACCTCGACGGCGGCCTGGTCGACGACCCCGTACGGCGGATGCAGGCGCGACACCTTCACCACCGACCCCACGCGCGGGACCTGCACACGGCCTTCCGTCAGCTCACGACGAAGGTCCACTTCACACTCCTTGATCACGACATGAGGTGCCATGATCACCCAGGTGAAGGAAGTGCAGTTAACTGAGCAGGAGCGGGTGCCGGGGGCACCGTTGCTCATGCGCACGGGGATGGGGATGGAGCGGGACCCTTCGCGCATCAGGCGGCCGTAGAGGGTTTCGGTGCTGCCGTCGCGGCGGATGCGGTGCAGTTCGCGCAGGTCGATGCCGTGGGCGGCGGCGTAGGGAGCGGCGTGTTCGCGGATGTAGCGCAGGGTGGCGGGGTGTTCGGAGTCGTCGCCGACGTTGGCGAACAGGAA
>NZ_JBEZGN010000086.1:0-4065 GCF_040650055.1 Spirillospora sp. NPDC048819 | reverse complement strand
ATGCCGTGGGCGGCGGCGTAGGGAGCGGCGTGTTCGCGGATGTAGCGCAGGGTGGCGGGGTGTTCGGAGTCGTCGCCGACGTTGGCGAACAGGAACGTGGAGAAGTCGATGTGGCCTTGGGCGGCTAGGACGAGGGCGGCGGTGGATTGCCAGCCGCCGCCGTAGCTGAAGGCGCGGATCGGCCCGCAGGGCGGCTTCTGCTTCGTCTTCTTCGCCGGGGACGTGCGTGGTGGGTGCTGGTTTCTGGTTGCAGGGGTGGGACTCGGGCCGTGGCGGCGGTTGGGGTTGTGGTGTGGGTGCAAGGGCGTTCCTCCGGTCAGGTCTTGGTGGTGTGTGGGGTGGGGCGGATGGCGCCGATGTATTGGCGTTCGCGGTAGGGGTTGCCGGTGAATTGGGCGATGCGGACGACGTCGCCGGTGTGGGGCGCGTGGATCATGCGTCCGCGGCCGTAGTAGATGCCGACGTGGTGGATGGTGGCGGGGTTGCCCGGGTTGGTGGCGAAGAACAGCAGGTCGCCGGGTTGGAGTTGGCGGCGGGGGATGTGAGTGCCTGCGTTGTATTGGGCGGCGGCGACGCGGGGTAGGCGGGCGCCGGCCCTGGCCCAGGCATATTGGGTGAGGCCGGAGCAGTCGAAGCCTTTGGTGCCGGCGCCGTGGGCGATGCCGTAGGTGGGGCCGGAGGGTCCGCCGCCGCCCCAGGAGTAGGGGGTGCCCAGCCAGCGCAGGGCTGCCTTGACGGCGATGGCGCCGCGTCGGCTGGTGGTGGGGGTGGCGTAGTGGGCTGCCTGGTCGAGGACTTTGCGGACGTACCAGTCGGCGTGGTTGTAGTGCCAGATCGCGCGGCGCAGGTGCTTTCCGCCTTTGCCGGCGCCGTTGGCGCACAGGTAGTTGGCGGCGCCGTAAATCGCGTCGGCGGGGTTGTAGCGATCCTTGCGCCCGTCGTGGTCGCCGTCGACGCCGTAGGCGGCCCAGGTGGCGGCGAGGAATTGCATGGGGCCGCCGGCTCCGGCCGAGTTTTCGCCGGAGTGGGTGCCGGGCATGGTGGAGCGGCCGTGGTCGGATTCGATCTTTCCGATGGCGGCCAGGACGTTCCAGGGCAGGCCGGGGCAGGTGTGGGCGGCGTCGAGGTACCAGCGCAGGTAGGCCGGTGGGATGTCGCGTTTGGCCTCGGCGGTGGGTGCTCCGGCCAGCCCTGAGTCGATGCCCGCGGCCGAGTTCTGCCCGGCGAGGAGGATGAGGAGCGCCAGCGGCAGGAGGACGGCGGCGGCGCATGCGGTGGCCGCGGCCTTCACCGAGTGGGCCGCCGGGGTGAGGCGGGGCGGTTAGTCGGTGGTGTTGTTGGCGCCGGAGCGGGCGCGGCGTTGGGCGCGGTAGCCGGCGCCCTTCTTGGGCGCCTCAGCGGGTTGTGGCTGGTGGTTTGGGTCATCGGCGGCTTCCCCGGGTTGGTGGTGGGGCTGCCGCAGCACCTGGCGGACTGCTTCCCAGGAGTACCGGAAGTCTTTGCCGGTTTTGAGGGCGGGGATCTGCCCGGCGTTGGCCATCCGGCGGACGGTCTGGGGCGACAGGCCGAGTTTGGTCGCGAGTTCGGCGGTGGTGAGGACGTCGGGGTCGCGGCCGGGTGTCTCGGTCATCGCGGGGGCTCCTGGATCGGCGGTCACGGTTCGTCCTTCCAAGTGTGGTGGATGGGTGCTGCGGAAGCACGTTCTGACGTGTGATGGCGTTTCAAGAAATTGTTTTGTGATGCTTGCGCTCCATAATCTTGCCACGTACGGTGATCGTCCAGCAACCCAGAGCATCGATTCGGGGGTATGTGGGTGAGTCTTCGACAAACCGGACCGATCCCGGGCCATCAGGCGCGCGAAGAGGTGTTGGAGGTCGTCGTGGTCGGCGCGCATGGCGGCGCGGGAACGTCCACGCTGACCGCACTGCTGCTGGCGGCGTGGGATATGGGCTCGATCAAGCCGCTGCTGGAGGTGGGCCGTTCGCCGCTGCGCGCCAAGGGCCGCCCGGTGGTACTGGCGGTGCGGAACACCGCGGTGGCGGCCAAGGACGCGACGGCCGCGATCGGCGCGTTGTGGGACTGGGATGAGCGGGTGTCGGCGCTGGCGATCGTCAGCGACGGCGGCCCCGAATCGCGGGACGCCACGGCCCGATTCGCGCTGCTGGAAGGACGGGTCGGGGGCGTGGTGCGCGTTCCGCATGTGCGGGCGCTGCGGCTGGTGGAGGACCCGTGCGTGGTCGCTCTGCCCGGCAAGGCGCGCCACGCCCTCGATGAGCTGCGCCGCCTGGTCGGCGTGTCGGGCGAGCGGGGGCGATGCTCATGCTGACATCGCTGCTCGGCCTGTCGCGGCTGGTGCCGGGCGCCGACGTCGATGTACCCGATCCGCCTCCGGAGCCGCCGCCGGGGCTGGATCAGAAGATGAACACGCTGCTGGCATGGGGCAAGTGGGGCGTGCTGATCTGCGGGGTCGCGGGTCTGTTCATCTGCGCGGGCCAGATGGCCATCGGACGCAAGAACCGATCGACGTTCGCAGCTGACGGCGCGACCGGTATCCCGTGGGTGCTCGGCGGGCTCAGCCTGGCCGCGACAGCGGCGCCGATCGTCGGGGTGTTCTTCGAATGAGCCGACGCCAAGAGGGTGTTGCGTGGTGGCGTCGTGGCCGGGTCATCGCGATGACAGTGATCGCCGGAGGAACGTTGACCGGGCTGGCCGCGCCGGTGGCGTTCAGGACCGAGCCGAACAGCCCGCCCATCACCGTCCGGACGACGGTGCAGGCGGGGCAGCTGGTGAACGCTCCGCAGGTGTCGTTTGCGGGTGTGGCGTGGCGGGATTACCACGGTGTCCTTCTCCCCTACTCGGGGGCGGCTGGCCCAGGCGATGTCGGCGATGATCGGGCGGCCGGGTTTGCTCGCACGCCGCTGGGGGCGTTGCTGGCCGCGGTGCATATCGCGGTGCGGGCGAACGCGCGGTGGGGGCCGAAGGTGTTCGAGCCCACCATCGACGAGCAGGTCATCGGCCCGGACGCCGAAGCCCTGCTGGCCTCGACCCGCCAGGCGTACGAGGAGTTGCGCGGTGACCGGCCCGACGGTGCCGCGTTGGGGCGCGGGTATGTCGTGCTGGAGGGTTTCCGCTGGCAGGGCTACTCGCCGCAGGTCGCGAGCGTGGATCTGGTGTCGGCCGGTCCGGGCGACAGTGATGTGACCGCCCGCGCGGTGACCCGGATCCAGCTGCGCTGGCAGGACGGTGACTGGCGTGTCGTCGGACCGCCCGGCGGGGCGTGGTCTGGGGCGGCGTCGGCGATCGAGTCGCTGGACGGCTACGTCCGCTTGCAGGGCGGGGGTGGCTGATGCTTCCGCTCGACCCGTGCTCGCCGGTCATGGATCCGGCGTGCGTCCAGCCGGTGGACAACGACGGGGGCGGGAATCCGTTCCTTCCCTCGATGCCCGATATTGGGGGCGCGATCGGCGGGAAGGTGCTGGACGAGGCGGCCGAGTCGTTCCAGGCGGCGGTCGGCTGGCTGATCTCCAAGACCGCGTCCTGGTGGGTGGAGACCCCCTCGCCGGACCTGGAGAAGGAGTCGGCGATCGGGCATCTGCAGCTGCTGGTTCAGCCGTTGACGGTCGCGGTCGCGGTGATGGCGCTGCTGGTCGTCGCCGCGCGGATGGCGCTGACCCACAAGGCGAACCCGCTGATCGACGCCGGCCGGGGTCTGGTCGTGCTGACGGCGGTCACCGCGATCGGCGCGCTTGTGCCGAACCTGCTGCTGCAGTGGGGCGACGAGTGGTGCGGCTGGGTGCTGACCGCGTCCTCTCAAGGCGGCTTCGCCGAGCGGATGACCAAGATCGTGACGTTCCCGTCCGGGACACCGGCGGCGCTGGTGCTGATCTTGTGCCTGTTCGCGCTGTTCATCGGCATCATCCAGGCCCTGCTGCTGCTGTTTCGCGGAGGGGCGCTGGTCATCCTGGCCGGCCTGCTGCCGCTGGCAGCGGCCGGGATGCTCACCTCATCGACCAAAGCGTGGTTCACCCGCGTCGCGGGCTGGATGCTCGCGCTCATCTTCTACAA
>NZ_JBEZGN010000085.1:0-4068 GCF_040650055.1 Spirillospora sp. NPDC048819 | reverse complement strand
ATGCCGTGGGCGGCGGCGTAGGGAGCGGCGTGTTCGCGGATGTAGCGCAGGGTGGCGGGGTGTTCGGAGTCGTCGCCGACGTTGGCGAACAGGAAGCGGTCGAAGTCGATGTGGCCTTGCGCGGCCAGGACTAGGGCGGCGGTGGATTGCCAGCCGCCGCCGTAGCTGAAGGCGCGGATCGGCCCGCAGGACGGCTTCTTCTTCGTCCCCTTCGCCGGAGACCTGCCTGGTGGGTGCTGGTTCCTGGTTGCAGGGGCGTGGCTTGGACCGTGGCGGCGGTTGGGGTTGTGGTGTGGGTGCAAGCGTGGGCCTCCGGTCAGGTTTCGATTCGAGGTGTGGGGCGGGTGGCGCCGATGTATTGGCGTTCGCGGTAGGGGTTGCCGGCGAATTGGGCGATGCGGACGACGTCGCCGGTGTGTGGGGCGTGGATCATGCGTCCGCGGCCGTAGTAGATGCCGACGTGGTGGATGGTGGCGGGGTTGGCGGGGTTGGTGGCGAAGAAGAGCAGGTCGCCGGGCTGGAGTTGGGCTCGGGGGATGTGGGTGCCTGCGCGGTATTGGGCGGCGGCGACGCGGGGTAGGCGGGCGCCGGCTTGGGCCCAGGCGTGTTGGGTGAGGCCGGAGCAGTCGAAGCCTTTGGTGCCGGCGCCGTGGGCGATGCCGTAGGTAGGGCCTGAGGGTCCGCCGCCGCCCCAGGAGTAGGGGGTGCCGAGCCAGCGCAGGGCGGCTTTGACGGCGATGGCGCCGCGTCGGCTGGTGGTGGGGGTGGCGTAGCGGGCGGCTTGGTCGAGGACTTTGCGGACGTACCAGTCGGCGTGGTTGTAACGCCAGATCGCCTGCTTGAGGCGTTTTCTGCCTTTGCCGGCGCCGTTGGCGCACAGGTAGTTGGCGGCGCCGTGGATGGCGTCGGCGGGGTTGTAGCGGTCTTTGTGGCCGTCGTGGTCGCCGTCGGCGCCGTAGGCGGCCCAGGTGGCGGCCAGGAATTGCATGGGGCCACCGGCTCCGGTGTGGTTCTGGCCGGTGTGGACGCCGGGCATGGTGGATCGGCCGTGGTCGGATTCGATCTTGCCGATCGCGGCCAGGACGTTCCAGGGCAGGCCGGGGCAGGTTTGGGCGGCGTCGAGGTACCAGCGCAGGTACGAGGCCGGAATGTCGCGTTTGGCGTAGGTGGTGGGTGCTCCGGCCAGCCCTGAGCCGATATCAGCGGCCGAGTTCTGCCCGGCGAGAAGAATGACGAGCGCCAGCGGCAGGAGGAGTGCGGCGGCGCATGCGGTGGCCGCGGCCTTCACCGGGTGGGCCGCTGCAGCGAGCTGAGGCGGTTAGTCCCGTGCGCCGGTGCGGGCTTGGCGTTGGGCGCGGTAGCCGGCGCCCTTCTTGGGTGTCTGCGCGGGTTGTGGCTGGTGGGTTGGGTCATCGGCGGCTTCCCCGGGTTGGTGGTGGGGCTGCCGCAGCACCTGGCGGACTGCTTCCCAGGAGTAGCGGAAGTCTTTGCCGGTTTTGAGGGCGGGGATCTGCCCGGCGTTGGCCATCCGGCGGACGGTCTGGGGCGACAGGCCGAGTTTGGTCGCGAGTTCGGCGGTGGTGAGGATGTCGGGGTCGCGGCCGGGTGTCTCGGTCATCGCGGGGGCTCCTGGGTCGGCGGTCACGGTTCGTCCCTTCCAGTGTGGTGGATGGGTGCTGCGGAAGCACGTTCTGGCATGTTATGGAGTTCCAAGAAACTGTTTGACGATGCTTGCGCTCCACGATTCTGCCACGTACGGTGATCGTCCAGCAACTCAGAGCATCGATTCGGGGGTATGTGGGTGAGTCTTCGACAAACCGGACCAATGCCGGTCCACAGGCCGCGGGAAGTCCTGGACGTGGTCCTGGTCGGCGCACATGGCGGCGCCGGGACGTCCACGCTGACCGCGCTGCTGCCTGCCGCGTGGGACATGGGCTCGATCCAGTCGCTGCTGGAGCTCGGCCGGTCGCCGATGCGGGCCAAGGGCCGCCCGGTGGTCTTGGTCGTGCGGAACACGGCGGTCGCCGCCAAGGACGCCACAGCCGCGATCGGCGCGCTGTCGGACTGGGACGAGCGGGTGTCGGCGCTGGCGATCGTCAGCGACGGCGGCCCGGAGTCGCGGGAGGCGACGGCCCGGTTCGCGCTGCTGGCCGGACGGGTGGGCGGTGTGGTCCGGGTGCCGCGCGTCCGTGGGCTACGGCTGGTGGAGGACCCGTGCGTGATCGACCTGCCAGGCAAGGCGCGGCGGGCCCTTGATGAACTCCGCTGCCTGGTCGGCATGTCGGCCGGCAGGGGGCGATGATCGTGCTGACCTCACTCATCGACCTGTCGCTGCTGGTACCGCACGCCGACGTCGATGTGCCCGACCCGCCTCCGGAGCCGCCGCCGGGCCTGGATCAGAAGATGAACACGCTGCTGGCGTGGGGCAAGTGGGGCGTGCTCATCTGCGGCGTCGCCGGGCTGTTCATCTGCGCGGGCCAGATGGCCATCGGGCGCAAGAACCGATCGACGTTCGCGGCCGACGGCGCGACCGGCATCCCCTGGGTGCTCGGAGGGCTCAGCCTGGCGGCGACGGCGGCTCCGATCGTCGGGGTGTTCTTCGAATGACCGGGCTGGAGAAGAGCACCGGGCGGGGCGACGGTGTCGGCTGGTGGCGGCGCGGCTGTGTCATCGCGGGGGCGGTGATCGCCGGTGCGGCTTTGCTCGGGCTGGTGGTGCCTCCAGTGGTCGGGACCGAGCCGGAGAGCAGGCCGGCGCCCGCCGGTCCACCCGTGCAGGCAGGGCGGCTGGTGAGCGCGCCGGAGGTGTCGTTGGCTGAATTGTCGTGGCGGGATTACCACGGTGTCCTGCTGCCCTACTCGGGGGCGGCTGGTCCACGGGAGGTCGGCGGTGATCGGGCGGCCGGGTTTGCTCGCACGCCGCTGGGGTCGTTGCTGGCCGCGGTGCATATCGCGGTGCGGGCGAACGTGCAGTGGGGGCCGAAGGTGTTCGAGCCCACCATCGAAGAGCAGGTCATCGGCCCGGACGCCGAAGCTCTGCTGGCCTCGACCCGCGCGGCGTACGAGGAGTTGCGTGGTGACCGGCCCGACGGTGCCGCGTTGGGGCGCGGGTACGTCGTGCTGGAGGGTTTCCGCTGGCAGGGCTACTCGCCGCAGGGCGCGAGCGTGGATCTGGTTTCGGCCGGTCCGGGCGACAGTGATGTGACCGCCCGCGCGGTGACCAGGGTCCAGCTGCGCTGGCAGGACGGTGACTGGCGTGTCGTCGGACCGCCCGGCGGGACGTGGGCCGGGGCGGCGTCGGCGATCGAGTCGCCAGACGGCTACGTCCGCTTGCAGGGCGGGGGTGGCTGATGCTTCCGCTCGACCCGTGCTCGCCGGTCATGGATCCGGCGTGCGTCCAGCCGGTGGACAACGACGGGGGCGGGAATCCGTTCCTTCCCTCGATGCCCGATATCGGGGGCGCGATCGGCGGGAAGGTGCTGGACGAGGCGGCCGAGTCGTTCCAGGCGGCGGTCGGCTGGCTGATCTCCAAGACCGCGTCCTGGTGGGTGGAGACCCCCTCGCCGGACCTGGAGAACGAGTCGGCGATCGGCCATCTGCAGCTGCTGGTCCAGCCGTTGACGGTCGCGGTCGCGGTGATGGCGCTCCTGGCCGTCGCCACGCGGATGGCGCTGACCCATAAGGCGACCCCGCTGCTGGACGCCGGCCGGGGCCTGGTCGTGCTGGCGGCGGTCACCGCGATCGGCGCGCTCTTGCCGAACCTGCTGCTGCAGTGGGGCGACGAGTGGTGCGGCTGGGTGCTGACCGCGTCCTCACAAGGCGGCTTCGCCGAGCGGATGACCAAGATCGTGACCTTCCCGTCCGGGACGCCGGCCGCGCTGGTGCTCATCTTGTGCCTGTTCGCGCTGCTCATCGGCATCATCCAGGCGATCCTGCTGCTGTTTCGCGGAGGGGCCCTGGTCATCTTGGCCGGGCTGCTGCCGCTGGCAGCGGCCGGGATGCTCACCTCATCGACCAAAGCGTGGTTCACCCGCGTCGCGGGCTGGATGCTCGCGCTCATCTTCTACAA
>NZ_JBEZGN010000084.1:0-5152 GCF_040650055.1 Spirillospora sp. NPDC048819 | reverse complement strand
CGGTTGTCCTCACAAACACCCATGATCACGCGGTGGCCGTCTGCATGCTCCAGCACCCCCACCAGCAAGATCACGACTTACCGCTGGAGTACTAGAAGGTGCCGGGGCGGAGACGATGGACGTGCAGGGCGCGGACGAACCAGTCGAGCGCCGGGGTCATGTCGTCTGGACGCGGCCATCCGTTGATCACTGAGAGCAGCCTGAGGTACCGCTCCCTGCGGGGGTCGTTCGCGGTCTCCAACCTGGCCAGCAGCCGGCGCTGCAGTTCGGCGCCGTCGCGGTCGCCGCACGTGCGCGCGTAGCCGGCCGTGACCTCGGCGACGACCGGTTCGGCCTCGAGGGAAGCCGGATCGGTGCCAGCCGCCAGGGCCGGGGCCACCTGGTCACGAACCATCGCAACGGCATCGCGGCACACGACCGTGGGTCCGTCCGGTGCACGATCGGCCGCAAGCTGCTCGGCCATGAGCCGCACGCGGCCGCGGAAATCCGGATCCTGGGACAGCTCGGCCAGCTCCACCCACGCCTCGACCTGCTCGGTCTCGGGGTCGTCGGGCAGTTCAGGGGTCATCGAACGCCGGATGCCCGCGAAAAGCGGGTCGTCATCCCGGTCACCGAAAGCGGTGTCGAGGAAGTCGCCGATCAGCCGCCGGCGTTCGTCCTCGGAGAGCCGGGCCAGCTTGTGCATGAGATCCATCTCCTCACAGGTGGACCCGCGCCTGGCCACCGCCGTCAGCACCGCACGCCGCGACCGCAGCGTCCGGATCCGCACGTCCAGCGCCCGGGCGTGCGCCGCGGCGACCTCGGAGAGCGAGACCTCCCGATCGACGACCCTCCGAATGGTCGGAAGGTCCACCCCCAGGTCGCGCAGCGTCCGCACGAGTTCCAGGCGCGCGACGGCATCGATGCCGTAAAGGCGATGGTCGGCCGGGTTACGGCCGGTCGGCGCCACGATCCCGCGGTCGGCGTAGAACCGGATGGCCTTGACCGTCAACCCGGTCCTCCGGGCCACGTCACCGATCGAGTGGAGCGTGCCGTCCATGCCTCCACCTTCACGCCTCCCCCAACGGGAGACGCAACCTCCGTCTAGTCTGCGCTCATGTGGAAGAAGGCAGCATCCCAGGCATACGCGGACGCCGAGTTCAGGACGCCCGCCGACGCGGCCGCACTGGCGGCGGCCGAACGGCGTCTCGGCCGTTCCCTGCCGTCCGAGCTCACCGGACTGCTTCAGGACACGGACGGCATCGTCGGCCACTACGGAGTGGCCACGGTCTGGCCGCTGGAGGAGATCGTCGAGCAGAACCTCCACTTCTGGTCGGGCGACTCGTACGCCGATCTGTACATGCCCTTCGACGCGTTGCTCTTCTTCGGCGACAACGGCGGCGGTGACCAGTTCGCCTTCGTCCAGACGCCGCCGCGGCCGGACATCTTCGTATGGGACCACGAGACGGACAGCCGGTACTGGGTCGCCGGGGACCTGCGGGACTACCTCGGCCGGTCCCTCGCGGCCGGCGGCGACTGGTACCGGTAGCCGGCGGCGGTCACCTCGACGGCATGGCCGCCGCGTCAGCCGCGGCACCCGCCTGACCGGGGGTGGTGGACACCGGACCGACCGGCATGAACAGGGCAGTGACGTTGGCGATGACGCGGCCCGACGTGAACGTCGCCGTTCCGGCCGCGAGCCTTCTCCCCACCCGCGTCGGAGTGACGAGAATGTCGACCCACTCCCCCTCCCTCGCCGTGCCCAGCAGGTCGCAGGACAGATTGACGGTGACCAGGTGGGCCGGCGGGTCGGTCTGGACTGCGAGAGCGTGCCCGATGACCACGTCGCCGATGGCGGCGATGACACCACCGTGCAGGAATCCACGTGCGTTCGACTTGGGACCGTCGACGGTGAAGCCGGCCCGCAAAGGGTCGGCAGCGTGCCGGGCGAAACCCCCGATGGCGTCGAGCAGTGGACTGGGGCGATCCCAGGGAACGAAGGTCGAGCGTTCGGCGGTCATGGTCCCTCCAGGACGATTCGATGCGGCACGTCATGCCTCACGGGACGGTTCCCCGGCGGACGCGGCGTCGGCCAGCCCGCGAAGCGCCGCGGTGAGGACGAAGCGGAAACGGTGATCCGCCGACTCCGGGCCGCTCCCGAGCAGCCCGGACGATTCGAGTCCGATCAGCCCCTGAACGGTGGCGAACAGCCCGATGGCGGCGTCCTTCGCCGTCCCCTTCGCGCGGCCGGGTCCGAGCACCCCGGCGACCCGGCCCACCACGATCGCGTAGATCTCCTCGGCGGCACGAGCGTCCTCCGGGCCGGGGCGGAACTCGGCGAACGGCCTGGAGAACATGACCTCGTACAGATGGGGACACCGGTGCGCGAACGACCGGACGGCCAGCGCCAGGTCCAGCACGTCCGCCTCGGCGTCGCCGCTGCCCTCCAGCGCCCGCAGCTCCCCGGCCAACCGTCCGAACCCCTCGGCGAACAACGCGCGCGCGAGACCGGCCTTGCCGCCGAACAACTCGTTCACCGCGGCCTGCGACGACCCGGCACCCGCGGCCACCGCACGCGTCGTCACCGCGCCGCTCCCACCCGACTCCAGCAGTTCCGCCGCGACCCCGAGCAACTCGCCGCGCAGCGCCTCGGTGCGCCTCTTCTTCCGTCCCACCCCACCACGGTAACCCAATTTCGGATCATTGATCCGAAAAACGGCTCAGAGCGCCGCCGCCGACGAGTCGCGTCGTCGCACGGGATCGCGCATCATGGCCCGGGTGCCCGAATCACAGCCGTCCCACCGTGCCCTGGAGTGGGCCGCCCAGACCATCGGGGAGCCCGTCCGAGTCGTGCGCCGCCTCACGGGCGGGACGCACGCCGTCACGCATCTCCTCGAGACGCCGGAGTCGAAGCGGACAATGGTGCTGCGCCGCTTTCCACCGGGCGACGGGGCCGCGGCGAACGAGGCGCACTCCCTGAACGTCCTCAATGGCCTGGACGGGTGGGCGCCACACTGCTCGGAGCCGACCCGGAGGGCGAGCGATCCGGCGAGCCCGCCGTCCTGATCAGCCGGCTGCCCGGCCGCGTCGACATCACCTCAATGCTTCCAGTGGCTGCGGCCGCCCAGCTGGGGCACGCACTCGCCCGCGTGCACGCCCCACCTCTCGCGCCCCTCAGCGGTCTCCGGAACGGGATGGCGGCAGCGCTGGCCTCGCCCCTCCGACAAGGCGGGACGGCCCCCATCCATCGCCTCGCCGCGGCCGAGCCCGTACTCACGCACTTCGACTTCTGGTCCGGCAACGTGCTGTGGCAGGACGCCACTCTCACCGGGGTGATCGACTGGTCGGGCGCCTCGCTGGCACCCCGCGGCTTCGACGTCGGCTGGTGCCGCCTCGACCTGGTCCTGCTGCACGACCCGGCGACGGCAGAAGTGTTCACGGACGCCTACCAGGAGGCGGCAGGCCAGATCGTCGAGGACCTCGCACTCTGGGACATGTTCGCCCTCACCAACTCCCAGCACGCCGTAGAAACCTGGCTGCCCAACTACCACGACCTCGGCCGGACGGACCTCACAGCGAACGATCTGCGCACGCGCCACACTTCCTGGGCCGAGGAACGCCGTCCGCACTGCGACTGGACCCGGTAACGCCGCGCACCGGCGGCGCACGAAACTAGCGCTCCCCCAGCCGACGGATGGGTTCCGGTACTTGTCGCAACGCTCCCGGCATCTGAGGGGTGTGGAGATAAGCCGCTGGGAACGCAAGCAGCAGTCAGATCTTGAGGACAAGCATCGGAGGACGATACTCCCCGACCTCGGGACGGTTGAGCGTGCCGCCAGATGGCGACCGGCCACGAGACTGGGGAACCGAGCCGGTCTGCTCACCGAACACGGGCGTACGCATGGCCGCCGACCTGCTCGACGTGAAGCCACGACGGCTCATAATGGCCTGGCCACCCGGGCCATCTCGAACCCGCGTCGAAGACCGGTCTCCGCACCGCCTACACCGCGCGTCCAAAGGCCAACGCGGCGCCGCACCTCCCGGCCCTGCGGCCTCCTGCTTCAGGCAGCCGCCGCGCGGCGCCCTCAACGTTGGCCGCCCTCCTCCCCGCCCGCAGTGGTCGCCCGCTGCCGCTTCGGCACGTCGGTCATCGCCGACCTCTCCCACGAACAGCCAGGTCGAGCCCTCGCCACGGGCATGCCGAGGCCGACGACGCTGTGGTCTCGTGTCCTGCAAGGACGGGGGCCGTGCGGCATCCGGCCGGCGGACACCAGTCGGACCGGCCGTCTCCTCGCCTTGGTCGGCTCGGTCCTATGCCTGTCCCAAGCTGAACGTCCTGACCGTGCCCGTCCAGCCGCGCTATTCGTTGAGGCGCTGTCGGTTCTGGAGCGCGGCCGATCGAAACAGGCGGCCGCGCCGGTGCAGATGTGTGGGTTGGCACCGGCGCGACCATGGCCCGACCATCGTCGGGCTCTTCGAATTCTCGCCTATCACACGTTGCACAACCGTTGCGTCCCAGCTCACCACCGCCGACCGGCCCTATCCTTGACTGATGATCAACACGGAGCCGGGCTGGGAACGGCGGATCGCCGCACTCTGGGACACCTTCGACGACCACAGGCCCGAAGTCTTCCTCGCCAAGGTCAAGGAACTGACCGACGAACTTCCGGCCGGCAGCGGCGTCGCCCACTACGAACTGGCATCGGCGCACGACTCGATCGGCAACGAGGCGGAAGCCGCCACCCACTACAGAGAAGCCTTCACCGCCGGGCTCACCGGATCGCGCCGGCGAGAGGCGACGATCCAATACGCGAGCACCCTGCGCAACCTCGGCCAAGCCGAAGAAAGCGTCACTCTCCTCACCGCGGAACGCGACGCCGCCTCTGATGAGCTGGACGATGCCGTCACCGCGTTCCTGGCGCTCGCCCTCACAGATCTTGGACGTGACCGGGAGGCGGCGTCACTCGCACTCGACGCACTCTCGCGCCACCTGCCTCAGTACAACCGGTCCGTTTCCAACTATGCGAAAGCACTGATGGAGCCTGAAACACCCGAGAAATGAGAAAGGGCCCCGCCGATGTCGGCGAGGCCCTTTCTGCAATATGAGTCCGGCGGCGTCCTACTCTCCCACACAGTCTCCCATGCAGTACCATCGGCGCTGAAGGGCTTAACT
>NZ_JBEZGN010000083.1:0-7227 GCF_040650055.1 Spirillospora sp. NPDC048819 | reverse complement strand
CCCTTGGCGTAGTAGTCGATGGTGAGGGTCTGGCGGCCGGCGGGGTCGGTGATGTAGCGCAGGAATTTGGTCGGCTTATTCTGGGATTTGCGGACGTAACTGGTCACCTGCCTGATGCTCGGTGTCCGATTTGATCTTGCCGTTCGTGGTGTCGATCATGGTGGGGTGTCCGCCGAGCCGCAGCCGTCGTATGAGGAGCTGGCGGCGGAGAATGCGCAGCTTCGGGTGCTGGTGGAGTTGCTGCGGGCCGAGGTGGCCGAGCTGAAGGCGCAGGTGGGGAAGGACTCCTCGAACTCCTCCAAGCCGGCGTCCAGTGATGGGCCGGCCAAGCCGGCACCGAAGTCGTTGCGGGGCCGCAGTGGTCGTAGGCCGGGCGGGCAGAAAGGCCACCCGGGTGCGGCGCTGGCGCAGGTCGCAGAGCCTGATGAGCGCGAGCGGAATGAACCGGTCTGCTGCCTGGGGTGCGGTGCGGGGCTGGCCGGTGCCGCCGAGTGCGGGGTCGAGGCCCGGCAGGTGTTCGACATCCCGGCAATCCGGGTGCGGGTGGCCGAGCATCAGCTGGTCAAGCGGCGGTGCGGGTGCGGGACGGTGACCACGGCGGACGCCCCGGCGGGGTGGCCGCGCCGGCGCAGTACGGCCCGAACGTGGCCGCCATCGTCATCTACCTCTACGCCGGGCAGTTCCTGTCACGTGATCGCCCTGCCAAGGCGCCGGCCGCGTTGTTCGGCACGCCGGTCTCGGCCGGAACGGTGGCGGCGATGGCCGCACGGGCCGCCGCCACGCTGATGTCCGATGGCGGGTTCACCGAGCAGGTCCGCCAGAAGATCACCGCCGCCGAGGTGGCTCATTTCGATGAGACCGGGCTGCGAGTGGCGGGCCGTCTGGCCTGGGTGCACTCGGCCTCCACCGGCAGGTACGTGCTGCTGGCCGTCCGCCGCAAGCGCGGGCGGGAAGCGATGGACGCCGCCGGAGTCCTCCCCGGCTTCGGTGGGGTCGCCGTGCATGACGGCTGGGCACCCTACGACACCTACACCGCCGCCACCCACGCCCGCGGCAACGCCCACCTGCTCCGGGACCTGCAAGCGGTCATCGACCACCACCAGCGCACCGCGGGCACGGACTCATGGTGCTGGGCCGAGCAGGCCGCTGATGCTATCCGGGACATGAAACGCCTGGTCGAGGCCGCACTCGCCCGCGACGGCACGCTGACGGGTCTCGACCAGGCGACGATGGCCACGGCCAAACACGCCTTCCGGTCGGCCGCGCGTCTGGGCATCAAGGCCACCGCCGCCCGCGCCACCGCGGTGGACAAAGACCACAACGCCCTGGCCCGCCGGCTGCTGGCCCGCCACCACGACCACCTGCGGTTCACTCTCGACGCCCGTGTGCCCTTCGATAACAACGCCGCCGAGCGCGAGATCCGGATGGTCAAACTCCGGCAGAAAGTCTCCGGCTGCTTGCGTACTCTCACCGGCGCCCGGCAGTTCACCGCCATCCGCTCTTACCTGGCCACCACCGCCAAGAACGGCCTCGGCCTCCTGGACGCCCTCACCGAACTCACTCGCGGACGACTTTGGCTCCCGGCCACAGCCTGAACCATTCCCCTGGCACGACAACGTGACCAGTTACACTTGCTCTAATAGCTGACCAGGTAGACCATAGGGATCTAGATCAACCATTCCAAGGTAATTGCTGACTGACCTGCGCACCGGATCATCGTGCACGACATAAATGGTCTCATCCATAGCAAGCTTCCCCTCGCAAGTATCGCGCAATCAGGAAGCCAGACGGTGATCGGGGACCGGGGGCTGGCGAGACCCGACCGGCCTTGCTACCGGGCATCCTGAGACCTATCCGGACCGAACTTCCACCGGCAAGCGACAACGAGCTTGCGAACAACGAGTTCCTCCACTACGTCACGACTCTACCTACTGCTCTTCTGGGGGCAGAAGAGCACATCAGTCTGCCCTGTCGTTGAAGTTTTTCCAGAAGCGCCAACTCTCCTTTTGCGCCGGATCGAGGTCGAGGGGCGGGACGCCGAGCAGATACTTGTGCGCCAGAGTGACCACCTCTTTCAGAGGTACATCTGGCAGGCGGTTGAAGTCTTCGATGGAGACATCGAGCGTGAAGTTGCACTTGGATTTGTCTGCCAGCACGGCCACGATGAGGCAACGGTAAACAGAGCGACCTTCCGTGCCGATAACCGTGGCCATCAGTGTTGTTATGTTGCCCCCCTGCTCCCGGAGCCATTCTGGACGCCCCTCTGCACTCCATTTTGGATTGGCCGAGGCCAGTGTCGTGAGACGTTCCAGATCCAACACGGTGAGCATCTTTATATCACCGCGGGACTTGAATCCGTACATCTCGAGCTTCGGCCAGGAAAAGGGTCGGCGACTTCTTCTTATCACGGATCATTCTCCGACGCGGTGGACAAAAATCTTAGTGTTCCACCGGATATTATCGTTGTTCGGGTCGGCTGCGCGCCTCAGCAGCTCCATCGCCCGGTGGTTACCCTGGCCTATCACACCTGGACGACCGGTGTACGTCGCGATGTACTGCCCGTCCCTCGGGTTGAAAACGGATGCCATAAGGTCGTCATCCGAACGGGTGACCGCGTTGGCCGCCTTGTAGGAGATGGACGGGTTCCCCGGTACCAGAGCGGCGAGATCTTGAATGGTCGCGTTCGGTTCTGGTGCGGCACCGCCGAGCGCGCGGTGCAGCCGGCGGTTGCTGCGCCACGGTTCCATCGGGCGCCGCATCAGCAGACGACCGAGATAGGTGTCGTTAGCCTTGTTCCGAATAGATCCGATCGCCTGACGCAGCGACGGCCCACAGCTGTTGTGGACGAGAACGGAGGTAGATCCCGCGAGGACATAGTAGGTGTGGGCGTCAGCGATGGTGAGGTTGTGGACGCGCTGGTGGCGGGTGTGGGTCTGGGCGGCGGTGATCTGAGTCCAGGTGCCGGTGCTGGTGCGGAGCCACATGCCGGGCTTGAGATCCTCGGCGTTGGCCCAACGGCCGTAGTCGGGGAGCCAGAACGGGTGCTCCTCGGTGGCGATGATCTTCGCGGTCTTGGTGCCGTGCTCGCCATCGACGTCGACGGTGAGGGTCATCAGCTGCTTGTCGCCCTGGCTGTTGATGGTGTCGATGACGGTGCGGGGGCGAGTGTCGCCGGTCTCGGGGTCGGTGGCCATCACCCGGTCGCCCATCTTCACGTCCTCGATGGCCTTGCTGGACCTGTCGGCCATCAACACCGCGGTGCCCGGAACGAAGCTGCTGGGGGCCGGGCATTGAGCCTTGTGCGGCGCGGAGGGGCCCTTGACCGTCCGCGGTCTGGCCCCTCTGGAGGTTCCTCCGCTGCCCTTGCCGCCGGCCTTGCCTCCCCCACCCGAGCCGGCTTTGGCGGCCTTGCCGGCTCGGGCGGCCTTGCCGAGGGCCTTGAAGATCTTGCCCAGACCGAAGGGGAGGATTTCGAGTGCGGCCCAGCCGCAGGAGTCACCGCCCGAGGCGCAGTCCACGGTGCTCTGGAAGCCGAACACGCCCCACAGGAAGGAGGCGTTGCTCTTGAGGGACTCTCCGAAGGTGGGCGAGGGGATGGGGTCTTCTCTGACCTTCTGTTCGGCATAGGGCAGCGCGTAGCGCGGGTCACCGCCGCAGGCGTTCATGTAAGCCTGTGCAGGGGTGCACGGGTTGTGCCCGTCAAGGTCCACGAAGCTGATGGGGTTGCCGCCGGCGAAGGCGTAGCGGTTCATGGTGAACGGGTCGGTGGCCAAGCCCATATCGTCCAGGGCGCCACCGTAGGTGTCTCGGGTGAGGAACCGGTTCAGGCCGGGATCGTAGTTGCGGAACCCCATGTCGTAGGTGCCGGAAGACTGGTCCCAGCGGTGCCCGTTGAACCGGTAGGAGTTGTAGGGCTCGGCGTCGGGGTTGGTGAGGTCGGGCTTGTCGACGCCGGTGAATTTCGGATCGTCGTTGTCGCCGTATGCGGTGTAGCCGTAGGTTGCGCGGGTGTCGCCGTTGGGTTTGGTGATCGCCTCGACGTCACCGCGCGGGTGGTAGGTGTATTGGGAGATCTCCGGTGCTGCGCCGGTGTCGTGCTTGAGCTGGGTGAGCCTGCCGTCCATGGCGGAGTACTCGTACGACTTGGACAGTTGACCGGCGGCCGTCTCGGTCAGGACGCTGTCGGTGAGGCCCAGATAGGCGAAGCCGGTGGTCTTGCCGTTCTTTGTCTTGGAGGTGGTGCGGTCGAACGGGTCGTAGGTGTAGGCGGTGGTCTTGGCCGCGGTGCCGATCCCGGAGGTGTGGGAGATGGTGCGGTCGAACCCGTCGTAGCGGTACCGCTGGGAGATCTGCCCGCCGGTGGAGACGGTGTCCAGGCGGCCGAGGGGGTCGTAGTTGTAGGTGGAGGTGATCCCGTTGGCCGTGGAGGTCAGCAGTCTGTTGCGGTCGTAGTGATGGATGGTTGTGGTCCCGCCGACGGTCTGGGTGACGACATTGTTGTTGGCGTCGTAGACATAGGTCTCGGTTCCCGCCGCCTGGCCGGTCTTGGCGAGCTGGGTGATGCGGTCCTGCGGGTCGTAGGTGAGGTCGTAGGTGGTTTCCAGCAGTGTGCCGGGGTCATCGGCGCTTTGTAGCTTGGCCAGGTCTTGGCGGATGTCGCCGTTGGGGGTGTAGTCCAGGGTGTGCTGGGCGATCGTGGCGCCGCCGGATTTGGTCTCGGTCTGCTGGGCGATGAGCCCGTCGAGGGTGTAGTCGAAGTTGACGGTGTTGCCGTTGGGCTTGATCTGGGTCGCCAACTGCCCGCGGGCGGTGTAGGTGAAGGTGGACACCCGCTGCGCGGACGCCGTCGCCGAATCCGCATTGGTGATCTTGGTGACCTGGTTGCGGGCGTCGTAGTCGGCCCCGGACCAGGTGTCGTCGTGGGTGCGGGTGAGCGGGTTGCCGTTGGCGTCGTAGGTGTAGGCGGTGGTGTTCTTGACGCTGGTGCCGGTCTTCTCCTCCACCTGGGTGATGCGGTTGAGGTCGTCGTAGGTGGTGGCGTAGACATTCACGGCCGCGCTCGGTGAGTTGTCGGCGACCTTGACCACGTTGCCGTTGGGGTCGTAGCGGTAGGTGAAGTCCTTGCGCTCGTTGTCGGTGTCGCCGGAGTTGTCGCGGACGAGCTTGACGGCGTCGGCTGCCAGGGTGGTGCCCGCGGTGGCCTGGTCGGTCAGCGTGAGCTTGTGGGGGCCGTTCTCGGTGAAGGCATAGGTGCCCAGGCTCTTCCATTCGCCGGCGCCAGTGGTCTGGTCGACGGTCTGGGTGGCCTCACCGCCGGAGTGGGCGACGCTGAACCGTGCGTCGGGGGCGCCGTCGGACAAGCCGGGGTGGCGGACGAAGACCTCGTAGTCACCGTCCCGGGGGATGGTGAGCTGCCACACGAACAGGCCCGAGCCGTCCCCGGCGGGGCGGATGTGGACGTTGTAGCCGTACTGCTGGCCGGCGGTCCCAGCCGTCCAGGCGCCGGACGGGTTCTCGGCGGTGTTGTTGTAGTCGGAGTTGTCGACCAGGACGACCTGGCTGCCGACCGGGACACCGCTGTCGCTGCGGGCCTTCAGGTTGCCCGAGGGGTAGTAGTCCCAGAGCATCGTCCGGGTCGTCGACCCGCCCGCCGAGGTCAGGGTGTTGGAGATCTGCTGGCCCAGCGCGTTGTAGTCGTACTCGGTCGAGATGTCCCACGGGTCGGTGGAGGTGTGTGTCCACCCGTTGTCGAAGTAGGTGTACCGGGTGTCGTTGCGGATGCTCTGCCCCTCCGACGGCGGTGCCGACACCGTCGTCCTCCGCCCGGCCGCGTCGTACTCGAAGAGGGTCTTGTTGGGCTGGTTGTAGCGGCTGTCGGACGGGTCGTAGGCCGCCCACTCCTCCTTCACCCGGTTCAGTTCGTCGTAGACCGTCTGGTAGGTGAAGTCGTCGGCCGCCGTGGTCGCCACACCCCGGGGGGTGATGACCTTGGTGCGGTTCCCGGCCTGGTCGTACTCGTAGCGTGTGGTGCGGTGGACCAGGGCACCGTCGTCGGTCTCGTGCGGAACCTGCACCTGGCGGGGCTTGCCGCGGGCGTCGAACTCGGTCAGGGTTTTGTTGCCCTCCTGGTCGACGGCTTCGATCGGCAGCCCGTCGCGGTCGTAGGCGGTGGAGGTGGTCTCGCCGGCCGCATCGGTGGTGACGGTGCGACGGTGGTTGAGGTCGTAGGCGTACTTGGCGGTGAAGTCGCCGGTGTCGGCGGTCGCGCTCTTATTCGGGTCGACGACCTTGACCAGGTTCCCGGCGCCGTCGTAGCTGTTGGTGATCGTGCCACCGCGGGGATTGACCGTCCGTACGAGCTGGTAAATCTCGTCATAGTGGTTGGTGACGGTGTAATCGCCTTCGGTGGCGCTCAGGCTGCCTTTGGGCTCGGTCGCGGTTTTGAGGTGGCCGGCCTTGTCGTAGGTGTAGGTGCTGCGACGCTCGGGATCACCGGTCTCGTCCGTCGGTTCCACGATGTCGGTGACCTGGTCGGTCGCGTCGTAAACCGCGGTGGTGACGGCGCCATTGGGCGCGGTGGTCTCAATGACGTTGTCGTTGCGGTCGTATTCGGGCGCCGGGGTGATGATCAGGTCGCCGGCGTCCTGGTCCTTGGGGACGGTCTTCTGCAACGGACGGCCGTAGGTGTCGTAGCCCTGCGTGGTGAAGTGCCCGAGCGGATCGGTGACCTTGGTGACCTGGCCGCGCTCGTCGTAAACGAATGTGGTGGTCTTGTCGAGGGCGTCGGTTATCGCCTTCGGGTAACCGGTGGGGCCGAAGTCGCTGTTGGTGGTGGTGTGTCCGTTGGCGTCCGTGGCCGTCTTGAGTTGGCCCCAGGTGTCGTAGGTGTAGGTGGTGGTGTAGTCGCCCTCGGTGGAGGTGGCGTTGCCGAGGGGGTCGGTGACCGACGACAGGTTACCTTCGGGGGTGTAGCCGAAGGTGGAGGTGCGGCCTTCGGGGCTCTGTTTCGAGATCAGGTCGGCGATGTGGCCGCCCAGGCCGGTCTGGTAGGTGAGGGTGGTTCCGGACCAACCGTTCTTGACCGCCTCAGCGTCCTTGATCTCGGTGGGGTAACCGGTATTGGGTTCATAGGCCCAGGTGGAGACGGCTGGGGTGGCGCCTGTGGTGGCCGGTGGTTCCTCAAGACGGGTGACGTTGTTGTCGTCGTCCCAGCCGAGTTTGGTGGTC
>NZ_JBEZGN010000082.1:0-9466 GCF_040650055.1 Spirillospora sp. NPDC048819 | reverse complement strand
AAGGGATTCGCGGAATCGGGTGCGTCGGCTCAGCCCAATGAGCCAGGCAGCCGTGAGCCGCTCACGCCAGCCGGCGAGCTGCCCTGGATACAGCATGAACTCAAGGTCGGTGTCGGTGATCTGTCGGGCGTCTCTGGCCAGAGTGTGGAGGAAGGGCCTGCGTTCGGTCTCAGGCAGCCTCTCGAAGTTGCCGTGAAGAAGTTCCCGCCAACGAGGCTCCTCCGGGTCCGAGAGTGCGTGGACGTAGCGGCGAATCGGTTCTTCGTTGCCCTCGTCGCGCTGGGGCCCCTGGCTCATGGCGGGATCCTGCCACATACGCGGCTACGGGCTGAGGACACCGCCCAGGCGATCAGGGACGGCGGATGACGCGGGCGCTGGGCCCCAAGGCGTCGCTGTGGCATTCCAATGCGGGGGCCGGGTGGCTGGTGCTCGTCGTCTGCTGGACGCCCATCGTCGGGCTGTGGGTGGTGTGGGCCGTCGCGAAGCTCTGCGCTACGGCCACCGGCGGGACGGTCATGCCCTTCGGCACCGACTTCGCCGCCGCCCTCATCCAGGGAGACACCGATGTGGCCTGGCCGGGAACCCCGACACCGCTGATCCTGCTCATCCTCGTGCTCTTGATCAGCGCGCTCGTGTACGGGGTCTGGGCGGTGTGGTTGCGGGTCGCGAAACGTTTTCCACAGCCTGGGGATCCCGTCGCCGCGCTCGCCGACAACCCCGGCCTGACCGCGCTTCAACCCGATGCGATAGCCGAGAAGGCGATCGCGCTGCGCCGCTCACTCGCCAAGTCCGCCCCCCAGGATCTGAAGCCGGACGATATCGGCCTCGTTCTTGGGGACGCCCTGCTCCCCGGCGACCGCAACGGACCGACGCTGTTCGCCTCGTTCGAGGACACCGTGGTGGCGTTCATGGCACCCCGCTCGGGTAAGACGACCACCCAGTCCATCCCGCACGTACTGTCCGCACCCGGGCCCGTCATCGCCACCAGCAACAAGGCCGACCTGTGGTCGGCGATCGCCACCATCCGCGCCGACCGCACCGGCGGACAGACCTGGCTGTTCGACCCGCAGCACATCACCTACCAACCCCAAGCCTGGTGGTGGAACCCGCTCGCCGGACTAGCCACCGTCGAGGACGCCCACCGCCTCGCCGGACACTTCGTCCTCACCGTCGACGACGGCCAAAAGAAGGACCTGTGGGGACCGGCCGCCCAAGACCTACTGTGCGCATTGTTCCTCGCTGCCGCGACCTCCCGCCGTTCCCTGCATCATGTCGCCCGGTGGCTGGACGAGCCCGCCGTCCCAACCCCGATCGAGCTGCTCCAGGAGGCCGGTTTCCACCTCATGGCCTCGTCGCTCAAGGGCACGCAGAACGGCGCCGTCGAAACCCGCGACGGGATCTACCAGACCGCCCGCACCGCCGCCAAAGCCCTCCGCGACCAGGAAATCCTGGCCTGGGTCACCCCCGACCGTGACCTGCCGGTCTTCGACCCCGACGCTTTCGCCGCCTCGGCCGACACCCTCTACCTGCTGTCCAAATCGCTGTCGGCCGCCGCACCGCTGATCGCCGCGCTCACCGACACCACCATGCGCGCCGCCGAACGCCGCGCCGAACAAGCCGGCGGACGCCTCGACCCACCCCTGATCGTCGCGCTGGACGAGGCCGCCAACATCTGCCGCATCGCCGACCTGCCCCAGCTGTACTCCCACCTCGGCTCACGCGGCATCATCCCCGTCACCATCCTGCAAAGCTACGAACAAGGCGTCACCGTCTGGGGCGAACCCGGCATGGCCGCACTCTGGGGCGCCGCCACCCGCAAACTCATCGGCGCCGGCATCGACTCACCACGCCTGGTCCGCGACCTGGCCACCCTCATCGGCCAGCACGACGTCCCCGTCCGCTCCATCACCTACAACGACGGACGCGCCAGCGAACAGATCTCCCTGCGCCGCCAGGAAATCCTCGAAGCCGCCGACATCCGCGCCCTGCCCACCGGCACCGCACTCCTGCTCGCCACCGGCACCAAACCCGCACTCATCCGACTCCGCCCCTGGTACACCGGGCCCCACGCCGCCCCCATCCAACAGGCCATCAAGACCGCCGATTCCGCGATCGCCGATGCCGCACGCCGCCACTACAACCACCCGGACACCCCGTCCACGCCATAGCTCACATCCACTCCGCAGCTCACGTCCCACAAAGAAGAAGGGCGCCTTCACATGCACGCATCCACCGCTTTGGAGGCTTCATGCCCCACCCCGACACGTCCACGACCGACAGCAAGCGCCCCGAATCGCTGTACCCGGACGTCACCGCCTGGGTGACCCAGCACTTCGTCCCCATGTACCGGCGCACACTCGGCGGCGAGTTCCGCTGGTGCGCCCAATGGTGGCGCCACGGCGAAGCCATCTCCCGGCTCACCGCCCTGTGGTTCGCCTGGGAAGCAATGCGCCTGCAAGGCGCCACCGGCATGGCGCTGTGGTACCGCGACCACCTCGACCACCAACTCCCCGTCCTCCTCGGACCGCGCGGCCCCTTCTACCAATGCACCGAGGACGAACACCTGCCTCCGCACGAAGCCCGCATCGTCCCCGCCCCTGTCGGGTGGCTCGGCTTCGACCAGGACGACCCGGTCCCGGTCAATGCATGACCTCGCCTCCTACGGTTCGAGCCGCTGACTGGAGATCCACATGACCGAACGCATGCAAGCCACCGCGCTTGCCCTGGACGCCTATGAAAAGCACCTGTTCGGCGACCTGGCCAACGGCCACCGCCACGACCGCGTCGAGGCTGAAGGGCTGCTGCAGTCCCTCGTCATCGACCTCATCAACTACGGCGAAGGCCACCACCTGGACGTAGTCGACCTGCTGGACGCCCTCGTCCAGGCCCGCATCGACCGCGGCGGAGCGCTGACCAACCCTCGCTACAGCTTCCGTCTCGACACCGAGGTCCAGTTCCGCGACCGCGACGCCGAAGAACATCGGGGGTTCATCACCGAGCTGCGGTCCTCCGGCCCCGGTCAAGACGCCGAATGCGTGCTACGCATCCCCGGAATCGTCGACCCTCAGCACACCGTCACCTCCGAGCTGGAGCCGGCCACCCGGATGGTCCCCATGACGACCCAGATGTCAGGAACCGTCTTCAGCGCCCGAGCTGCCGAAGACACCATCATCGACCTCATCACCAGGCTGCCAACCCAGCACGTCGACACCACCCCGGACACACAGGTGCTGGCGGACCTGGCCGAGTTGTCCACCGCGCTGGCCCTCTGGTCCGGAACCAAGCCTGAGCAGGTGCTGCACCATCTCCGTCACCGGGCGGGCGACACCCGCCAGCACAAGCCGACTGGTCTTCGGCCGCCCGGCGAGCTGAGGCCTCGTTCCCCAACGACATCGCCGCCAGCCTGGCCGGCGAGCTGCCCGTCACGTCGTCGAGCCGTCCCGATCCTCCGCGACCGAGCCCAGGTCCCCGGCCTGATGTGACCAGCACACCCACCGCTCGGAGGTACTGAATGCCCGACCATGATGAGGCCGTCGCCGTCGCACTCGACGCCTACCAGCACTACCTCCTGCCCGACGACCGTCCCAGCCATCGCGCCGACACCCTGCTGGCCCAGCCGCTGATCGAGTCGCTCATCACCCAACTCGCCCGCTACGCCGACCGTCACGACCTGGACGTCCACGACACGCTCGCCGAGCTTCACCAGCAACGACACGACCGCGGGGGCCACGACCACGACCCGACCTACAGCTTCCGGCTCGGCGCCGAAGTCCAGTTCCGTCAGCAGCGCACCGCCATGGGAGCCATGCCGCGGTACCCGCTGTGGCGGGGATTCATCACCGCCCTGGCCACCTCACCCGACGGCGATGCCCAATGCAGCATGCGAGTCCCCGGCATCACGGCGACAACGGCCTCGTCGCCGACGAGCAGGCACTCACCGACCTCGCGCAGCTCACCATGAGGCTGGGCACCTGGTCTGGTGGCCGTCCCGACGAGATCATGCGTCACCTCCACGACGACATCCTCAACGCCACCCAGAAGCCGGCCAGGGGACGCCCCGGACGCGCTGCAGCGGCCCGGCAAGCCGCCACCGAGTTCCCCCGGCGCCCACACCCCGCCCCCGCAGACCCGCCACCCACTACCAGGCCCAAGCCGGACGACCCGCCGAGGCCACGCAAGCCGCGCCCCTGAAGGTCGCGCCCCCAGACATCACGCACCCGAACCATAGGGAGGTCGGATGGCCGAAGCCGGCGCCGAACAGTTCGCCGAGTACGGAGCCGCAGCGCTGGACTCCTTCCAAGCCCTCTTCGAGCAGACCGAGCACCTCAACCACCGAACCAACGACGAGCACGCCCGTGAACTCCTGGGCGACCTGCTCATCGACCTGATGCACTACGCCGGACACCGCGACCTGGAATTCAACGACGTCCTCGCCCAAGCCCAGGGCTACTACCTCAGTGAGCAGGACAATCCCAGCGTCTTCCCCATCGGATCGGCCGTCCAGCTGGAAGGCCTGGCCGCCGATGAAGCGATCCTCCTCGGCCAGCCGACCCGAGGCACCGTTACCGGGATCCTCGTCCCCGACCACGGCCCCACCGAGTATTACGTCGGCTTCCTCGGCGAGACCAGCAACCACAAGACCATCGCGGCCGACCTGGAGCCGGCCCCGCCCTTCCCCGCCGCCACCACATCCGAAGGCGTCATCGACGACCCGCTACGGGCAGAGGCGAACCTGGTCGACACCATGACCCGCATCGTCAACGCAGAAAGCCAGGGCATCCGGCCCCACAAGGACGACCTCAACGATCAACAGGCCCTGCTGAACGCTCTGGTGGCCTGGAACGGCATGGACAAGCGCAGCGTCACCGACCTGCTCCTCGCCAAGGTCGCAACCCGTCTCCCAACCGACGGACAGCATCCGCCGACAGCCCCGGACGCGCCGCTCACCCCCGGCCAACTCGCCGCGCAGGCCTTCCCATCACCACTCGCTGACGGCCTCTCCAACCCGCAGAACGCGTCCTCACGTGGGCCGGCAGACACCACGCCTCAGCGGCCTCGCCACAGCCGCTGAGCGCTCACCACCTCTCAACTGCAGAAACTCACCCCGACACACGGCAACCACAGTTGATCATCACCCAGGAATCGATCACACTCGGGTAATCATCTTTAGTTGATCGATCACGCTCACGTCGCCTATCAAGGCTGAGCGTATAAACCACGGAGGTCCCGCTGAAGCACTTCTTCGACTACGCCACGCGCCAGATCAAGGCCGCCGACACCGTCCCCGCACTGCTCACATCCGCCTTCGTCGGCCTCGACCTCATCGAGCGCGCCACGACCGTCCTCGCCCAGACCGCACCAAAGGGCGCCCATCAAACAGCACTCGCCGAGGCCACCGACGCCTGGTGGGCCCTGTCCGAAGCGCCCACCCTCGCCTGGCCAGAACGCTCCATGACCGACGCCGACGTCCAACTGGCCGGCGAGGCCGTCGCCGCATTCGTCTTGGTCGTCGCCGAAGCGATCCTCACCGCCGCGTCCAAGACCACCGCCCCAGCCGACCGAGTGGCCTGCCTGACCGCCGCCCACCACGCCGGCCACGTCCACGCGGCACTCAGGTAGGCGCCCGTGATACTCGACAACGCCAATCGGATCACCCGCGCCACCCGCGCCCTGGAGACCTACGAACAGTCCGTCTTCCCCGGCGAACCCTCACTGCTGCGACACGACCCGCTCTACGCCGAAGCGCTCCTGACGGCGCTGCTCTGCGACCTGGAGCACTACGCCAACCACCACGGCATCAACTTCTCCAGCGCAATCAGCACCGGCCACTCGATCAACACCGAGGAAACCGCCGATCAGACCGCCTACGAAGTCGGCGACCAGGTACGCCTGACCCGCCAAACCGGCCGCTGCGGCACCATCATCGGCTGGACGAACCTCACCCCGGACGCCCAGCCGGACTATCTCGTCGAGGTGCCGGGAGTCCCCTTCGTCTACGCCGAATCGGCCGCCCACCTGGCTCCAGCGCCCCCGTTCCCGCCAACGGAAACGAGCCTGGGCCTCGTGACGCACGCCAACCAGGCCGAACAGACCTACACCAGCATCACGGCCCAGCTCTTGTCCACAGCCGAGCCAACCCGCGAGATGCTCGAGCACGACCGCCATAGGCTCCTGGACGCGCTGAACTCGTGGAGCGGCATCTCAACGACCCAGCTCCGCGACGCACTCACCCCTCCGCCGCGCGCGACATCCGGCTCGACCAGCCGACCACAACGACCCAAGGTCGCCTCTGCGGACACCTCCAGCAACGTCGGCAATGCCATCGCCTACACACCAGCGGATAGCGGCAACCGAAGCCCGTCGCCGTCCACCGCCATGAACTCAGCTCCGCCGGCCTGACCACCAAGGATCCCCATGCAGAACCAACAGCACGCATCATCGCCCCCACGCCCGAATCCGCCCCAGCCCAGCGAGCGCACAAACCCCGCCGCGCCAGCCGCCCCACCAAAGGACCGCCTCATGACCCACGAACGCGAACACGACGACGTCCGGCGCAGCTGGTTCACCGAAATCCTCAACAGCACCCTCAACGACCTGGCCCAGGCCGAGCGAGTCATCACCTCCTACGCCGCCCAGGAACCCGACGGATTCATCGCCTGGGGCATGGCCGAAGGCGAAGCCACCCAAGCCCACCAGGCCCTCCGCCAAGCACCGTCCCTGCACACCACCGCCCCCACCGACTACACCACCGTCAACGCCACCGCCGACGCCCTCTTCGAACTCGCCAGGAAGATCTCCCAGAGCCTCGTCCGGGCCGCCGAACTGGCCAGCGACCCCGACGACAAGATGGCCTGCCTCCATGCAGCCCTGCACGCCGACCGACTCCGAGAAGCCCTGCGGTAGCCGCCGTGGTCACCTTCGGGGAGATGACCGCGATCGCCACCGAACACCTCACCGACCTGCAACACCAACTCCACAGCAAACGCCTCGCCCGCGACCTCCGCAGCCGCAACACCCCACCCGAACTCGCCCGCCTCACCCACGTCCTGGCCCGCTACCACGACCAGATCGCCGCCGGTTTCGGCGTCCCGCACCCACAAAACACCGGCGTGCGGGACGCCGCCGACCGCGCCGGCACCCTCATCAAACAAGCCGGACAACTCCTCGGCCCACCCGCAGACACACCAGCCCCAAGATCCGCCCTGGCCCAGAAACTCCGCGCCGCCTCCATCGCCCTCGGCTGCGGCCTGGACCTGCTGTCCACCCACTTCCCCACCGCCCCCGACCAGGCGACCTCAGCCAACGCCGCCGTGATCGCAGCCCCCGACACCGCCCGAGCCCTCCTGCGCCAACTCAGCACTCACACCGCCACCATCGCCCACCTCTCCAGCCGCACCACCCCACCCGCAGACCAGGCCTGCACACTTCTCCTCAAGGCCGCCGTCCTCGCCCGCATCTACAGCGAAAACCAGCCGCCACCGCCCATCACCGCCATCCCGCTCCACCACACCCCGGCCCGCATCCCACCCGTAATCGGCGAAAACCACGATCAAGCACTCGCCGGAATCGACGCGAGCATTCACCGCCTCAGCAACCCCATCTCCCCCGCCTCCGTCACCACCTGGCGCTACCTCGCCAGGGCAGCAGCCATCACCTGCGACCTCAACGTAAAAGCCATCCAACAACTCATCTACCGCATGAAGGAAATGAACGAGCCTGCGCACCGATCAGCTCTCCAAGAAGCCGTCACTTCCACCAAGCAGACGGGCAAGAGGTGGAAGGAAATCGTCCGGCGTTGGGACGAACAAACAAACCATCACGGTCACACCGCCAACGGCCCAGCAACCGACGCAAGCGATCTCATCATCCGGCTCGGCCGCCTAATCCACGCCGACCCCGCCTGGACACCGAGCCCCCGCGCGTCCTACCGGATGAAACCACCCGAAGAACTAGCCCCCGACCTCACCCAGGCAGCCCGCATCGCCACCGTCACACTCAAAACCATCGAGGCCTGCAACACCCTCGCCTCTAACCACCGTTCCGCAATAACCGACGCGGCAGTCCTGGGCATCCTTCACAAGCAGCGCGAATACCCAACCCACATGCCACGCGTCCCAGCATCAGCGCGCCAGCTATCCAGGTCTTACGAGGCGGCGGAACTCAGAGGACGCCATACGATAACCACACTCGCCCAAACAATTCGAGCCCTACCTCCGACCTCTGAAGATGACCCTGATGAAGTACATTTGATAATTCATCGAGCGGCCATCAACGAGCAGGAGCAGGCCTTCCTGACTGCAACCGAGTTCCCGGCTCTCATTCCCAACGACACGGAAAACCCAGACCATCCAGCCACACCCACCGCCACCGCGATCCCGCCCACCAGAAAATCCTCAAGACGCTAGCAGCAACACCAGAGCCGTTACACAAAACCGGGCGAAAAACTACGCATTATGTCAGTGCACTTGAAGCCAGTTCGCTCTGTCGTACCAACGAAGTCCAACAAACCAGGCGCCGAAGGTGACACGTCAACCATCACGCCAGCGCCGAGGAAGACCTGGAGCGGATCGACCATCAGACCCGTTGGTGCGGCCGAAGCGATCGGTCATCACACCGCACCGTACTGACGATCTCGGCCATGTGTACCGCAGCGCCGACTGGCCGAGAACCCCCAAGGCGTCGCGCACCGAGACGTCCGGACGGTAAAGCAAGATCGCCATTGGGTGCCTGCCCAGCGGCATGACAGTGCGTTGAACACCACGGAAGGCCGACCAGAGGTGACTGCAAAGGGAAAGGCTTTTTCGAAATTCGGCGGGATGATCTTGTCCATCCGCTGTTTCTGAGATACCCGGCGATCACTCCGAGCCTGCGCGAAATACGTTCGCTCTACTTGGACGGCCTGAGGCAGCATGGGAGGGCAGCGGTGTGGAGGGTGGGTGCCCGTGCTAGGAGTACGAGGTGGCTCCAGGGACGGCGGGTCGGCTCGGCAGCGAGCGGTTCTGCTGGCCCTGCGCTATTACTGCGATGTGCTGCGCCGTCAGTGGCGTATCTCGGTTCCGGCGATGACATTACCGGCGCTCGGGAATACCTGCCTGTTCTACCTGACGCCGCTGGTGGTGGCCGCCCTGGTGGGGCACCTGGCCGACGGCGGGGACAGCGGCCTCGGCGCGCTCCTGCCCTACGTTCTCGGCTTCGCCGGCCTGATGCTGGCCGGCGAAGCGCTGTGGCGAGCGGGGTTGCACTTCCTCAACCGGGTCAACGGCCGAGGCATCGAATGGCTCGGCATCGTCGGCATGGACGAGTTGCTCGCCAAAGACACCGCGTTTTTCCACGACAACTTCGCCGGTTCACTGACCAAACGGATACTGAGCTTCTCCGGCGGCTTCGAAAACTTCGCCGACACCCTCACTTTCTCGGTCGTGGCCAACGTGATCCCGTTGTCCTTCGCCTCGGTGATTCTGTGGCG
>NZ_JBEZGN010000081.1:0-9472 GCF_040650055.1 Spirillospora sp. NPDC048819 | reverse complement strand
GCGGCGGCCAGCCCGGCGGCGGCCGCGCGGCGCCACCGCCGCGGACGCACCGGCCGGGCGGACGTCCGGCGCGGGGAGGCCGCGGGGACGGGAGGAAGCTGGCGGACGTGCCCGATGTCGGCGAGCACCCGGTCGCGCAGCCGGGGCGGCGGAGCCTCGGCGACCGCCATGCCCAGCCGCGCCGTCGTCGCCCGGAACTCGCGCAGCTCCGCCGCGCAGGTCTCGCACACGGCCAGGTGCGCCTCGAACAGCCGCCGCTCGCCGGCGTCGTCGATGGCGTCCAGCGCGTACGGTCCGGCGAGGGCGTGCAGATCGTCCGTCATCGCTCCACCCCCAGGCAGTCGCGCAGCCGGATGATGCCGTCGCGCATCCGGGTCCGCACCGTGTTCGGCGGCGCCCCCACCAGTGCGGCGACCTCACGGTAGGAATGCCCGCCGTAGTAGGCGAGCGTCACCGTCTCCCGCTGCAGACGCGTCAGCGCCCCCAGGCAGCGGCGCACCCGCTCGTGCTCCAGCCGCGCCTCGACCCGCTCGCTCACCGGGTCATGGGCCGCGCCCGGCTCATGCCGCGCGGCCCGCGCCTCGCGTTCGCCCGCCGCCTGCTCGCGCCGCACCCGGTCCACGGCCCGGCGGTGCGCGATCGTCATGATCCACGCCAGCGCTCCGCCGCGCTCCGGGTCGTACCGGGCCGCGGCCCGCCACACCTCGATCATCACCTCCTGGGTCACCTCCTCCGACATCGCCGGGTCGCGGACGACCCGCCTGACCAGGCCGTGCACCGGCGCGGCCACCACGTCGTACAGCAGCTCGAACGCGCGCTCGTCGCCGCGCGCCGTCCGGTGGAGCAGCACGTCGGCGTCATGGCCGGACACGGTGCCGTCCTCCGGCGGTCTCGTCTCTGGCGGCATGCCGCGCTCCCCTCGGTGGGCCGTCCGACCGGCACTGCGCATGCGGGCTCGCCTCGGATCGGCCATCACAGGACGAGGCTCCGCAGCGTGAGCCCGACACCGAGGGCGACGACCGTCGCGGACGTCCCGATGGGCATCATCCCGGACGAAATCCGCGGGCGCCTGGCCAGAATGCGCCGCGCCACGACGCGTCCGGAGCCGACGACGAGCAGACCGACCGTCACCAGCGCGGCGGCCAGGCCGAGCCCGTACGCCAGGACGAGGACGACCCCGAACCAGGCGCGGCCGATCGCCGCGCCGCCCACCAGCACCACCACCGCCGACGGGCTCGGGACCATGCCGCCCGCCAGCCCCATCAGCACGACCCCGCCGCGCCGGCCGCCGGACGCGTGCCCGTGGCCATGCCCATGGGCGTGGTGGTGACGGTCGCGCAGCGCCCGCCGCAACAGCAGAACCCCCGCCGCGCTGACGAGGACCCCGCCGGCCGCGCCGAGCCAGGGGAACAGGGCGTCGGGTGCGAGCAGCGCCCCGGTCGTCACGAGCAGGCCGAGGGCGAGGACCCCGGCGGTGTGGGTGAGCGTGACCGTCAGGCCCAGAGCGAGGACGTCCCGCGTCCGCCGCCGCCCCTCCCCGACCGCGTGCGCCGCCATGATCGTCTTGCCGTGGCCGGGTGCGAGCGCGTGCAGGGCGCCGAGCGCCATCGCGATGAGGAACGCCAGGACGGCGAAGCCGGGCGTGAGATCGTGCCGCGCGACGAGGGAGGTGAACCGCTGGGTGAGCCCGTCCGTGCCGCGGGGCAGCAGCCGCTCGGGTCCGCCGCCGGACGCGGGCGCGGCGGCGAGCGGCGGCCCGCCCGCCCGCGCGGTGAACGTCGCGGACCGCTGGTCCAGGGGAGAGGACAGCATGTCGCCGGGGTAGGCGGTGAGCCGCCGGCTGTGTGACTCGCCGGGCACGTCGGACGCGTTCAGGGTCATGCGGTCACCCCGGGCGGTGATCTCCCGCCAGCCGATCCGGCCGGTCGTCCCGCTTTGGAAGGAGATCGTCCCCGGCCCGGCCGGCGCGGTGATGCGGCATTCGACCCGGAGCGTCGGCAGCCCCGCCTGCCCGGCCGGCGCCGTGGTGGTCGCGGACTCGACGGATGCGGTCACGGCCCGTCCGTCCACCGTGATGCGCATGGACGACGCCGCCCGCCGGCAGGGCCCGTCCGCCCACGCGTCGAGTTCGGCGGGGGACGGACGGCCATCGCGGTCGGTGTCCACGTCCGGGACGGCCTGCGCGGCCGGGATCTCCGCGAGGTCCTCGACATGGTCGATCCGCAGCTCGTGCGGCGTCGCGAGGAGCCCGTCGTAGTGGTTCACGGTGAAGTTGCCCAGCGGATGCGCGGCGAGCAGCCCGGCCGCGAGCGCGAGGGTGATCATGGTGCGCCTCCCAGGTCGTCCAGCGCGGCCTTGGCTCGGGGTGCCCACAGCGGCGAGAACCGCGGGTTGCGGCGCAGCGACTCGGCCAGGTCGCGGCGCGCGTCGGCGCGCCTGCCGAGCGCCTTCTCGATGACGCCGCGGTGGAAGTGGAACTGGGCGCGGCGGTATCCGGTCGCCGTCGCCTGCCGGGCGTAACGGAGCGCCTCCCCGTCCCGTCCGTTGACGTGCAGCGCCCAGGCCAGCGCGTCCGCCGCGTGGACGCTGCACTGCCGCACCTGCACCCCTGGGCAGCGGCGTTCGTACTCGGCTCGCGCCGCCCGCAGCGCCGTCTCCGGATCACCGTGGTCGCTTTCGGACAACGCGGTCTCCAGGTCGGCGCCGACCCCGTCGGCCTTGGCGATCCGCGTCCATGCGGCGGCGACCGCGTACTGCCGTTTCGCCTCGTCGTCGAGTCCCTGTGACTCCAGCAGCTCGCCGTACTCGGTCAGGTACTGGGGGAGCGGCATCCGCCGGACGATTTCCGCCCGGTCGCTGAGCGCCCCCTCGATGTCGCCTCTCGCCGCCCGGACGCGCGCCCGCCCGTCCAACGCGGGCGTGTAACCGGGCGACTGGCGCAGCGCCTCGGCGTACTCCCGCCCCGCCCGGCCGAGGTCGCCGTCGTTCCAGGCCAGCTCACCGAGCTGCGTTGCGATGTAGGCGAGGTCACCGCGATCGGTCGCGGAGTCCCGGGCCAGCCCTAGAACCCGCCGCGCCTCCCCGACGTCCCCGCGCAGCTCACGCACATAAGCGAGCCGCGTGAAGATCGGGACACCGGGACGCTTGGCATCCGCCTCCCGCGCTGCGTCAAGGGCTTCGTCGTAACGGCCCAGCTCGACGAGCGCGTCCACGCGGACGGCCGCGGCCCGCTGCTCGAACGGGTTCGCCTTGAGCGCCCGATCGGCGTACCGCAGCGCCTCATGGAAGTCATGCCGGGCGGCCGCCAGCGCACCCAGACCGGCCAGTGCCGCAGCGTTCCGGGGCTCCTCCCTCAAGGAGCGCCGCAGCACACCGTCGGCCTTCGGGTAGTAGGTCGTGTCGCCGGTGACGCGGGCCTGCTCCACGTACGCGAGCCCGAGCGACGCCCACCCGGCGGCATCGTGCGGCTGCTCGCGGAGCCTCTTCTGCAGCCCCGCGATCCCGGAGGCCGGGGCCCCGGCTGCCGCGCCGGTCGCGGCGGGCGCCTCGGACGGGCCGCCGAACACGACGGCCGATCCGAGGGTGAGCGCCGCGACCAGCCCGGCGACCGAGGCCCCGGTGGCGAGGAAACGCATCAGTTCTCGTGCCGTCCCAGCTCGGGACGCCTGCGCCGCCACCACAGCAGCCCGCAGGTCAGCGCGAACGCCCCCGCTCCGGACAGCCCCGCGACCGGCAGCAGGCCGAGCACCCCGGAACCCTCGTCCTCCGAAGCCGTGATGTCCTCGGTCGCCCCGGCGTTCAGCAGGTTGACGGTCTCGCCGTCCTTCGTCTTGGTGCCGGACGCCTTCGTCCCGGGCTTCTTCGCGCCCCGCACGTCCGACCCGGAATGCGGCTGCGCCACGTACGGGAACGTCTCCTCGAACCCGACGTCGTTGGCGTTGACCGCGTCCCCGAGGTCGTTCTTCTTGCCGAGCAGTTCGCCCTCGACGGCCTGAAGCGAGATGTCGAGGACGTCGTCGGTGAGCCGCCGCCCGTTCGGGAAGCCCGCCTTGTCGCCGCCGAGGACCCCGAGCCGGTCCGGGTTCGGAACCGGCTTGACCGACGTGTTCAGCCTGAGCAGCTCCGCCGGCCGGACGTCCTTCGGCTGGTTCAGGCCCGGCACGCCGGTCAGAAACGCCTGGACGAGGTCGTTGCGCGGACCGGGCGGCGCCGGGATCTTGTAGATCTTCTCGATCAGCTTCGGCAGCTCCGGATCGGTGACGAACCCGGCGAACTGCGCGTCGTGCCACGGGCTGGACGCGTTGAACGTGTCCTTCTTGCCACGCGGGATGACCACCTCGTTCACCAGCGGGCTACCGAGCCGCGACACCTGCGTGTAATGGCCCCCCGCGTTACGCCGCTGCACGGTCGAGTTGACCCCGATCACCGGGTCGCCCTCGACCAGATCCCGGGTCGGGACCTGCAAGGCGACGGTGTTCACGTTGAATCCGCTCAGGGTGTCGTTGCCGACCTCCTTGAGGTTCGCCCCGTACAGCAGGTCGAACACGCGCAGATCGAGGAAGAAGGAGTCGTCGGCCTGCCCGGCGAACGACGTCGTCCCGCCGCCCAGCGGCTTGATCGCCTGCGCCCGCAGCTTCGCGTAGTCCGGCATGGACGCCTTGCCCACGTTGGACGGCGCGACCGGCGCGTGCTCGACGACCTTGTGGACGCTGTGCACGTTGCCGTCCACCCGGCGGATGAGGCTCAGGTCGTAGGTCTGCGTGAAGTTGAGATCCGGGTCATCGAGGCTCGTCACCGGCCCGGTGTTATAGAGGAACGTGTTCTCGTTCTTCAGCTGGTCGTGGAACTCGAACCGGTACGTGAGGTCGGCGAGCGAGTCACCGTCGTTGTCGACGTTGAGGTCGTACCGGGCGTCCCGCGCGAACTTGTAGAAGTTGGGCCCGCCCGCCGGCTCCTGCAACGGGATGAAATTCGCGATCAGTGTGGTGGTGTCCGGCTTGTCGGGACTGACGAACGCGTACACGTCGGTGTTGTCGTACTGCGGCTGCCCGGAGATGAGCGGCGCCTCGCGGTGGCTGGACGCGGTGCCCTGCCGCGGCGCGAGCCCGGCGAGCCCGCCCGCGAGCAGAATGCCCCCGGCGGCGACCAGCGCGGCGACCCGCGCCCTGGACGGATGGAGTGTCGGCATCGTGGAACCCCTACCGGCCCCCGGATCCCGGCCGCGGCGGCGCCGTTCCGTCGGCGCTGGGCTACGACTGCCGCGACCCCGGATCGACCGGTTTCTTCGCCATGCCCGCCGTTACTTCGAGGCCCGGCCCCGACCTGATTGGTCCCATCTCCGCCCTGGCCACGTACGGCCACCCGCGAACAAACCACCGGGGAGCGGCGTCCGCGCGCGCCAGATCACCTGCCTGCGCCCGCCTGCCGCTCGTACTCGTCCCACAGTCCGAGGGACTCGATCAGCACGTCTTCGACCTGCTCGGCCGCCGCCCGGTACGCTTGCGCACGCCCGGCGCACACCCCCGCGTCCCACACCCGCCCCTGCCCCGACCAGACCCGAGCCCGCGCGGCCTCCATCTCCGCGAGCGTCCGCCAGGCCAGCGCTTCCTCGGGAAACACCTCGAACGCCTTCCGCGCCTCCGGCCCCAGCCCCGCGAACAGGAACACCGTCTCCGGATAAGGCTGAGGCACCCCGTCTTGGACGGACGCCCGCCTCCCGACCGGCCGCGCCATCGCCCACGCACCCCGCAGGACGCGTACTGCCGTTCGCGTCCGGCTCATCGGACGACCTCGAACCACACCGTGAACCGGCCGTCGCGACCCGGCAGTGAGCCCCAGCAGTCAGCCAGCCCGGCCACGACCATCAGGCCGCGCCCGGACTCGCACCATCCCGGGCCCTGCGCCGGAATCAGCGGACGTCCCTCGGAGCCGCCGTCGTCCTCGATCTCCACCCGCAGCCGCTCAGGCGACAGGAGCACCGTCACCCACACCCCGCCACCGACCAGGCCGCTGGCACTGTGCCGCACGGCGTTGGTGGTGACCTCGCAGACCATCAGGTCCACGTCGTCCAGGTCGAACCCTGCGACGTTGCCGCCCAGCGCGCCCGCCAGCGTCCGCCGCACCCGCGCCCGGACCTCCCGCACGTCCAGCACACCACCCGGGCACACCCGCTCGGTGTGCACCTCGTCCCAGACGATCACCGTCCGACCTCGGCGATCTGCTCGGCCGCGACCCGCACCGCCCCGACCGGCGTCCGGCGAGCGGCGTCCCACAGGTAGGACCACCCGCCCCCGCGCTCCTGGACGACGGGCACCGCCAGCGACCGCCGCCGCGCTGGCACCGGCACCGACAACACCGGCTCGGCCTTCCCGTCCATGTACAGCACCGAGCCCTGCTCCAACTCCCGCAAGGCCCACATCAGCCCGACCAGCAACTCGAACCGTTGCCGCGTCGCGCGCCCCTGCGTCCCGCTTACCGACCCCGTGCTCTCCATTGAGATCACCCTCCCGTCTCCCTGTTGCCGCTGGACAGGACGCATTTCAGGACACATCGCCCTGGTGTACGCGTCCGGCTGCGCGCGTTCACTACTGGTGGAATGCTGTGGCCCGCCTTTGCACCCACACTCTGCATCAGTAAATTACAGATGCAGATTACTGATCACAAGAGGTGTTCACATGATTGCAAGGAGTACGCCCACCGTGAAGCGCCGCCGCCTGGCGAGCGAGCTGCGCCGACAGCGGGAGCTGTCCGGCCTCACCCTTGATGAGGTGGCCGAACGGCTGGAGTGGTCGAACGCCAAGATCAGCCGAATCGAGAACGCCCGCGTCGGCGTCCTGCCACGCGACGTCAAGTACCTGCTGAACGTGTACGGGGTCGAGGGCGAAGCGCGGGAAGTCCTGCTTGGGCTGGCCCGCGAGGCCAGGCAGAAAGGCTGGTGGCACAGCTACGGCGAAGCCATCCCGGCCTGGTTCGAGGTCTACGTCGGGCTGGAATCGGACGCCGTGACGATGGACGCCTACGAGTCCGAGCACGTCCCCGGCCTGCTCCAGACCGCCAACTATGCCCGCGCCATCTTCCATGCGTTCCCCCTCGACGACGAAGCCGAGGTCGACAAGCGCGTCAAACTCCGCATGGCCCGCACCGAGCGCCTCACCGCGCCGGACGCCCCGAAGTTCTGGGCCGTCCTCAATGAGGCCGTGATCCACCGCCGCATCGGTGGCGCCCAGACCATGCGAGCCCAGCTTGTTCACCTCCGCGACATGGCGAAGTTGTCGAACATCACCCTTCAGGTCCTCCCGTTCGAGGCAGGCGCCCACCCCGCGATGAGCGGCGCGTTCACCATCCTCGGGTTTCCGGAGCCATCGGACCCGAAGGTCGTCTTCATGGAAGAGCAGACGGGCGGGCTCTATCTGGAGAAGCGACACGAGATTGAGCGATATACCCTGGCATTTGACCACCTGCGCGCGGCAGCCCTGCGGCCAAGCGACTCACAGGCGCTCATCGCCCAGGTAGCCGACAACATGACGTGACAAACGCGACGATAGAAGGCAAGGAGGTGCGGGACATGCGGACCCTGGACATCTCTCGTGCCACATGGCGCAAGAGCACGCGAAGCAACGGTGCCGGCGGCAACTGCGTAGAAGTCGCCGACCTCGAAACGACTATCGGCGTCCGAGACAGTAAAGCCCCGGAGTCCGGTCACCTCACGTTCAGCCGCCACGCATGGACCGCGTTCATGGCCCGGACGCGAGCTGGACGTTTCAACCTGTAGGCGGACACCGTCGCCGGCGGCTTGAGACTTCGCATAGCGGCCGATTTGGAAGGGTGCGGGTGGCCGTGGATATGACGGACATCTCTCGTGCCACATGGCGCAAGAGCAGTCACAGCAGCGCCAACGGTGAGTGTGTGGAAATCTCCCGCGTCCACGGTGCGGTGGCTGTCCGTGACAGCAGGGACCCGCAGGGCCTGGCTCTGCTCTTCGCGCGCTCCGCGTGGCAGGTGTTCAGTCGCCGCATTAAGCAAGGTGCGCACGACGCATAGGACCGCGCCCCTCTTTGCGAGGGAGGCCCCGTGGCTGGGGGAGGACCAGAGATGACTGCGCCAGACCCGCGCCGCGCCACATGGCGCAAGAGCTCACGCAGCAACGGCGGGGAAGGCGGCTGTGTTGAGGTAGCCGACAACCTGCCGGGTGTGGTGGCGGTACGGGACTCCAAGGACCCGGACGGACCGGTGCTGACGTTCGCGGCGGCCACGTGGCGGGGCTTCGTTGAGAGTGTGAAGGACGAGCGGTTCGGGCTGTAGCCCGGTTCTGCATGCTTCGCACCGGACGCCGGGCATCTGACCCTCAGCCCCCGGGCGTGGGCCGCCTTCGTGGCCCAGGCGCGGGCTGGACGTTTTGACCGGGGTGCGGGGTGACGGAGCAGGATCCGTCCCACGTGGTCCGGCACACCAGCAAGCACAGTCAGCTCATTGAGACGTTTTCCCGTTAGCGGAAGCCCCTGGGAGTTTCGTTGGGCTCGCGAGATCGTGCTGGCATGAGCGATGAAGACATCAGTCCGTACACACCCGCCGCCCGTCACGTGGTGGAGTCCGCGCCCACACATGCCGCCGCGCTAGGCCACGACATTGCCGATACGGGGCATTTGTTGGTCGGCTTGGTCGCCGGCGACTGGAGGGGCATGGCAGGGGCGGTTCTGCGTGAGATGAACATCCAGCCTGTGGTGATTCGGCGTGCGGTTGAGCAGCGGCTGGGGCTCGGCCGGCGGCTGGCTGGGGAGGCTGTGCCGCTGTCTGATGCAGCGTGCAGGGCGCTCAACCTTGCCCTACAGGAGAACCCCATTGCGGGGGCCGGCAGGATCGGGACCGATCACCTGCTGCTCGGCCTGTTGGCGGAGGGCGGGCTCGCCGCCGAGGTGCTTGTGGCGCAGGGAGTCACGGTCGAGCGCGTCCGAGCTGCGCGTAAGCAGGCGGGGTCCCGGATGTGCTACGGATGCCTTGAATGCGCCGGAGGTGAAAGGCCCGCCGGTGGTTCCTCGGTGGTGCTCCCTGACGAGTTGGCTGCGGTCACGGCGCAGGTCGCCTCGTTGCGGCGCGCCAAGGAGGACGCCATCGACGCCAAGGATTTCATGCGGGCGGCCGGCATCCGGGACGAGGAGAAAGCCAAACTGCGTCATGCGCTGGATGGATTCGACGAGGAAACGGCCAAGGCCGGCCTTGCCACTGCGCTGGACATGATCATGCAACTGCAGGCGGAGGCGGACAGGCTTCTCGGCCTCCTGCATCACCGCCATGGAGCCGACATTTGACCGGGGCTTCTTGTGCACGGCGACGCCGGATGCTCCTCGTGGAGCAGGACGGCAATCGGGGCGAGCAGGGCGGCTAGGGCCTGTCTCGAAGTCTGGTGTGTGACGGTGTGTCGTGATCCTTAAACAGCGAGGTCTCCGGTAGAGGGTTCATCGACCAAGAAGAACCA
>NZ_JBEZGN010000080.1:0-9677 GCF_040650055.1 Spirillospora sp. NPDC048819 | reverse complement strand
GACAGGGCGGGGCGTCGCGATGCGCGGCCCGGCGCGGCCGTCCGGTGACCGGCGCCCACGCCGCACGCTCCGGGCGGCCAGGCGCGGGGCCGCGCAGCGGCCTGAGGGCCTGGACGCATCGCCTTACGGCGACCTGTGGCGTCAGGTTCGGGAGATGGTGGCTCGGGCCTTCGAAGAGGGCGGCGGCGCGACCCCGTGACGGCCGTCGCCCCCTTGACCGGATGGCGGTCAATTTGGACGGAAAGGCAGCGGCGCCGAAGTCGGTCGTGCAGCGGGTTCTCGGTCTTCTGGCTCGCCGCTCCTGGGAGTGGTGCCGGTCGTCGCTCCTCGGGTGGGGCGGCATCTCTATGCCTTCTTCGCCTGCCTGTACTTCGCGGGCCTGCGTCCCTCGGAGGCGGTTGCACTGCGCGTGGATGACTGCGAACTTTCGGCAACCGGCTGGGGTCGTCTCTCCTTCTCGCCGGTTCTAGCCCGGCTTCGGGGAAGCAGTGGACCGATGACGGCGAGTACCACCAGGCTCGGAGCTTCAAGGCTCTTGCGGACGGGGAAGCGGCCGGTTCCGGCCTGGCCTGAGCTGGTGGTCATCTTGCGTGCCCATGTGGCTGAGTTCGGCGCGGCCGATTACGTTTGGTTGTTCCGCAGTTAGTGCGGCAATCGGCTCGCGCCGGTTAGTTACGAGTCTGTTTGGCGGCGGGCTCGTGAACGTGTCCTGACGGCTGCGTAGGTCGCCACTCCGCTCGCCGAGCGTCCTACGACCTGCGTCACGTTTGCCTGTCGCTCTTGGCTTAACGGCGGGGTCCCGGTGGCCGGCGTGGCGGCTCGTGCTGGGCGCTCGGTGGCCATGCTGCAGAGCACGTATGCTCATGCATCGACGGCGACGAGGAGATCATGAACCGGCGCGTTGATGCAGCGCTGGGGGCTCCTCCTAGCCCGGTCGCGGAACGCGCGGAGCAGACCGTACGCGTTCGCGAAAGCCAGCGGACGGCCGCACGTAGTGGATCGCCGCGACACACCCGGGAAGCGGTCGGGCGGGACTTCGGCGCAGGTGAGGACGGGGCGGGGCAGGTAGTTGAAGCTTCGCGCGGCGAGGGTGCGCGTCGCTTGCACTCGGCAGGGTAGAGTGCTAAAAAACGGTTGGCACTCTGCTGTGGAGAGTGACAACTTCACAGTCTGGGTCGGGGCGATGAGGCCTCAGTCCGGCGGCGGAATGGCAGTCGTCGGCGGGGGCCGTCCGTCGCGGGCGTCGGCTCGATCCGTCTAAGCCACCTTGTTCCGGGAGGACTGGAGCCTATGGCTGCAAAGATGATCGCGTTCGACGAGGATGCCAGGCGCGGCCTCGAGCGCGGCATGAACCAGCTCGCCGACGCCGTCAAGGTGACCCTTGGTCCCAAGGGCCGCAACGTCGTGCTGGAGAAGAAGTGGGGCGCCCCCACGATCACCAACGACGGTGTGTCGATCGCGAAAGAGATCGAGCTTGAGGACCCGTGGGAGAAGATCGGCGCGGAGCTCGTCAAGGAAGTAGCCAAGAAGACCGACGACGTCGCGGGTGACGGCACCACCACCGCCACCGTGCTGGCCCAGGCGCTGGTGCGCGAGGGCCTGCGCAACGTGGCGGCCGGTGCGAACCCGATGTCGCTGAAGCGGGGCATCGAGGCCGCGGTCGAGCGGGTCAGCGAGGAGCTGTCCAAGCTCGCCAAGGACGTGGAGACCAAGGAGCAGATCGCCTCCACGGCGTCCATCTCCGCCGGCGACCCGCAGATCGGCGAGATGATCGCCGAGGCGATGGACAAGGTCGGCAAGGAAGGCGTCATCACGGTCGAGGAGAGCCAGACCTTCGGTCTGGAGCTCGAGCTGACCGAGGGGATGCGCTTCGACAAGGGCTACATCTCGCACTACTTCGTGACCGACCCCGAGCGGATGGAGGCGGTCCTCGAGGACCCGTACATCCTGATCGTTCAGGGCAAGGCGTCGGCGAACAAGGACCTGCTGCCCGTCCTCGAGGGCGTCATGCAGTCCGGCAAGCCGCTGCTGATCATCGCGGAGGACGTCGAGGGCGAGGCCCTGGCCACCCTGGTCGTCAACAAGATCCGCGGGATCTTCAAGTCCGTGGCCGTGAAGGCCCCGGGCTTCGGCGACCGCCGCAAGGCCATGCTGGGCGACATCGCCACGCTGACCGGCGGCCAGGTCATCAGCGAGGACGTGGGTCTCAAGCTGGAGAACACCACGACCGACATGCTGGGCCGCGCCCGCAAGGTCGTCATCACCAAGGACGAGACCACGATCGTGGACGGCGCCGGTGACGCCAACGAGATCGCGGGCCGGGTCAACCAGATCCGCACCGAGATCGACAACACCGACTCCGACTACGACCGCGAGAAGCTCCAGGAGCGCCTGGCCAAGCTCGCGGGCGGTGTCGCGGTGATCAAGGCCGGCGCCGCGACCGAGGTGGAGCTCAAGGAGCGCAAGCACCGCATCGAGGACGCCGTCCGCAACGCCAAGGCCGCGGTCGAGGAGGGCATCGTCCCCGGTGGTGGCGTGGCGCTGCTGCAGGCCGGCATCAAGGCGTTCGACAAGCTGGAACTGTCGGGCGACGAGGCCACCGGTGCGAACATCGTCAAGCGCGCTCTCGAGGAGCCGCTGAAGCAGATCGCCGTCAACGCCGGCCTTGAGGGCGGCGTCGTGGTGGAGAGGGTCCGCAACCTGACCCCGGGTGAGGGCCTGAACGCCGCCACCGGCGACTACGTCAACATGTTCGACTCCGGCATCCTCGACCCGGCCAAGGTGACCCGGTCCGCGCTGCAGAACGCTTCGTCGATCGCTGCGCTGTTCCTCACCACCGAGGCCGTCATCGCCGAGAAGCCCGAGAAGAACCCGGCCCCGGCGGGCGGCATGCCCGACGCCGGCGGCATGGACTTCTGATCGGCGACGCGTAACGACGCGAACATGAAAGGGGCGGCCCCCGGGGGCCGCCCCTTTTGTGCGTTCGGCGTCCACAATGGGCTGCCGGCATTTCCTGATGGCGGACGCACTGGCATTATGCGGACGCATGAGTGATCTCTTCAGCTCCCCGGTGCTGCGTGTCGATCAGCCGCGCGGCACCCCGGGCGCCCAATCCCGGTACCGGCTGTTCGACGGCGACGGGACGCTGCTCGCCACCGCGGGAGAGCGTGACGTCTCACGGCTCCGCCGGGCGGCGAGGACCGCCGGCGGAGGCGGGGGCAGCGGCCGTACCGTCCACGTCGAGAGCACGCAGGGCGTGCCGCTGATCTCCGTGCAGGCGCAGAAGGGGGCGGCGAGCGGTGAGACCCATGTGCGCACCGCCGACGGCGCTCTGATCGGCTCACTGCGGAAAATAGGCGAGAAGGCCGGTTACCAGTACATGCTCCTGGACGCGGCCGAACGTCCCGTCGGCCGGCTCGACGGCAGCCGCTACGGCTACAAGTTCCCGGTGATCGACGGCTACGGCACCCATGTCGCGCAGGTCGACAAGAAGCTCAAGGGCGTCGCCACCGAGTTGCTGACCACCGCCGACAAATACTCGGTCGAGATCTTCCAGCCTCTCCACGACCCGCTCCGCGTCCTTGTGGTCGCCACCCCGATCGCGATCGATCTGATGCTGTACGAGGGCAAGGACTGGCCCATCGGCTAGCTCATTCGCCCGGGGGATTTCCCGTACCGTAGGGCGCGGCAGGACGTGGCCTACGACGAAGCCAGGAGAAATGCATGAGCGACCCGTTCAGTTCCTCCACGCTCAGGATTGAGCAGCCTCGCCGGGGTCCGTTCGCCAAATCGCGGTACAAGGTGATGGACGGTGAAGGCGCCGTCGTCGCCATCGCGGCACCGGCGGACGATCAGGGCCGCGCCGAGGTGATGCGGGGCATCGTCCCCGGCAAGTCGAACCTCGACGCCCGTGCCGTCCTGCTGACGACGCCCGACGGGGACCCCCTTTTCGTCGTGGAGAAGCAGAAGGGACGGGACTACACCGAGATCCTCGGCCCGAAGGAGGACGTGGTCGGCTCGTTCGTCACCGAGCGGGTCGGACGCCGCTACGTCGTCTACGACGGCGACGGCACCCTGATCGGCGCGGTCGACGTGGACGTGCCGCACAACAACTTCGCCGTGCACGACACCGGCGGCACCAAGGTCGCCCACGTGCGCAAGAAGTGGGCGGGCCTCGCCACGCACCTGCTGACGACGGCCGACAAGTACGAGGCCGAGATCTTCGACCCCGTCCCGGAGCCGCTGCGGACGATGGCGGTCATGACGGCGATCGTGATGGACATGACCCTCCACGAGTCCAAGGAGATCACCTGACCGGCCCGGGCCCCGGTCAGGGGCGCAGCCGGTAGCCGACGCCCCGGACGGTCTCGATGCGCGCGGATCCCAGCTTGCGCCGCAGGTAGCGGATGTAGACGTCGACGATGTTGGAGCCGGGGTCGAAGTCGAACCCCCACACCTGGCTGAGCAACTGCTCGCGGGTCAGCACCTGGTCGGGATGGCGGCAGAACACTTCGGCCAGCGCGAACTCGCGGGCGGTCAGCTCCACCGTCCGGCCGCCGGCGCGGGCCCGCCGCGTCCGCAGGTCCAAGTCGAGGTCGCCGGCCCGCAGCACCGTCGGCTCCGGGATCCGCTCCGCCCGCAGCCGCAGCCGGATCCGCGCGAGCAGCTCTTCGAACGCGAACGGCTTGGCGAGATAGTCGTCCGCGCCGCCCTCCAGGCCGGCGACGGTGTCCGCCACGCTGTCCCGCGCCGTCAGGATGATCATCGGCATCGTCACCCGCTCGCCGCGCAGCCGGTGCAGCACCGTGAAACCGTCCTGCACCGGCAGTCCCAGGTCCAGGATCATCAGGTCGAAGCCACCGGTCCTGGCCTGCTTGTAGGCCGACAGCCCGTCGGCCACCACCAGGGTTGTGAAGCCGTTGGTGTGCAGGCCCTTTTCGAGGAACGAGGTGATCCGCCGCTCGTCCTCGGCGATGAGGATCCGGTTCACCGCGCCGCCTCCACGTCATCGGCCGCCTCGGCCGCCGAGACCGGCAGGACGGCCGTGTCGTCCGGGGCGTCCGGGGCGTCCGGGGCGTCCGTGTCGTCCGAGGTGTCCAGGGCGTCCGTGCCGTCCGCGTCGTCCGCCGTGCCGGGCCAGCCGATGACGTCCGCCAAGGACCCGGGCGCCGGCCGCAGCGGCAGCGTCAGGACGAACTGCGCTCCGCCTCCTGCGGGAGTCTGCACATGGGCCGTCCCGTCGTGCGCCTTCGCGATGGACGCGACGATGGCCAGCCCCAGCCCCGCGCCGTCCATCGGGGACGGCCCCCGGCCGCCGCCGACGAACCGTTCGAAGATCCGCTCGGCGTCCTCCGGGGCCACGCCCGGCCCGTCGTCGCGCACCCACAGCACCACCGACCCGTCCCGGACCGCGGAACCGACCTCGATCGTGTCGCCGTCGCCGGTGTGCCGCACCGCGTTGGACGCCAGCTGCATCAGCGCCTGCGTCAGCCGCTGCGCGTCGCCCAGCACCCGCACCTCGGCCACCGCTCCGACCCGCCAGCGCCGGTCCCCGAGCCCCCGCGACTTGGCGACGACGTCGACCGTCAGGTCCGCCAGGTCGACCTCCGCGACGGTCAGGAAGTCGGGGCGGTCCGCCTTGGCCAGCATGATCAGGTCGTTGACCATCCGGTTCATGCGGTCGAGTTCCTCCATCAGCAGCACCCGGGTCTCGGCCCGCTCGGCCGGGTCGTCGCCCATCAGCTCCAGATGACCGCGGATGACGGTGATCGGCGTTCGCAGCTCGTGGCCCGCGTCGTCCAGGAATCTGCGCTGCGCGGCGAACGCCGACTCCAGCCGGTCGAGCATCCGGTTGAACGTGGACGCCAGCGCCGCGACGTCGTCATTGCCGCGGACGACCAGCCGCCGCGTCAGATCCGACTCCCCGATCTGGTCGGCGGTCTGGCGGACGAGCCGGATCGGCGCCAGCACCCGTCCCGCTATCAGCCAGCCGACCACCCCGGCGACCGCCAGCGCCCCGAACGCGGTGAACGCCAGCACCCGCGTCGTCTCCGTCACCTCGGCGCGCTGCGCGTCCCGGAACTCCACCACGACCAGCGCCGCCTGCCGCGGGTCGCCGGACATCCGCACCGGCAGCACCGCGTACCGCACTTCGCCCGCCGCGCTGGTGGTCCGGCCGTAGACCGGCGTCCGCGCCCGGGCGGCCTTGGCGACGAACGCGGGATCACGGTCGAGCCTGGCCGGTGGTTCTTGCGCGCTGCGCCGCTCTGCCCGCCCGTCCACCACGGAGAAGAACGTCTCGTAGCTGTCCGGCAGGTTGTGGACGAGGTAGCCGGTCAGCAGCTCGGACACGTCGGACGGGGGACGGCCCGTGGCCGGGTCGATCCCGGTCCGCGCGTAGCTGCGCAGCTTGCTGGCCTCGTGGGTGAGCTCTCCGTCGACTCTGTCGTTCAGCCGCGCGGACAGCACCGACCATGTCACCGCGACGGACCCCGCCAGGGCCAGGCCGACGAGCAGCAGCATCCAGCCCACGATGCGCGCCCGTGCGGTGCCCCGGACCTCAGCCGTCGTCATCGTCATCGTCATCGCCGTACACACCGTCGTCACCGGACGGGCTCTCATCTTCGTCGGCGCTCACAGAGACCGCCGGTGGCGCCACCGCGCGGCCCCCCGCCGTCGCCGGCGAGGACGGACCGCCCGCCGAAGTCGGTTTCGAGGAGGCCGCCGGGTTCGGTGACGCACCCGGGGTGCCCGCGGTGCCCGAGGTGCCCGGAGTGCCGGGGGTATTCGGGGTGTCCGTACCGGCCCCACCACCCCCGGCGGCGGGCGACCCGGTGACCTCGATGGTGTCGCCGAGCGACGGCGGGGCGCCTTCCTGCGCCCGAACGAATCCGGCCGCGAGGCCCGCGACCAGGATTCCGGCCAAGGCGATCCCGATGAACAGCGCACGTACCGACATGAGAACAACGTTGCATATCTCGAGGAGGGAATGGTTAACGCCGCATGAGAAGCCTCTCATCTGAACCGTCGACGCTCTCGCAGGTCAGGGCCGTTGATGAACGATCTTTCATGGGGTTCTCACACTCGTCCCATCCCACCCCGAGATCGTCCATCGAAACGTCCCCGACCGTAAGGAGGCACTGTGGCCGCCCACGTCCTGTACGGCCTCGCCGCGGACCTGGCCGCGATCACCGTGCTGGCGCACGTGATCTACTTCCGCCGCCATCACCGCAGGGATCTGCGGCTCGCCTACATCGCGGTCAACGTGGGTGTCTTCACCGTCGTGTCGCTGCTGCTGGCCGAGCGCGCCGACATCGCCGTCGGGTTCGGGCTGTTCGCCGTGCTGTCGATCATCCGGCTGCGGTCGGACGCCATCACCCAGGAGGAGATCGGCTACTACTTCGTGGCGCTGGCCCTCGGCCTCGTGAACGGGATTGCCGCGGTGATCCCCTGGCTCGCCGTCCTGCTCGACGCGGTGCTCCTCGCGATGATGTACCTCGCCGACCATCCCCGGTTCTCCCCGCGCACCCACCACCAGGTGGTGACGCTCGACGTCGTCCACGCCGACCCTGCGGCGCTGCGCGCCGACCTGGAGGGCCGGCTCGGCGGGACGGTGCTGGCCTGCAACGTCACCGAGGTCGACTACGTCCGGGACGTGACGGTCGTGGACGTCCGTTACCGGCGACCCGCCGCGAAGCCGGGCCCCCGCGACTCCAAACTCCGGACGCCCTACCCCACCTACGCCGTGCCGGACGCCCGCGCCGGACGCGTGATCCGATGACCGCCCACGGTGCGTCGGCGCTGGCCCGGCTCACGGACGCGCTGCCGCCGATAGGGCTTCCCCAGGTCCTCGAACAGGCCGAACTGCAGACCCGGATGGATCGCAAATACCTCGTGCCGGCCGCGGTGTGCGAGGCGCTGATTCCACGGCTCCGCGGGGAGTACGCGGCCTTGGACATCGGCGGCCGCCGCCGCTTCCGCTACTCCTCCACCTACTTCGACACCCCCGACCTCCTCACCTTCCGCCAGCACCGGCAAGGCCGGCGACACCGTTTCAAAATCCGGACCCGGACGTACCTCGACAGCGGCGAGTGCGTGTTTGAGCTGAAACTTGCCGGTGCGCGGAACGTCACCGACAAACGACGCATGCCCTACGACATCAGCCGGCGCGGCGAAGTGGACGATGCGGCGCGTGCGTTCCTGGAGGAGGTGCTGCTGACCGCGTACCGGATGAACGCGCCCGGCACCCTCGTCCCGTCCGCGACGACCGGGTACCTGCGCTCGACCCTCGTCCAATCGTCCGGCCACGGCCGGGTGACGCTCGATGCGGCACTGACCTGCACCCGGGCCGGTGTCGCCGCGGCGGCCCACCCCGGAATGGTGCTGATCGAATCGAAGTCCGAACGGGCGGACGCCCCGGTGGACCGGATCCTCCGTGAACACGGCATCCGTCCCGCGAAGCTCAGCAAATACTGCATGGCCGTGGCCGTTCTCGACCCGGACGTGCACGCCAACCCGTGGCACGCGGCAATGCGCACCTGCTTCGACCGCACCAGGACGGGGAGGCCCTTTTCGGGGCAGGCAGGCCGGGGTAGGTAATGATCCGTGCAAGTCGCTCCGAGACGTACCGGCGAGTGGCGGATCTCACCGGCGATCCCCGCACTGGCCAACCTCACCCTTGCCGCGCTCTGGTTGTTCACCACCCTCGGCGGCTGGGGCGAGCAGGCGTTCTGCGGTGCGGTCGGAGTCGCGGACCAGGGCTGCGTCGACGGCGTCCACAATGCCGTCCTCGTCTCCCTTGCCGCAGTGATCCCGTCGGTGGGAATCATCCTGGTCGCCCTGCTGTTGTTCAGGCCCAGGCGGGATCCGGACCGGCTCAGCGGCATGCTCACCGCTGCGGCGATCCTGTGGGTCTTCGCCGAGGGGGTCGTTTTCCTGGGCGGCCACCTTGCCCAGACGGCCTGACGGCGTCGGACATAACCGCAGGTGAGACGTGGGGTCGACGGACGAATCCGGCTCCCGCGGAACACGCTCCAGAAAAAGCGCGAGTGTCGGTTTGACGTTGCGTCCGCAGGGGCATAGTGTTCTCTCCGCCCCACAAGGGGAGCAGGACGCCGATAGGCGGCCGGCCCGTGGGGAGCCACCAACGACCTAGCAGACGCGGTTGAATCGCGTCCGCTGTTCGCTGATGGGTCGGAAACGGTCGATTTTGACAATCGTGCCGGATCTGATGAAATAGCTGCACCGCCCGGAAGGCGCCGCGCAAGCGGTAGCGGAAGGGTGTTATCGGAAAAGGGCCTGAAATTGACAGGCGGCCCGGATCCGGTAAAGTAAGGCGAGTCGCCCCGGGGCGGGACACGCGAAAGCGGGTTCAGCACGGTGGGTGTCCGTTTCTTGAGAACTCAACAGCGTGTTAAAAGCCAGTGCCTTTATCGGTCCGGTTGTCTTTTTTGGCCGGGCCGCCCCGTGCCGCCTCCTGTTCGGGGGGTGGTGGGGATTTCTTTGAGGCAAGAGGCCCCGTTTGGGGTTTCATTGCTGGGATTGTTTTCCGAGGTTTGGCCGGTCGGGGTTCGCCCCCTGGTTGGTCGTTTGGCCTTAATGGAGAGTTTGATCCTGGCTCAGGACGAACGCTGGCGGCGTGCTTAACACATGCAAGTCGAGCGGAAAGGCCCCTTCGG
>NZ_JBEZGN010000079.1:0-9794 GCF_040650055.1 Spirillospora sp. NPDC048819 | reverse complement strand
GCCACCAGCCGTGCGATGTGCAGCTCGTGGGCGGTGAGGGAGTCGGTCGGCTGGGCGGTCCGTTTGCGGGGATGCTCACCGGTGGCGCGCAGCTCACGGGCGGCGCGCTCGGCGAATGCCTCCATGCCCATGTCCGACAGCAGCCGGTGGGCGGTGCGGAGCTGTTCACGGGCGTCCTGGCGGCGGCCCTCGCGGCGCAGCCACTCGCCGTAGACGAGATGGGTACGAGCGAGGAAGACGGCCCACCGGCAGTTGGTGAGCCGTACGATCGCCTCGCGGTAGTGCTCCTCGGCGGCAGGACCAGTGGTGGTCAGCGCACGCGATCGCGCGGCCAGTCCCAGCGCGAAGTCCGTCCCACTGGCGCGGGCCCGGGAGCTGAGCTGCTCCAGCGCGGCTGCGGCACGCTCCGGCTCACCGGCGCGGGCTGCCGCTTCGACGAGCTCGGGAAGGGCCAGGCTGCTGTACGCCAAGTCGTCGTGCTCGCAGGGCGGTGTCGCGGCGGCGAGAGCGTCGTCGTAGTTGCCCAGGCCGTTGTGCAGCGCTGCCAGTGTGGCCTGGGCCAGGTTGACCGGTGTGCCCTCGCCCCGCTCCGTCGCATCCTTGACCATGGCTGCGTACAGTTCCAACGTTTCGGGCTGTTGGCCACGCCAGGCGGCCAGCATGAGCCGGGCGTTCGGCAGCGGCGGGGCCCCGGTCGCCTGCGTGATCGCGGCCTCCTCGGCGGCCAGCTCGGTGGCACGGGCGAGCTCACCGGTGAGCACGAGTATCGAGGCGACGGCGTTGAGCGCGGCGGGCAGCGTGGACAGCGCGCCGGCCTCGCGGGCGAGCCGGACCGCGCGGCCGGCCAGTACGTAGAGCGCCTCGTCATCCCACAGCATCGACGCGACATGGCAGGCCAGCCACAGCCAGCGGCGGTCGTCGTCGTCAACTCGGGATTCGTGGTCGAGAAGCGTGGCCAGCGACCGCTGCAGGGTGGGAACACTCGCCTCGAACCCTTGCGTGAACCTCGTGGCCAGCCCGTCCAGCAGCAGATCGACCGGCCGCGGCGGCGTCGGTGGTGAGGGCGCGCCGTGGGCGGCTTCGGCCGCCTCGGAGACCCCGCAGCCGCGGGCGAGGTGACCGGCGTGGATCGCGGCATCAAGCGCGTGCAGGTAGGTTTCGCGGGCCAGCGTCGGGTCCAGTGGGGCGAGTGTCCTGGCGGCGTCGAGCAGCATCCCCGGCATGTCGCTGCCTCGCGTCAGGTGGAACGCGATCTGGGCGCGGAGCAACTCGAGCCGCGCGTGTTGCAGGGCGTCCAGTGGCCCGGTCGCGGCGCCGGCCAGTAGTTCCAAGGCGGCCTCGGATGCGCCGGCGTCGTGCTTGGCGTGCGCGGCTTCGAGTGACCTCGTCGCACGGGCGGCGGGATCGGGGGTCAGCTCGGCCGCGTGCTGCAGGAACGCGGCCGCAGCGGCCAATCCGCCGCGGGCACGGGCCCGGCCGGCAGAGCGCTCCAGCTCCGCGGCGGCTTGCTCGTCGGTGCCCAGCACCGCCTGAGCGTGGTGCCAGGCACGCCGGTCGGGGTCGGACACCGGGTCGGTGGCGGCGGCCAGCGCGCCGTGCACGCGGCGCAGGTCCGGGGGCGTGGCGGCCAGGTAGACCGCCGAGCGGACCAGCGGATGACGAAACCGCACCAGGGTGTCGATCTGGAGCAACCCAGCCGCTTCCGCCGGCGCGGCCGCCTCGGGGTCGATCCCCAGCCGTGCCGCGGCGCGCCACAGCAGCGCCGTATCGCCGGTCGGATCGGCCGCCGCGACCAGCAACAGCAGCCGCGCCTCGGCGGGCAGGCCGGCCGATCGGCGTCGGAAGCCTTCCTCGATGCGGCGAGGAACGCCCAGCACATCCGGCAGCTCGAACCCTCCGGCCAACTTCGCCGGGGGTGCGCCTCGGGGCAGTTCCAGCAGCGCCAACGGATTGCCGCGCGCCTCGGCGAGGACACGCTCGCGCACGGCGTCATCCAGCGGTGTGTGTACGCCGGCGTTCAACAACTCCCGGGCGTCGCTCTCTCCGAGCCTGTCCAGGCGCAGTGCCGGCAACCCGGCGAACTGCTCGACGTCACCCTCGCCGGAGTCGCGCACCGCGAACACCAGCGCCACCCGCTCAGCCTCCACCCGCCGTGCCACGAACGCCAGGACCTGAGCGGACGCTTCGTCCAGCCACTGCGCATCGTCGACGAGGCACACCAGAGGCCCCTCCTCGGCGACCTCGGCCAGCAGGTTGAGGGCGGCCAGCCCGACCAGGAAGCGGTCCGGCGCGGTACCGGCTCTCAGCCCGAACGCCACGCCCAGGGCGGCCTGTTGCGGGTCGGGCAGCGCGTCCGCGCGGCCCAGCAGCGGCGCGCACAGCTGGTGCAGGCCCGCGAACACGAACTGCGACTCGGACTCGGCTCCGACCGAGCCCTCCACCCGGAAACCCGACAGGGCCGCGGCCTGGCGGGCGTACTCGAGCAAGGCGGTCTTCCCGATGCCGGCTTCCCCGCGCAGAACAAGCGTCCCACTGCGCCCGGCACGTGCCCGCGTGAGCAGCTGTTCGACCGCCTCGCGCTCCGCACGCCGTCCCAAGAGGTCCGTCAGGTCCGCTCCCCTCGAGTACGTACCGGACTAGGTGATTGTTACCTATGCGAACCATAGTCCACCAGGCCTGGCCTCAGCATGTGGGCGTGCTGACCTGCGAATGACGTCGGGGCTTCCACCGACGCGAGGGCACCGCGCCCGGCGCGAGTCTGATGACACGGCACGAACCGGCATTGACCGGGTCAACCGGACCTCCTCGGCCCGGGACCGGGCCTGACTGGTGACGCCACCGGCTCGTGGACGCGAAAGGAAACGCCATGCCCGCCACTCCCGTCATCGAAGTCGAGCGTCTGAACGTGACCTACGGTGACTTCGCCGCCGTCCGTGACCTGTCCTTCCACGTGCAGCCCGGCGAGTTCTACGCGTTGCTGGGCACGAACGGAGCCGGCAAGACCTCGACCCTGGAGGTAATCGAGGGTCACCGCCGGGCCGCCTCCGGCGCGGTGCGGATCTTCGGTGAAAGCCCGCGGGACCGGCGCGCGGTGCGGCCGCGGACGGGCATCATGCTGCAGGAGAGTGGCTTCTCCCCCGATCTGACGGTGCGCGAATCGGTCGGCCTGATCGGCGCGCTGAGCGGGAGACGCGACGACGTGGACCGGGTGCTCGGCATCGCCGGTCTCACCCGCAAGGCGAGCACCAGGGTCTCCCAGCTGTCCGGTGGCGAGAAGCGCCGCCTGGACTTCGCCACCGCCGTGTATGGCGGGCCCGAGCTGGTCATCCTTGACGAGCCCACCACCGGGCTGGACATCCAGTCCCGCGACGCCCTCTGGGCCGCTGTCGACAGTTTGCGCGACGAGGGGTCCACGATCGTGCTCACCACCCACTACTTGGAGGAGGCCCAGCAGCGCGCCGACCGCATCGGCCTCATGCACGAAGGCACTCTCCATCGGGAAGGCACGGTCGCGGAGCTGACGCAGTCGCTGCCGTCGTTGATCAGGTTCGCGCTTCCACCCGGCGCTCCCGAGCCGCCGATCGTGGGTGCGCTCAACGGGGCCTTCCACATCGAGACCTTCAGCCTGCAGCACGACCTCCACCGGTTGCTGGGTTGGGCGCATGACACCGGGGTGGAGCTGCGAGACCTGCAGGCCGGCCCGACCCGTCTCGACGACGTCTTCCGTGCCATGAGCCGCGACTGAACCCCCACGGCACTCTGCCCTGAAAGGAACCGCCAGCATGTTGGAGATCGCTCGCAATGAGATGATCCAGATCTTCCGGAACCGGCTGGTCCTGGTCACCGGTCTCGTCATCCCGGTCGTCGTCAGCGGCTACTTCGTCCACCAGCACGAGGTGTTCTCCGATCTCGGCAGCCTCGGCTACATCGCGGCGATCGTGATGTTCAGCGTGCTGGCCTTTGGGCTGTACATCACGGCGGTGACCACGCTGGCCTCGCGCCGGCAGAACCTCTTCCTCAAGCGGCTGCGCGCCACCGCCGCGAGCGACGCAAGCATCCTCGCCGGGCTGGTCCTGCCGGTCACCGTGATCGCGCTCATCCAAGCGGTCGCGATCCTGATCGTGCTGGGTGTGGTCGCCACCGGACCGGCTCAGATCCCGCTCCTCGCGGTCGCGATCCTGGCAACGACGGCCATGCTGGTCGCCCTGGCTCTGGCCACCGCAGGACTCACGAACTCCCCAGAGCATGCCCAGGTGACCACCCTGCCGGTGAGCCTGTCTTTGATCGCGGTGGCCAGCTGGGTGGGAATCACCGGCACCGAGGACCACGCCCTGCTCAAGTTGCTGCTTCCCGGAGGCGCGGCCACCGAACTGGTCGTCAACGCCTGGAACGGCGGCGTCCCCCTCGCCGACTCCCTGGTCCTACTGCCGATCACCATGGCCTGGGTTCTCGTCGCCGTCGCACTGGCCAACCGGCTCTTCCGCTGGGAGCCGCGTCGATGAACCTGACGTCCACCGAACGGGCTCAGCCGGTCTCGGCGACACGAAAACCATCACGATCTCTATCGGACGGCGGAGACGGGCTGATGAATGTGGATCGAGTCATTGACGGTCGGTACGAAGTGGGTGACGTCATCGGCCGGGGTGCTACGGCCCACGTCCACCGCGGTCGCGACATCCGCACGGGCCGTTCGGTCGCCATCAAGATGCTCCGCAAGGACCTCGTGCGAGATCCCGTGTTCCAGTCCCGCCTCGAGCGCGAAGCGATGACGGTGGCTGGTCTCAGCCATCCCGCCATCGTCTCCATCTACGACACTGGGTACGAGGAAGTCGGAGACGGCTCGGCGGGCAAGGTCCGGGTTCCCTTCATCGTCATGGAGTACGTCGAGGGGCGGTCCCTGCGGGATCTCCTCAGGAGGCGCGGGCTCACACTCGGCAGAACGATTCGGTATCAGGTCGGGATCCTCTCGGCGCTCGATTTCAGCCATCGAGCAGGCATCGTCCATCGCGACATCAAGCCGGCCAACGTGATGATCACGCCCAAGGGTGCGGTCAAGGTCGTGGACTTCGGAATCTCGCATGCCATCGGCGGTCCGGCCGCGACCCTGACCCAGGCTCAGGCGTTCGTCGGAACTCCTTCGTACCTCTCTCCCGAGCAGGCGCGCGGTGAAACCGTGGACGCCCGCAGCGACCTCTACTCCGCAGGCTGCGTGCTCTACGAACTCCTGACCGGGCGGCCGCCGTTCGTCGGAGACAACCCCCTCTCCGTCGCCTACCAGCACGTCCACGAGCAGCCCCCGCAGGTCCGCACCGCCCGTCCGGCACTTGATGCCGTACTCGCGAAGGCTCTCGCCAAGGAGCGGGATGACCGTTTCCAGGACGCGCGCTCGTTCGAGGAGGCGCTTTTGTCCGCGGTGAAATACACCAAGCACGTCCATCACGGCGCTTTTGTGAGCACCTTCGACACCAACGCGCCCTTGGCACTCACCCAGGGCAGCCGCATCGGTATGGCCGACGTCGGCTGTTGAGGAAAGGAACCACATCATGGGATTCATCACCGTCGGGAACGAGAACAGCACCACGGTCGAGCTCTACTACGAGGATCAGGGCGCGGGTCAGCCCGTCGTCCTCATTCACGGTTATCCGCTGAACGGTCACAGCTGGGAGCGCCAGACGCGCGAGCTGCTCGCCGCCGGATACCGCGTCATCACCTACGACCGCCGCGGATTCGGCCGGTCGTCCAAGGTCGGCACCGGCTACGACTACGACACGTTCGCCGCCGACCTCAACACCCTGCTGGAGACCCTCGACCTCCGCGACGTCATCCTCGTCGGATTCTCGATGGGCACAGGAGAGCTCGCCCGCTACGTCTCGCGGTACGGCCACGAGCGGGTCGCCAAGCTGGCGTTCCTGGCCTCGCTGGAGCCCTTCCTCGTCGCCCGCGACGACAACCCCGAGGGCGTGCCGCAGAAGGTCTTCGACGGAATCGAGGCCGCGGCCAAGGGGGACCGCTACGCCTGGTACACGCAGTTCTTCTCCGACTTCTACAACCTCGACGAGAACCTCGGTGTCCGGATCAGCCAGGAGGCGGTCACCGGCAGCTGGAACGTCGCGACCTCCAGCGCTCCCGTGGCGGCCCACGCGGTCGTCTCCGCGTGGATCGAGGACTTCCGCGCCGACGTCGAGGCGGTCCGCGCGAGCGGCAAGCCGGCCCTGATCCTGCACGGCACCGCCGACAACATCCTCCCCATCGACGCCACGGCCCGCCGCTTCCGCCAGGCCCTGCCCGACGCCCAGTACGTGGAGATCGAGGGCGCCCCGCACGGACTGCTCTGGACGCACGCCGACGACGTCAACGCCGCCCTGCGGTCCTTCCTCGGCTGACCGGTGGCCACCCACCAGACAGCCATCGACCGCATGCTTCAGGCCCGGGCGCGGCCGATCACCTCGCTGGCGTTCGGCTGTGAGCTCATGCGCAACTGGCCACGCTCGGATGCCGACCGGTACCGCACCGTCATCAACGACTACATCCGCCGCAAGCGTGAAGCGGGACAGTCCGCAGCCGACCCGTTCTCCTGAGCCCGAAAGCACACCCGATGACTTAGCAGCTCGATGGCAACACCGGTGAGGTTGCCGATCGTTCCGCCCGTACCGGGCCGACCGATCGACCGATCCGGTGAGGCCGGGACGCGGCAAGACTTCGGCATAGGCCGCCATCGTCAGAAACCCCAGGAGTCACCCTTGACCCGTTTGAGCCACTCGGCCCGCGCCGCGGTCCTTGAGGAGAAGGACGGCCCGTTCGTCTGGCAGGACATCGAGATCGACGACCCGCGGCCGGACGAGGTGCTGGTCCGCATGGTCGCGTCCGGCATCTGCGCCACCGACGCCCACGTCCGCCGGCAGCAGATGCCGGTCCCGCTCCCGGTCGTCCTCGGTCACGAGGGCGCCGGCGTCGTGGAGCGGGTCGGCTCGGCGGTCACCGGCCTCGAACCGGGCGACCACGTGGTCCTGAGCTACCACTCCTGCGGCCGGTGCCCATCGTGCGTCTCCGCCCACCCCGCCTACTGCGACCTGGCCTGGGAGGCGAACTTCGCCGCCGCCCGGCTGGACGGCACCCAGGGGCTGCACCGCACGGGAGCCGGGCTGCACGGCCACTTCTTCGGCCAGTCGTCGTTCGCCACGCACGCACTGACCCACCGGCGGAACACCGTGAAGATCCCGTCGGACATGCCGCTCGAGTTCGCCGCGCCGCTCGGGTGCGGGCTGCAGACCGGCGCGGGCACCATGCTCCAGGCCTTTTCGGCCTCACCCGGCGTGTCGATCGGTGTCATCGGGGTCGGCGCGGTGGGGCTCGCCGCGGTCATGGCGGGGAACGTGGTCGGGGCCCGGGCAGTGGTGGCCGTCGACGTCGACGCGACCCGCCTCGACCTCGCCCGTGACCTCGGAGCGACCCACGTGATCGACGTCCGGGACACCGCCGACCTGTCCGCGACACTGCGGGAAGTCACGCCCCGTGGTCTGGACATCGTGCTGGAGACCAGCGGCAGGGCGGAGAACCTGACCGCGGCCGTCGACTCGCTCGCCCCGCGCGGACGGGTGGGGATCGTGACGTTCGAGCAGGGCGCCGGCGGCGTGGTCACCTCGCCGCAGCTCGCGCTCGGGCGTTCGGTGCACGGCATCTCCCAGGGCGACGCCGTCTCGCCGCTGTTCCTCACCACACTGGCCGACCTCTACCGGGCCGGACGCTTCCCCGTCGACCGGCTCGTCACCTCCTACGACTCCGACGACATCAACGAGGCGTTCGACGACGCCGCTGCCGGACGCGTGGTCAAGGCCGTGCTCCGGTTCCCCTGCTAATCCCCTCGGAAAGGACTTCGCGACCATGTGCGACAAGACCCAACGGCCGATCGTGGCGACCGACGAACCCGGCTTTTTCGGGATCGACAACTACGGCTTCCCCGTCAACCTCGACGACCCGCTCGACCCGCCGGAGTACTACCCGCCCTACCTCGACACCGAGCACTTCCGGACGTACCGCTACCACGTCGAGGAGCTGAGGGACGGCTTCTACTGGGTCACCAGCGCGGGCTACGACGCCGCGTTCGTGGTCACCACGGACGGCGTGATCGCGATTGACGCCCCGCCGACGATCGGCGAGAACATGGTCGCGGCGATCGAGAGCGTCACCGACAAGCCGGTGACCCACCTGATCTACAGCCACTGGCACACCGACCACATCGGAGCGGCCCCGGTCTACGGGCCGGACGTGGAGATCATCGCGCACGAGATTACCAAGGAGCTCCTCGAACGGTTCCCCGACACGAACCGCCCGCTGCCCACGGTGACCTTCCGCGACACTTACACGCTCACGGTCGGCGGCGTGACCCTGGAACTCGCGTACAAGGGCGAGAACCACTGCCCCGGCAACATCTTCATCCACGCGCCCGCACACCGCGTACTCACCGCGATCGACATCGTCAGCCCCGGCAGCGCCACGTTCATGCACTGCGACGCCTCGCAGAACATCTGGGCCTGGTACGAGGCCCACACCCAGATCCTCGAGTACGACTTCGACTACTACATCGGCGGCCACCACATGCACTACGGCACCTACGAGCAGGTGAAGACCTGTGTCGAGTACTTCGCCGACATCCACGAGGGCGCCATGGCCGCAGTGGAACGGTTCAGCCGCTCGGACCGGCTCGACGAGATCCTGGCCGCGACCGGCCCCGGCCGTGTCTGGGTCGGCACCGAGAACGCGATCAACTCGATGGTCAACTACACGGTCAAGCACGTCCTGGAGAAGGAGACGAGTGACGGCCGGCTCTGGTCCGACCGGCTCGCCGGGGTGATCAGCCAGAGCAAATACCACGCCTACACCGTCGTCGAGGCCATCCGCCTGGAGCGGCCGCGGCCGCAGTCGGGTTACCGGCTGCGCGGGACGAACCCGCCGCCGTTCATCGCCTGAGACCGACTCTCGGCAGGAGGATCACCGTGCAGGAAAACCACTGTGCGCTGGGAACTGTCCGAGGCCCATGAGACCGGACCCGATGACGACGTCGTGCGGTGGGCACGGGCGCGAACCTGGTCGTCCTGGTCCACGGGACCCCGTACTCGCCAACACCTAGACGGTGCGCGTTCGGGCGAGTGCGGGGGCGTCCTCCTGCACTGGATCGACGATGCCGGTCACCTGCTGCAGGAGGACGCCCCGCCCAGCCGACCGCGCACCTGCTCGACGAGTCGCCGCCGGCCCGCGCGATCTCAACAACCATCCGACCGGAGAGATGCCCACCATGCCGGACCTCAGCATCGGTACCGATAACGGCAGCCCCATCGCTGCACTACACCGACCAGGGCACCGGCATTCCCGTCATCCTGATCCACGGCTTGCTGTCGCGACCGAGACGTTGCTCACCAACCGCAAATCGCGTTCATGACCTACAACCTGCTTCACAGCGCATCGATAATCCGGAACGCCGGTGGATTCCCGGCCTACGGCAACCAGCGCACCGACGGGGGACGCCGGGGACCGTCCCGACCACGCCGTGACCCTCTACGTCAGCCCGCGCGGGTTGAGGCCGCCCGTGCCGCGCCCGACCCCGACCGCGCCGTCACCGAGTTCCTCCACACCACCTGCGAAGCAGCCGCGGACCGCGGACGCTGGGACCGCTCCACGCTGGAAGACAATCCCTTCCGGTGCCCCTCTCTGTCAGACTCAGAGGAGACATGGGGACGAACTAGTCTTCTGTGACACAAGTAGGGCGAGACAGGGATCTTTCTAGCGTGACGTTGAGT
>NZ_JBEZGN010000078.1:0-10145 GCF_040650055.1 Spirillospora sp. NPDC048819 | reverse complement strand
GATGATGCCGATATGACAATTGAGGCAATCGGTGCTTAAGTAGTCAATAGATCGCGAGGTGGCCTTCTCATACACCACCTACCTGGACGTGGCCACTGCCAGCCCTGGGCGAGAGCCGAGCCGCTGCTCTCGCCGCAAGATCGTCCGTCGACTGCGCGCCGGAAACTCCAACACATTCGAGGACGAGGAAGGACGACCCTCGTTGTAGGAGCTCATCGCGAGACGACACGCCGATGGGCAAGCTGGTCACCTGCGCGACTGCGAGGCAGTATAGAGCGCAAACAGTCTTACCTCGCCTGACTGAGCGCCAAAGACTGTGACCTGTCCTCTACGGAAAGGAGTGCTGCATGGTCGGATCCCTTTCGACGTTGGAGAGCACCCCACGTGAACGATCACGAGACCCGTACCAACGAGGACATCGAGCGACTCGCCGGCGAGTTGCATGAGCGTGTCCGAGCCCTCAACCATCTGACGCAAAGCTCGCCGGGGCTGTCCGAGCCGGCCGTGGCCTGCACGGTGCTGGGAAACCTCGCCCAAACATCGTTTCGCCTGGCGCAGACGGCCGAGCAAATCGACGCGTTCCTGACGCGGGAGCTCGACGCTGGCAGGCTCGGACATGACCGCGGTGACGACCCCGTTCCTGCCGTGACGGCGGCGCACAATGCGCTCGGGCGAGTGACCGAGCAGGCGGCCGACCTCGGTGAGAGCTTCCGGCGAGCGGCCGGCGCGCTTGCCCCCGTCCACGCCGTGAACGAGGGCGAAGAGCCGTCCCTGGACCGGCACGCAGCGGCGAACCTGGTGGAAGCGGAGGAGCGCCAGGTCGGCCCTGCGGGAGAGGACTTCCCTAAAACGATCAGCGAGGTTCTCCCGAATCCGACGCCCGCCGAGGACGTGCCACCGGAGCTTCGCTCGCCACCACAACCGCCATCGCCACGTCGCGCTCGGTGAGCCTGGTACGTGCCGGACGGCGCGGACGAGTCCAGCTGTCGGAGGCGGCACGCTGCGCTGGACGAGGAAGAGTAGATCTGAACGGCGCCCGTCAGACGCGTTCAACTCACCTTCCTCTTCGGTGCACGGCGCTCGCGACAGCGCCCCCCAGGACGTGGCCCATCTCGAGGATGCCTACGGATGCCCGACATACAGAGCTGCAGTCTGCAAGGTAGGTCCGAATGGCGATGGCTCGGGCAGCCCGGACCTACCTTGGGTCTTCGGTGCGGCTGTCCAGGTATTCGATCAGCCGGACTTCGTTGCCCTTCAATCGCTCCCGCTGTTCGGGCGGGAGGGACGCCATCATGTCGGGGAGCGCTCTGTTGCGCGGCACATGGACCATCGGGCCGGTGTAGATGCGGCAGCCGGAGCACCACGAGAACCCGATACACCGTTCATAGTGCGGAGACTCCACCGGCTAGAAGCGGTACTGGTACGAGCGCACGGTGATCCGGCAGACGGCGCAGACCCAGCGGCCCTCCTCGCGGACGGTGTCCCAGGTGCTGACCTTGCGCAAGCGCGGCGGGCCGGATGACGCTCTTCAATTCGCCATGTGAGGCAAATTCCTCAGCCGTCCGGAAGGTCGACGTGGGCTCCGCAAGACGCGCGTGCGGGCGAGCCTGTGGACCACGTCGACCCAGCCGTTGGCAAGGAGCACTGAACGTGGCACCCGCACCGTAGGAGCTGGTCCGGATCGGAAGGGTGCGGTTCGCGCGGATGAACAGCGCACATGAGCGCAGGTGTTCGCCGGGCTCGGCTGGGGCGGAGCAAGAAATGGAAATCGTGCACATAAGGCGGCTGGACCGGGCGCGGTCCAGTCGATTTGGGACGGATCGAGCGCGATCCGGGAGGGGGTGGCGGTAGTCGGCGAAGACGGGGCGCAGCGAGAGTCGATGTCGGTGCGGTTGAATCGGCGGGCGCATCGGACTCCACGGCGCAGGCGGTCGGTGAGGTTCTCGCTTTCGGACGAGGAGCACGCGTTGGTGGCCTCTGCGGCCGTAGGGGAACGGCTGGCCATCGGCGCATATGCGGCGGAGGCGGTGTTGGCGGCAGCTCGTGGAAGTGTTCAGCCGCAGTACGCATTGCTGCGGGAGACGTTGGCGATGGTGATGCACGCGGCCGGGCAGGCTCGGCGGATCGGGGTGAACCTCAACCAGGCGGTCGCGGCGTCGCATTCGGGGGAGCCGCCGCCGCAGTTGCGGTGGTACGCCGAGGCGTCGGCGCGGGCCGTTCAGAAGTTGGACGATCTCGCTGACGAGCTACGCCGGCGTCTTCCTTGACGTGATCGGTTTGTGTTGATCGGGAAGGTGGTGCGGGGCAAGCGGGTGCAGGGCCTGGTCCGGTACCTGTACGGGCCTGGTCGGTGTGAGGAGCACCGTGATCCCCATATCGTGGCGGGGTTTCGGAGCCCGGCCGAGTTGGAGCCGACCTTGCGTCCGGATGGCTGCCGGGATTTTCGCCGCTTGGACGGGCTGCTCACTCAGCCGCTCGCTCTGCTGGGGGAGCGGAACTATCACAAGCCGGTGTGGCATGTGTCGGTGCGGGCGGCGCCGGAGGATCCGGTCCTCAGCGATGGGCAGTGGGCTGAGGTCGCGCGGGAGATGGTGTCGCGCACCGGATTGGCCCAAGACGGAGATGAGGACGCCGTCCGCTGGATCGCCGTCCGGCATGCCGACGATCACATCCACATCGTGGCCACGTTGGCGCGCGTCGACGGAGGCCGTCCTGAGGTATGGAACGACGGGTACCGGATCCGGGACGCGTGCCGGGAGATGGAACGGCGATTCGGTCTGCGGTCCACGGCTCCGGCGGACCGGACGGCGGCGCGGCGGCCCAAGCGCGCCGAGATCGCGAAAGCCGCCCGGGCCGGGCGCGATGAGCCGGTCCGCGGCGTCCTGCGGCGGCATGTCACCGTTGCTGCGGCGGGAGCACGGACGGAGGCCGAATTCTTCGCCGCATTAGGGGCTGAAGGCGTCCTGGTGCGAAGGCGTCACAGCACGCAGTCCGCTGACCAGGTCACCGGATATGCGGTCGCGCTGCCCGATGACGTCGATGCGTCCGGACGGCCGGTGTGGTTCGGCGGCGGGAAGCTGGCCGCTGACCTGACCCTGCCGAGACTACGGCGCAGATGGGCCCCGGGCGGCGCTGATCGTCCGGGGGCTCGTCCGCCGTCCGGACCGTACTTGTCGGAGCGGACGGTGCGCGCGGTGTTGCGGACGGCCGTCCGCCGCGCGGCGGACGGCCCCCGGACCACTACCGAGTTCCTCTACCAGCTCGAACAACAGGGGCTCCTCGTCCGGCTCCGATACAGCAAGACCAACCCGGGGCAGATCACCGGCTATGCCGTCGCAAGTTCTGACCGCGAGGAACCTGTCTGGTACACCGGCGGCCAGCTCGCCGACGACCTCACGCTGCCGCGTCTCCAGCGACGATGGAACGACCCGGCAGGCAACGATGCCTTGCCGACAGGCGATCTGACACCCGAGGAGCGGCAGGCGTTCTACGACGACGCCGTCCGCGCTGCCGCTTACGCCACATCCCATATCCGTCGGCATCTGGCCACCAACCCTTATGGTGCCGAGGACGCATGCTGGGCCGCGTCCGACGCACTGCATGTGGCCGCGAAGGTCACTGGCAATCGCTACCTGCGCCGCGCTGCCGACGCCTATGACCGGGCAGCCCGTGCACCGTACGGCCGTATCCCGCGCATCACCTCAGAGGGCAACGCCCTGCGCATTACCGGTCGGTTGCTGACGCTGGCCGGCGTCCAGGACCGCACGACGCTGTCCGTCCTGGAGCTGGTGGGACGCTTGATCACGTTGCTGGAGACCATCACGCAGATCCGCCTGCTCCAGCAACGCCAAGCCCAGGCCGATGCCGCACGCAACGCGCACCGGCACCTTGAGCAGGCGCGTACGGCCGCTGGCGGTCACCAGAGGACCATGCGGGGCGAATCCCCGGCACCGTCGCAGGCCCAACTCGCCATGGCCGGCTTCCCTGGCTCTTGGACTCCGGGTTCCAACTCCGTCCCGGCGAGCGTGCGTCCCGCCGCGTCTCGCCCTTCAGGTCCTCGTCGCAGGATCCCGTGACACTTTCAAGTGACAACACGCCGAAGTGGCTACTGTAATTGACCACTCTCCTTGTGTGATGCATGTTCTTGATCAAGGACTTTAGTTGATGGACGTGCCAGTCCATGGCTGACATCACCGGGGGAACCATGAAGCCGCAGGCAATCACCACACAGGCCGAGCTGGCGGAACGGCGTGCCCGCCTCCTCCGCCTCCACTACGAGCTGCGGCGCATCGGCGTCAGTGCCCGAGCCCGTAAACCGCGCAACGGACGCTGGCGTCTGCGGATTCGGCACAACGGGTGGTCGGAGACCGTCCTTTGCGCCGGTGCCGAGGGCGCCTACGCCTTCGTCACCGCCTACGGCCGGCTGCTCGGCACCACCGACGAGGCCCGGTACGTCGCACAGCTGCTGGCCTGGATGGTGGAAAGGCGCGTTCGGTGACCACCGCCCAGCAACTCCGGGCGACCTCCACGCCGCGAGACTCCGAGCGGTGGACTCCACAGCCCGCGGTCGTCAAATGGGTGACCGTCGGAGTCGCTCCGCTGATCGCGGCACTGGCTGTTCTTGGCGGCGTCGGGTCGTTCACCACCATCCGGCAGATGGCCGAGCCGCATTTCGGCGGGCTGGCATGGATCGTTCCGGTCGGCATGGACGTCGGCATCTTGATACTCCTGGCCTGGGACCTGCTGATGGAGTACCTGGACCTGCCCTGGCCGGTACTGCGCTGGGTCGCCTGGGTCTACATCAGCGGCACCGTCGTGGTGAACGTGTCCGCCGCACACGGGAGCCTGGCCGGCAGCGTGATGAACGCGGCCATGCCCGTCCTGTTCATCACGGTGGTGGAAGGCGTCCGGCACCTGATCCGCCGATGGGTCGGGCTGACCTCCGCCAGCCGGGTCGAACGGATCCCGGCCACCCGATGGATCCTCGCGCCCGCCTCCAGCCTGCTGCTGTGGCGACGCATGATCCTCTGGCACATCACCGAATACCGGCAAGGCCTCGACCTGGAGCATCGCCACCTGCTGGCCGTCTCCCAACTCCAGCAGGACTACGGCAGATGGTCATGGCGATGGCGCGCCCCGCTGGCCGACCGGCTCGCCCTCAACCGGCTCCCCGCCCAGCACTCACCACGTGCGGGCGCTGACCATGACACCACTGAGGAGATGCGGCAGCACGACCAGCTGATGGCCATTGCTCGGCAACTCCAGCGCGACGTGGAACGCGAAGGCGTCCAGCTGAGCCGGGACCGGCTCGGCCGGCGCCTGCGTGAGCTGGGCATCAGCATCGCCAACGATCGGCTCACGCAACTGATCGCCGCCGTCCGCGATGAGCCGGCCGGACGGAAATGATCACGATGCCTGATGACGAGCAGCAACGACGAGCGTTGGACGTCCTGCAAGGGATCGCCGATCATGCGGTCGCCCGCCTTGCTGACGGTCGTCTCCGGTGGGACGCCTGGCTCGTTCACGCAAGTCGGCATGGACGGTACGGATTCACCAACACCCTGCTGATTCCTGCACAGAGGCGGTCCGCAACCGACGTCCGGTCCTATGACGCGTGGCAGAAGGCGGGTCGGCAAGTCCGGCGCGGCGAAACCGGAATTCGAATCATCTCCACCCGCGGGAGACCACGGGCCGTCTTCGACATCGAACAGACCGAGGGTGCGGCCATAGAGAAGCAGACTTTGTCCCTGGCCGAGGGACTGCGGCGGCTCTCCCTGGTCGCCGCCCACCTCGGCTTCTACGTCGACCGCGGGCAGGGCTGGACCTATCTCGGACGTCCTGGCCGCCGCGTTCAGGTCCCTCCGGAACTGGACGACACCGCCGCAGCGTCGCTGCTCGCGCACCAGCTCATTCACGCATTGCGACCCGGTGGGCATCTCGACACAGCCGGAGCCAACTCTGCCCCATGCCGCGGCGTTCGACGCGTCCTTGCTGATTCGGGTGCATACATCGTTCTGGCCGAGTTGGGATTGCCGGTTGCGCATCTGTCATTCCCGCCAGCCCAGCAGTGGGCGGGGATGGACGTCCGCACCGACTCACCCGCCGCCATCCGCGCGGTGGGAGACCAGATCGTTCGCACCAGTAGGCGTATCAGTCGTCATCTGCGCGACCTCATCGACGCGCCCGAGCCCGGACATCGCCTACCCGCCGCCCCAACCCAGGAGACCGACTCTCCACAGGCGATGCGATCCGCCAGCACAGCGGAGCATGTAAGGCGACCGTCGGACGATCTTCTATCCCAACTTCGGGCCGCGCTCGCCGATGCCCACCGCTTCTACCTGGGACAACTCAGTGGAAGCTGGGGAGCCCGCTACCTCGCGAGCCGTGGCTTCGACCCAACGCTGCAGGAACGCTGGGAACTCGGCTTCGCCCCGCGCTCCCGCAACGCCCTGCTGCAGCACCTACGCGCTTTGGGACACCGCGATCAGGTGCTGCTCCAAGCCGGCCTCGTGAAACAGAGGGACGGCGGCGAACCCTTCGACCTGTTTCGGGATCGTGTCCTGTTCCCCCTCAGAGACCACGATGGACAGATTGTCGGCTTCATCGGACGCCGCCGCGACGAAGCCCAAGGCCCCAAATACCTCAACACTCCCGAGACGGCGCTCTTCCGCAAGGCCGAGCGCCTATTCGGTCTCCATGAGGTACGCCCACAACTCGCAGGCACGGCACGTCCGCTCCTGGTCGAAGGTCCACTCGACGCGATCGCCGTCAACGCGACCATGCCGGAGACATATGCCGCAATCGCCCCATGCGGCACGGCGATCACATCGACGCAGGTCGATGTGATCGCCGCCCACGCAGACCTCGCAACAACCGGACTCGTCATGGCGCTCGACGGTGACCCCGCTGGGCGAGCCGGAGCGATCCGAGCCTGGCGCACTCTCCACCACATCACCGCCCGGCTCGAAACAGCCGTCCTGTCCCACGGTCGAGACCCGGCGGAGCTGTTGTCTCCGACGAGACAGTCAACTGTCCACAAGGCATTACTTTCCGTGACTCCCCTCGCTGACCTGGTGATAGATGAGAGAATCCAGAGGTCCGGGGGACAACTCGAGTTCATCGAGTCGCGAGTGGCCGCCGCTCAAGCCGCCGCCCCGCTGATCGTTGAGCTGCCACCCGACCAGATCGCCCGGCAGATCACCCGCGTCGCCGCCCGCACAGGCATGGCTCCTGCTGAAGTCACCGCGCTCGTCGCCTCAGCGATCAGCCCGGACCCACCTCCTGACAGCGAGCCGCCCCAGCGCGCCACCACACGGCAACAGCAACCCGTCGCTCCGCATCGTCCTCACACGACCTCTTCCAAGCGCACCCACCGGAGGACCGCATGACCCAGCAGCACCCCGACCCGATCGCGGAAGGTCTCCAGCACAGCGGACAACGGCTCATCCAGCTCATCTCCGCCGCCGCCGGCGTCCAGCAACTTGTCGCCCAGCGTAAGCACCGGTTAAAGGCCGCCCGTCAGGCACTGAACGCACAAGCCCAACGAGGGGAAGCGGAGAAACGAAGAGCCGAACGCGCCCAGGCCCGTTCCCGCTGGGGCCGTGTCCATGACCGCCAATGGCTGCGCCACGCCAACCTGCTGGACGTCGCCGATGCGTGGGCAGCCGGCGTTCCGTACGCCAAGGACAACACCGCAGCTGCCCGCGCCGTCGACCAATGCGAAGAACAGCTTCGCCGCTTGCACCCGCACGCGATGAGTCACTACGACCGGTTTCGCAGCGAAGGCATGGACGCCCTCGACGCGATGACCCAGGCCGCCCCCTTCTTCACCCGAGACCCCAACGTCCGCACCGGCGACCCGGCACCCCCACGCGCCGGACTGCACGAAGGCACCGGCACCGAATGGGCCGCACGGGTCCACGGCCCAGATCGCGGCGAGTGGGAAGAGATCCGCCGCCAGCAGCGTGCGACCCAGATCGCTGAGCAGCTACGGGCCAAGCTCCGCCTCCAAGGGCACGAGCCTCAACCTGAAGAGCTGCGAACGATCCTGGAGATCACCACGAACCTACCTGAGCACGTCATCACCAAGGCCGTCCCAGCAGTCCCGCATCCTCACCTCGCCCCGAGCCCGGACGTACGAAGCGCGGCCGAGGACTTCCCGATCCCCATCGACGAGGCGCTGACGATGAGTGCGAACCAGCCCCGCGAAACATCAGCGGCACGGCGACCGCAGACCCAGGCTCTCGACAGGAACCGGCGACGGAACCTCTGACAGTGAAGGGAACAACCCGATGGCTGCCATCCAGAACAGCACCTTCTTCTGGCTCGGACTGATCGGCCTTCTCGCCCTCCTCGCAGTGTTGCCGACCCTCATCGCCCTCATCCGCGGCGCCGACGACATCGGCCAAATCATTCTGATCAACGCGATCTGCTGTGTCATCGGCTTCGCCTGGCCGATCGCCCTGATCGCCGCCATCACATGGCCCCGCCGGGACGCACACCTCGCCGGCCTCTCCTACCAGCAACCGCCCGCGCCGCCCCACGCCCACCACCGGAACGACACCCGCGGACGGAAGCCGTATGCGTGACCGCTCAACTGTCGATAGGCCACTCCACCGGCAACGATGCACTGACAGACGCGCTCACCGGACCACAGGACGACCGAACCGAACATCCATGCGCTGGTTCCCCATCGTCATCAACTCCACGTTCCTCCTCGGCACGGTCGCCCTCGCCACCGACTCCCCGCGCGCGAACACCGACCCGGTCGCCAATCGACACGTAGTGGCATGTGGGCCGTTCGGGCCGGTCGCAGAAAGGTACGTCGACAGGGACAAGGTCTGTCGCCGCGCCCGTCAAGAGGCGCTGCGAAGCCTCCGAACCGGCCGCGACCCAGACTGGGGCGACGTCATGCGCGACTCCATACCGAGAGCGTCCGGTCGACCTGGCCGCACCCAGAATCCAGAGCGCTCCCGCCAGGCCGTGAAGAAGTACAGAACGGACCCGGCACAACCGAACCCTTCGCCCACAGCCGGGCTCATCCCGTCCCCAAGCCGAACTGACGTGCAGCCACGACCGGAACCACCGGCTCCCACCGGACCGGGCATACCGGGACCACCCCACCACCGACCCACGCCCACCACAACGGCCCGTATCGTGCCGGATGACCACAGGCCCTGGTTGATCCCGTGTACCGGAGCCGTCGCGCTGCTCGCCCTGATCAGCGGTACCATCTCCGCGGCCAGACATCGGCGAGCCATCGTCCTGGCGACGAGGCCGATGCTCAGGCACGTGAAGCGAAATCTCCGGCCCATCGCGCACCCCAAGTCCACAACAACGGTCGGCCACACGGCATCCGACGCCCAGGGAATCGTCCCCTTCATCGCGGACGGGGCTTCGATCACCGGGCCGGGCGCCGAAGACGCCGTCCGTCACCTGGCCCTGGAAATCCTGAGCCGTCGGCAAGGGGACTACGTCGAACTCGTGCTCACCCGCTCAGACGCATGGCGACTGTTCGGTACGGACATCGGCACCTTCCAGGAGGACCGGGTTCCCGGCCTCTACCTCACCGACGACCCCGAACACACGCACGCCTTCCTCACTCGGCAAAGCCTGACCCAGCAGGTCCTCATCACCTACGACAGCGAAGCCGAAGAATTCCGCGAACTCCTCAATCATCAACAGCGCCGACTCGCCGTCGTCTCCCTGTGCCCCCGGATAGGCGCGACCACGGAGGTCTCGGCGAACGGTGCAGTCACCAGAAGCAACGACGCTCTTCCGTCCGCGAACACCCAGCTGCCGCTGCTGTCCCGGGCCGACGCCTTCAACAAGCTCGTATCCATGCCGACGCTTGCTCGGCACGGCGAACTAGGCGGCATCAAGTAACGCGGTATCCACGACCCTGAATGCTTACAGTCAAGGCGGATGAGGATCGTGGTTGGATCCCGAAGGGGATCTATTCGAGCGTGTTGCGAACCCTCGTAGGGGCGATGAGGACCGCCGCCGGGCAGGTCGGTGACCTGACCGCCGCGTCGTTGCGAACCCTCGTAGCCCTCTGTGTCAGGCTCAGGTGGGACACGAGGGGATGAAGTTCCCTAACTGATGTGAACAGGGCGAGAACGGGTACTGAGCAGAGTGACGATGAC
>NZ_JBEZGN010000077.1:0-13623 GCF_040650055.1 Spirillospora sp. NPDC048819 | reverse complement strand
CGACAGGCCCTCGGTGGGCTCGTCGCACAGCAGCAAACGGGCGCCCGTCCGCAGCACCCGCGCCAGCGCGAGCATCTGCTGCTCCCCGCCCGACAACTTCGTCCCGGGAAACCTCCGCCGCTCGCGCAGCTTCGGGAACGTCTCGTACACCCGCTCCAGCGACCAGGGATCCTTTCCCGTGACCGGCGGCAGCGTGAGGTTCTCCTCCACCGACAGCGTGGCGAAGACGCCCCGGTCGTCCGGGACGTAGCCAAGGCCGCGACGGCTGCGCTTGTGCGGGCTCAGGCCGGAGATGTCCTCGTCCAGGAACCGCACCGTCCCGGACACTCCTTGGTGGAGTCCCATCAGGCTGCGCAAGAGAGTGGTCTTGCCGGCGCCATTGCGTCCGACGAGAGTGACGATTTCGCCCTCACCCACGTGCAGCGACACATCGCGCAGGGCCTGCGCCTCGCCGTACCAGGCCGACAGTCCGTCAACGCTCAGCATTGGAGTCTCCGAGGTAGGCGGTGACGACCCGGGGGTCGTGACGGATCTCGGCGTAGGGGCCTTCGACGAGGACCTGGCCGTGCTGAAGCACCGTGACCTGGTCGGCGAGGCTGGAGACGACGCTCATGTTGTGCTCGACGAGGACCACCGTGCGGCCCTCTCTCACCCGCTGGATGAGCGCGACGGTGCGGTCGACGTCCTCCACGCCCATGCCGGCGGTCGGCTCGTCGAGCAGCAGCACCTTCGGGTCGAGCGCGAGGGCCAGGGCCAGTTCGAGGGCCCGTTTGCGCCCGTACGCCAGAGAGCCCGCGGGGATCTCGCCGTGATCGCCCAGGCCGACCTGGTCGAGCAGTTCGGCCGCGCGCCCGGAGAAGCGTCCGAGCGCGCCGTCCGACCGCCAGAACCGCCAGCCGAGCCCGGTGCGTCCCGCCAGGGCCAGCTCAACGTGCTGCCTGGGCGTCAGCTCGGCGAACAGGCTCGTGATCTGGAACGACCGGGCGAGCCCGAGCCGCGCGATCCGTTCCGGTCTCCGACCGGCCAGCTCGTGATCGCCGAGCCGGACACTGCCCGCGGTCGGCTTCAGGAACCCGGTCAGCAGGTTGAACAGCGTGGTCTTGCCGGCACCGTTCGGGCCCACCAGCGCGTGGACGGAGCCCTCGGCGATGTCGAGGTCCACGCCGTCGACGGCCCGGAAGCCGCGGAACTCCCTGACCAGCCCGCGCGCCGCCAGCACCGGGCCCTTCGGGACGGGGTCGCCCATTCGCCCTCCTAGCGCTCGTCTAAGGTGGCCCGAAACGCACTCGGGCCGCCGTGACCGGGAACGCTAGGTGGCACCCGAACCCCGGACCATGTGAGCCGCACCCACATTCGGCGCCCTGAACACGGGTGTGACCCACATCACCCGCAGGTGGCACCCACAAACACATGCCGGACGTCACCAATATGTGGACCGCCCACGTGGCCGACCTGGCGCCGCCTCCAACGGCGACCCCGTCCACATGGCACAGCCGAAGCCCGGCCTGGCACGCGGCCCATGAATTCCCAGGGCCATTCCAGAGCCGGATCTAATGAGCACTCAGGCAGCGCATCCGCGGCGAAAAGCCCGACCTGCGGTCGGGCGCATTGGGCCGCGGCCTTCGCGGGGGTGACTCAGAGGTCGAGTTCGCCGCGTTTCACGCGGGTGAGGAAGGCGGCGAACTCCTCGCTCCCGAACCGGAAAACGGGCCCGCCGGGCGCCTTGGAATCGCGGACGAGCACGATCGGCGCCCGGGTTCCGACGGTGGTGTTCGCAGCGAGTTCGACACACTCGTCGGCAGACATGCTGTAGGTGCTCTTCCGCCACGAAAGGGCAGCACCGTGAGACGTCGTCGTCATCAAGCGAGGTTCACTGTTCTTCTAGAAAGCCCGAGCGATGCGGGCGATGATGTCACGTGAGTCGGATTCATCCAGCGCATTTTCACAAATTCTCTCAAATGCGCTGGTATAGCGGAAAACCTGACTGTCATCTTCGATGATGAGACTACCGCTCATCTGCTCGATGTACACGATGTCCGGATACTCCGGCTCCTGAAACTTCAGAATGCTGAAATCCGTGAGCCCTCCGGGGAAACCGTTATCGAGCGGAATCACCAGGATTCTTACATTCGACAGCGTCCCGGCGTCCAGAAGATACTCCATCTGGCCGCGCATCACCTCGCCGTCGGCGATCTTGCGCCGCAGCGCCCCTTCATCCAGGACGGCGAAGAGTTCCATCGCGTCGAGGGACCGCAGCCTGCTCTGCCGCTTCTGCCGGATCTCCACGCGCCGGTCGATCTCGCCGGGGGGCAGGGCGGGGACGCTGGCCATCGTGCACGCCCGCGCGTACTCGGGAGTCTGCAACAGGCCGTGGATGATCGCGACGCGGTAGGAGTGCATCGCCTGGGCGTCGGCCTCCAGGCCGATGAAGGCGGCGTACCGCTCCCCCAGGGTTTCGCTGTAGGTCTCCCACCAGCCACGTTCGCGGGCCGCGCGCGCCAGTCTGATGTAACGCTCGGCGGCCTCTTCGTCCACCCCGTAGAACTCCAGGAGCCGGTGCAGGTCGGGGACGGTGATCAAGGTGTAGGCCGTCTCGATCCGGGAGACCTTGGCCATCGACCACTTCAACCCCGCCGCGACCTGGTCGATCGTTACGTCCGCGCGCGTGCGCAGGCCGCGGAGCTCGCGGGCGAGCTGCCGCGCCCGCACCGATGGCGACTGCCGGTCGGCCATCCCGCCCTCCCTGAAAGGTCTCGTGCACTGATACGCGGAATTCTACATGCAAACTTGCATCCGAGCGGAAGAGGACGGAAGATGCCAGGAGGGGGAGCTCGGTCACGGCCACAAGGGAAAGCAGAGGTGCCATGCCGGCTGGGGTAACACGATCGCCGGGTCCCGACTCGGGGTAGCGCATGAGCAGCGCAGCGACGAACTTCACAGGGACGGGCCCATCGGACACGCCGTTCACCGTACCGCTGACCGACCGGCTGACGTATCACTTTCTCATCGCCGTCGACATCGAGGGTTTCAGCAGGTTGAGCGCGGCGCAGCAGAAGCGGATGCAGCTGGATCTGCACGCGGTCCTGGAGACCGCGGCGGCCGCGGCGGGCCTCGACCGGGAGGGCTGGCTGCGGCAGGTAGGCGGCGACGGCGAGATGGCGATCCTGCCTTCGGAGACCGACGGGCTGCGCGTGCTCGTCCGCTATCCGCGCGAGCTGGCCGCCGCGATCGCCGAGGTCAACCGGAAACGGACGCCGCCGATCAGGCTGCGGGTGTCCATGCACCACGGGCCCCTGTCCGGTGGGCTGTTCGGCGCGGTGGGGCGGGCGCCGATCGTCGTCGCCCGGCTCCTGGACTCGCAGGAGCTACGGGACGAACTGCGCGGCGACCGAGGCCGTGACATGGCCCTGATCGTGTCGTCGTCCCTCTACGAGGACCTCGTCGAGACGGAGTTCGACGGGCTGGACCCGAAGGAGTTCCACCCGGTGCAGATCAGCGCCAAGGGCGCCGTGTTCCCGGCGTACATCCATCGCGGGACCCGCTGAGGCGCTCACGGTTCGGAGCGCGTCCAGGCGACCAGGTCGCCGGCGGGGAGGGCGTTCACGATCCGGGAGGCGGGGACGGCGCAGCGGGCGGCCCGTTCGCAGCCGAAGGGCTGCCAGTCGAGCTGGCCCGGGGCGTGGGCGTCGGAGTCGATGGAGAAGCGGCAGCCCGCCTCGACGGCGAGGCGGAGGAGGCGCTTGGGCGGGTCGAGGCGCTCCGGACGGGAGTTGATCTCCACGGCGACGTCGTAGGCGGCGCAGGCGTCGAAGACGAGGGCGGCGTCGAACTCCGACTCGGGACGCAGCCCCCCGCGTTTGCCGCCGGCCTTGACGATGCGCCCGGTGCAGTGGCCGAGGACGTTCACGCGCGGGTTCGCGATCGCCGTCACCATGCGTTTGGTCATGGAGACGCGGTCCATGCGGAGTTTGGAGTGGACGCTGGCGACGACGACGTCCAGCCGGTCGAGGAGCGCCGCGTCCTGGTCGAGGGTTCCGTCCTCCAGGATGTCGACCTCGATGCCGGTGAGGATGCGGAACGGCGCCAGGCTCTCGTTGAGTTCGGCCACGACGTCGAGCTGGCGGCGGAGGCGGTCGGCGGACAGTCCGTTGGCCACCGTGAGCCGCGGCGAATGGTCGGTGAGGGCGATGTACTCGTGGCCCAGGGAACGGGCCGTCTCGGCCATCTCCCGGATCGGGGAGCCGCCGTCCGACCAGTCGCTGTGGGTGTGCAGGTCGCCCTTGAGCGCGGAGCGGAGCGCGGCGGCGGCCTCGTCCAGCGGCTCGCCGTCGGTGGCCTCCAGGCGGCGCAGGTAGACGGGCGTCTCACCGCGCAGCGCCTCGTCGATCACCAGGGCGGTGACCTTGCCGATGCCGGGCAGGGCCGTCAGCGTGCCCTCCTGGGCGCGGGCGGCGAGCTCGTCCGGGGGCGTCTTCTCGGCGAGGTCGGCGGCGGCGCGGAACGCCCGCACGCGGTAGGTCGGCTCATGGGCGCGCTCCAGCAGGAACGCGATACGGCGCAGCGCTTCGACGGGCTCCACGCATCGCACCGTACCCAGGTATGACAGGACGTGTCCCACCACGGTGTCATCCGGGGGCGGCCGTCCGGTCTCTAGCCTGGTCGTCATGGCCGAGGACAAGTCCGGGGACGAACCGCACCCGCTGCGCACGGTGCTGCGGAACGGAGTCCTGGCCGCGGCGGTGACCGGACGGGCCGAGCCCGCGCCGCCGCTCGACCGGCCCTGGCCCGCGGGATTGCGGTGGACCCGGTTCCTCGGCTTCGGGCGGCTGCCGTTCGGGCTGGTGACGAACCTCTTCTGGCTCGTCCTCACCGCTGTGATCATCGGCGGGACGAACGCCATGCTGCGGGATCCCGTGCGCTCCGACGCGGCGGGCTACCCCGGGGACGGCTCCGCCCTGCTGATCGCGTTCATCGTGACCGCGCCCCTGGCCCTGCGGGACCGGCATCCGCTGGCGGCCTGGCGGATGAGCTTCGCGGCGATGGCGGTGGTCGGCCTGAGCCCGTGGCCGCCGGGCATGCCGTACATCCCGGCCGGGGCCTTCGCCGCGCTCATGTGCGTCTTCACGGTGACGGTGCGCTGCTCGCGGGACATCACGCTGGGCGTCGCGCTCCTTGCGTTCGCCGGGGTGTGGATCAATGACGCGGACACGGCGCCCGGGGCGTCGGCGCTGCTGCTGGTGCCGCTGGCGGTGGGCTACGCCGTCCGGGTCCGGCGGACGTCGCGGCGGCAGCTGGCCGAGCAGGAGCGGCGGCATCAGGACGCCGAGGCGGTGCTGACCGAGCGGCAGCGGATCGCGCGGGAGATGCACGACGTCGTCGCCCACCACATGTCGATGATCGCGATTCAGGCGGAGGCGGCGCCCTACAAGGTCGAGGCGGTACCGGAGGAGACGCGACGCGACCTCGCCGAGATCCGCGCGACGGCGCTGGACGCGCTGACCGAGATGCGGCGCATCCTCGGCGTGCTGCGGTCGGAGGACGGCGCCGACACCGCCCCGCAGCCGAGCCTGGACAGGCTGGACGAGCTGATCGGCAACGCGCGGGCGGCGGGCCTGCAGGTGGAGACGCTCCTGGACGGCGACCTCGCCGGGATTCCGCCGGGCGTGGGGCTCACCGCGTACCGGATCCTGCAGGAGGCGCTGAGCAACGCGATGCGGCACGCGCCCGGCTCGCGGGTGCACGTCGAGGTGTCCCGTGATGACGCAATAGTGTGGCTCGGCGTCGTCAACGGCCCGCCCGCCGGCGGGCAGGCGCCCGGTCCCGCGCTGCCGGGCGGCGGCCACGGGCTGGTCGGGATGCGGGAGCGGGCCGCCGCGCTCGGCGGCGAGCTGACCGCCCGGCCGACGGCGGAGGGGGGATTCGCGGTGACCGCCGACCTGCCGGAGAAGGCGCGGGACCGGTCGTGACCATCCGGGTCGTGATCGTCGACGATCAGGGCATGGTGCGCTCCGGGTTCGGCGTGCTGCTGAACGCCCAGCCCGACATCGAGGTCGTCGGCGAGGCCGTCAACGGCGAGGAGGGCCTGCGCCGCGTCGCCGAACTGCGTCCCGAGGTGGTGCTGATGGACGTCCGGATGCCGGTGATGGACGGGCTGGAGGCGACCCGCCGCATCCTCGCCGCCGACGACGCCGACGCCGGCGCGCCGAGGATCCTCATGCTCACCACGTTCGACCTGGACGACTACGTCTACGAGGCGTTGCGGGCGGGGGCCAGCGGGTTTCTTCTGAAGGACGCGTCCGCGACGGAGCTGGCGGACGCGGTGCGGGTCGTGGCGGCGGGCGACGCGCTGCTGTCACCGTCGATCACCCGGCGGCTCATCGCGGAGTTCTCCCGGCTGGGCGGGCGGAGGGCGCCGTCCCGTAAGCGGCTGGACGCGCTGACCGAGCGGGAGACCGAGGTCCTGGCGCTGGTGGCGCGCGGGCTGTCCAACGGCGAGATCGCCGGGGAGCTCGTCGTCGCCGAACAGACCGTCAAGACGCATTTCGGGCGGATCCTGATGAAGCTCGGGTTGCGCGACCGCCCGCAGGCGATCGTCTACGCCTACGAGGTGGGGCTGGTCCGTCCCGGCGACTGATACCCGGGTCGCATCCGTGGCACCTGGGTGGCAGGGCGCAGGACCACACCGCCGGTTGATCCGCGTTACGGCGTCCGATTTCTAGCTTCCTGATCAGTGCTTCACCCCACTGACCAGGAGGGACGTCTCGGATGCCCAGCGTTCGCAAGGCGGTGGCCGTCGTCGCGGTCCTCGCGGCGGCCGGCTCGACGACCGCGTCCGCGAGAAGCGTCGAGGTGTACGCCGCCCCGGGCCCGGCGCCGGAGTTGTCGGCGGCGACCCTTGACGCCCGGTTCCAGGGCACCCGGCGGGAGATCTCCCGAGCGCTGGCCACCGCGGAACACTTCCACGACGACGACCGGACGCGCACCCTGTCGGCGCTCCTCGCCAAGGACCGGCGCTTTCTGTCCTTCGATCCGCGAGGCGACGGACGGGCCGTCGAAGTCATCGGCGACCTACGGCACGCCGACCGGATCGCCGTCGTCGTGCCCGGCGCGGACAACACGCTGACCAACTACAACGCCCCCAAGTTCGTCGGCGGCGACAGCCGTGCGCTCTACCGGCAGGCTCAGGCCCGCGCCCGAGGGACGCGGTTCGCCGTGATCGCCTGGCTCGGTTACGACTCGCCTTCCATGTTGAGCACCGACGTCCTGACGGCCGGCCACGCCGAGGACGGTGCTCGCAGTCTCGGACGTCTCCTCACCGGCCTCCACCGCGTGAACGGGCACGCCCGGTTCGCGCTCCTCTGCCACAGCTACGGCTCGGTGGTGTGCGCCAAGGCCGCGCGGCCTCTCGCGTCCCTGCCGGTGGACGAGATCGCCCTGTACGGCAGCCCCGGCACCACGGCGGACAACGCCGCCGACCTCGGCACGTCCGCCCGTGTATGGGCGGGCCGCGCAAAAGGCGACTGGACGCGGTACGTGCCGAACTTCCGCTTCGCCGGTCTGGGTTTCGGCGCGGACCCCGTCTCGTCCGGCTTCGGCGCGCTGCGGTTCGACGCCGGAACGGGGCCGCACAGCGGCTACCTGAAGCCCGGCTCTCTCGCGCTCCGCAACCTCGCCCTGATCGCCCTCGGCCGCGACGCGGAGGTCACCCGTGCTTGAGATCGGGACGAGGCCGCCCGTCCCCGCCCAGGCCGGGCCCGCGCCCGGCGGACGCGACCCGGCCGTCGACGCCCTGCGCGCCTTCGCGATCCTCGGCGTCGTGCTCGGGCACTGGCTGGTCACCGCGTTCGTCGCGGACGGCTCGGGCGGCGAGCTGCGGGTCATCAGCCCGCTGCGGACGATGCCGGAGCTGGCCCCGATCTCCTGGGTGCTGCAGACGCTCGCCGTGTTCTTCCTGGTCGGCGGGTACGCGTCGGCGAAGGGCCTGCGTCCCGGCGAGCCGTGGGGCGCCAGGCTTCGGCAACGCCTGGCCCGTTTCGCGCGGCCCCTGCCCGTCCTCCTGGCCGCGTGGTTTCCGGCTGCGGCCGCGCTGTCCTGGGCCGGGCTCTCGGCGGACACCCTGCGCACCCTCGTCGAACTGGTGCTCAGCCCGCTGTGGTTCCTGGGCGTCTACGTCGCCCTGACGGCGGCGACCCCGGCGGTCGCGGCGGCCTGGAACCGTCTCGGCCTCTGGGGCGCCGCCCTGCTCGTCGCCGCGACCGCCGCGATCGACCTCGGCCGCTTCGCCCTCGACACGCCCGGGTGGACGGGCTGGGCCACCGTCCTCACCGGCTGGCTCGTGCCGTTCTACCTCGGCGTCGGCTGGGCGGACGGGGCGCTCGGCTCCCGCCGCGCCGGGTTCGTGCTGCTGGCCGGGGGCGGCGCGGCGGCCGCGCTGCTGGTCCTGTTCGCCGGATACCCGGCGAGCATGGTCGGCGTGCCGGGCGCGGCCGTGTCCAACCTCAGCCCGCCCACGCTGGCGGCGGTCGCGTTCGGCCTCGCCCAGACCGGCCTGGCCCTGCTGCTGCACGGGCCGCTGACCCGCTGGACGCGACGCGCCCGGATCCGCTCGGTGATCTCCGCCGCCAACCGCTCCGCCATGACGATCTTCCTGTGGCACCAGACGGCGCTGCTGGCCGTGACCGCGGGATCGCTCCTCGCGTTCGGTAGCCTGCCGGGGTTGCACACCGCGCCCGACCGGCCGGCTTGGATCGCGGAACGGCTGCCCTGGCTGGTGGTCTGCGCCGGTGCGCTCGCCGCGATCTGGACCCTGGTCCGCGGATTCGAACGCCCGCGTCCCCCGAGGGCGGCGCGGACCGCAGGGCGAACATGACCCCGGGCTCGTACATCTCATCAAGAGCCGCCCGCCGCCGGGCCCCGCCGCGACCGGCCAGACGATCTTGGATGGTAGAAAGACGAGGATGCCGCCGCCACGCAAGACGATCTCGCCGCGCGCCCGACGGCTCCGAAGGGCCCTGGCCTGCGCCATGTCCATCTCGGGTGTCATGCTGACGACCGCCGGGACGGGGCACGCCGACCCCTACGCCCCGCCCGTCGCCGTCCCCGAGATGGCGCCCTCGACGCTGGACGTCCGGTACACCGCCGAACGCCGGTCCATCGAGAAGGCACTCGAAACGGCCCAGGAGATAGGCGACGCCGAACGCATGCGGGCACTCGGCGCGTTCCTCCGGCCGGGACGCCGATTCCTCTACTTCGACCCGCGCGGCGGCGGACGGGCCATCGAGGTCATCGGCGACCTCACCCGGGCACGGCGCGTCGCGATACTCGTCCCCGGCGCCGACACGACCCTGACGGCGTTCGACGAACGCGGCGACAAACCGTGGTCGACCCCGGGCGGAGGGGCACGCGCCGTCTACACGCAGGCTCTCACCGAGTCACCGCGTCCGGGATTGGCCGTGGTGGCGTGGCTCGGATATGCGGCCCCCGAGACGTTCAGCAGCGACGTCCTCACCGGCGAGCGGGCGGACGAGGGGGCCGTGCGGCTGCGGCGCTTCCTGAAGGGCGTGCACAAGGTCAACCCGTCCGCCGGCGTCGGCCTGCTCTGCCACAGCTACGGCTCGGTGGTCTGCGCCCGCGCGGCACTGGACGGCCCTGGCGGACCCGCCTGGAGACAGGTCACCGACATCGCCCTCTACGGCAGCCCCGGCACGACGGCATGGTCGGCCGCGAAGCTGAACGGCACCGCGCGGATCTGGGCGGGACGGGGAGCGTCCGACTGGATGGAGGACGTCCCGCACGTCCGCATCTTCGGCCTCGGACTCGGCCCCGACCCGGTCTCGTCCTCGTTCGGAGCCCGGGTCTTCGACGCCGGGGCCGGCGGCCACAGCGACTACCTCGAACCGGGTTCGACGGCGCTGCGGAATCTCACCGACATCGCGCTCGGGGAGGTCGCCGATGTCACGCCCGGCTGACACCGGACACCTGCTTTGGGACGGTTCACCTCCGCGGTGGTGGCACTCTGGGGTTGTGGACACCGCGAGCGAGGCCGAGATCCGGGAGCAGACCACCCAGCGCCTGGAGAAGGCGATGGGGACGTTCGGCACCGCGGCCTTGAACAGCATGGAGGAGCATCTTCCCTGGTTCCGGCGGATGCCCGCCGACCAGCGCTCCTGGATCGGCCTCGTCGCCCAGGCGGGCATCGCGGCGTTCGTCGAGTGGTTCAAGAACAACGAGCAGACACGTCCGGCCATCGCCGGCGAGGTGTTCGGGACCGCGCCCCGAGAACTGCTCCGCGCCATCAAGCTCCATCACACGATCGACATGATCCGGGTCATCATCGACGTGGTGGAGACCCGGCTGAGCGAGCTGGCCGCGCCGGGCGGGGAGGCGCAGCTGCGCGAGGCCATCCTGCGTTACACGCGCGACGTGGCGTTCGGCGCCGCCCAGGTGTACGCGCGCGCCGCCGAGACACGCGCCGCCTGGGACGCGCGGCTGGAGGCCCTCGTCGTCAACGCGGTCCTGCGCGGCGAGGTCGACGACGGCATGCACTCCTGGGCCGCGGCCCTCGGCTGGACGTCCAAGCCCGTCACCGTCATCGCCGGGTTCACGCCGGAGGACGAGGAGCCCGAGGTCACCATCGACCAGATGCAGCTGGCCGCGCGCCGCGCGCGAGCCGACGTGCTGGCCGGAGTCCAGGGGCGCCGCGTCATCGTCATCGTCGGAGGCGACACCGACCCCTTGGAGGCGGCGCGCCCCGTCGCCGCCAAGTGCGGTCCGGGCCCCGTCGTCGTCGGCCCGCAGGTCTCCGACCTCTACGACTCCACCCGCTCCGCGCAGGCCGCCGTGGCCGGGCTCCGCGCCGCCGCCGGCTGGCCGGACGCGCCCCGTCCCGTCCTGGCGACGGAGCTGCTGCCCGAACGCGCGCTGGACGGCGACGACGAAGCGCGCCACCACCTGGTGGACAACGTCTACAACCCGATGCTCGCCGCGGGCGCGCCGCTCCTCGACACGCTCACCACCTACCTCGAGCAGGGCTCGTCGCTGGAGGCCACCGCGCGCCTGCTGTTCGTCCACCCCAACACGGTCCGCTACCGGCTCCGCCGCGTGACCGAGCTCACCGGCCTGGCCCCCACCGACGGTCGCAACGCCTTCACCCTCCGCATCGCCCTGGTCCTGGGCCGCTTCCAAACCCGCTGATACGCGTGAGCTTGTAGGTGTCGTACAAAGCGCCTCGTCCAAAGTTCGTGCTGATCCGCATCGTGGCGGAGGGGCGTTGACGGCAGGCTGGACGCTGTGATTCTCCTCGCATCGCCCGGCCAGGGCGCCCAGACCCCCGGCTTTCTGCAGCCATGGCTAGAGATACCCGGAGTCGCCGACCGTCTCGCCTGGTGGTCGGCCGTCACCGGGCTCGACCTGGTCCGGTACGGCACGGAGGCCGACGCCGAGGAGATCCGTGACACCGCCGTCGCCCAGCCGCTGCTGGTCGCCGCCGCGCTCGCCGCCTACGAGGTCCTCTACGAGGACGCCCTCCGCGAAGACCGGCGGCCGGACGCGGTGGCCGGGCACAGCGTCGGGGAACTGGCCGCCGCCGCGATCGCCGGGGTGCTGAGCCCCGAGGCCGCGCTGGTCCTCGTCCGGGAGCGGGGACGGGCGATGGCCGAGGCCGCCGCCGTCACCGAGACGGGAATGACCGCCGTCCTCGGCGGCGACGCCGACGAGGTCCTCGCCTCCATCGACAAGCACGGGCTCACGCCCGCCAACGTCAACGGCGCCGGGCAGATCGTCGCCGCCGGGACGATGGAGCGCCTCGCCGAGTTCGCGAACGAGCCGCCCGCCAAGGCGCGGCTCCGCGCGCTGTCGGTCGCCGGGGCGTTCCACACCGAGCACATGGCGCCCGCCGTCGACGCGCTCCGCGGCCTCGCGCCCGGCGCGCCCGTCGCCGACCCGCGGACGCGGCTGCTGCAGAACCGCGACGGCGCCGTCGTCGCGTCCGGAGCCGAATTCGTGGAACGGCTGGTCGCGCAGGTCAGCGCGCCCGTCCGCTGGGACGCCTGCATGGACACCATGCGGGAGATCGGGGTCACCGCCATCATCGAGCTGCCGCCCGCCGGGACGCTGACCGGGCTCGCCCGCCGCGAGCTGAGCGGCGTCGAGCGCGTCGCCCTCAAGACACCCGAGGACCTGGACAAGGCCCGCGAGCTGATCAAGGCGGACGCGGCATGAGCGCGCTGAGCATCCCCGCGGCGACGGCCGGCGCCCGCATCCTGGCCTTCGGCGACTACCGGCCCGCCCGGATCGTCACCAACGACGAGATCGCGCAGACCGTCGACACCGACGACGAGTGGATCCGCAGCCGCGTCGGCATCGCCGAGCGCCGCATCGCCGGCGACGACGAGGGCATCGTCGAGCTGGGCGTGCACGCGGGCGGCAAGGCCCTGGCGGGCAGCGGCCTCGCCCCGTCCGACATCGACCTCGTGATCCTGGCGACGTGCTCGGCGGAGTCGCCGATGCCGGGCCACGCCCCGCAGGTCGCGCACCGCCTCGGCATCGACGCGCCCGGCGCGTTCGACATCAACGCCGCCTGCGCCGGCTTCTGCTACGCCCTCGCCACCGCCAGCGCCGCGGTGCAGGCCGGCAGCGCACGCAACGTGCTCGTCGTCGGCTCGGAGAAGATGTCCCAGTGGATCGACTGGACCGACCGCTCCACCTGCATCATCTTCGCGGACGGGGCGGGCGCGGCGGTCGTGACCGGCAGCGACTCCCCCGGCATCGGCCCGGTCGTGTGGGGCAGCGCCGGCGACAAGTACGACAAGATCATCATCGAGGACCGGCACTCGTTCATCCGGCAGGAGGGGCAGGCGGTGTTCCGCTGGGCGACCACCGCCATCGCCCCCATCGCCGCCGAGGCGTGCGAACGCGCCGGGATCAAGCCGGCGGACCTCGCCGCCGTCGTCCCGCACCAGGCCAACCTGCGGATCATCGAGGCGATCGCCCGCAAGGTGAAGGCCACCAACGCCGTCGTGGCCGACGACATCGTGCAGTCCGGCAACACCTCGGGGGCGTCCATCCCGCTGGCCCTCTCCCGCATGATCGAACGCGGCGACGTTCCGTCCGGCGCCCCCGCCCTGCTGGTCGGGTTCGGTGCCGGACTGTCCTACGCTGCCCAAGTCATCCAGATCCCGTAGGCCGTCACGCCTGCTCGCAGGCTCTGGACCAACCCACCGAAGGAGAACGCAGAACCATGGCAGTCGCCACCGAACAGCAGATCCTGGACGGCCTCGCCGAGATCATCGACGACATCGTCGGCATCGACAAGTCCGAAGTGACCCCGGACAAGAACTTCATCGACGACCTCGACATCGACTCGCTGTCGATGGTGGAGATCGCCGTTGCCGCGCAGGACCAGTTCGGCGTCGAGATCCCCGACGACGAGCTGCGCAACCTGAAGACGGTCAAGGACGTCATCAACTTCGTTCAGAACCTCCAGACCTCGTCCAAGAGCTAAGACGCGGGGACGGCGCGCCGCCGCACCCCCCCCCCCGCCGCCGGCGCGCGCGCCCGGCCCCTCCCCCAAACCCCAGCCCCGCACCACTCCCAGAACGACAAACACAACGACACAACACTCTC
>NZ_JBEZGN010000076.1:0-14529 GCF_040650055.1 Spirillospora sp. NPDC048819 | reverse complement strand
CCTCATAGGTCGACCTACGCCTCTTCCTCGCCACAAAACGATCTTCCCACTCAAGCGATCACAAAGTGGAGAAACCCAAGATCTCCTTAGATCAACTCTTCCACCCCACTCTCATCGAGACCTGCGTCTGTGATCAGAGCTACAAGGAGGAGTAGCTCCGCGTGTGTCTTTGCAGTTTTATTCACGTCGAGCGGGATGTCGCTGAACTTCTTGTCACCGAGAGCCGACCGAATGAGGTTCTCAGCCACACGCGGGTTCAGTTGATGTGCATCGTCCTCGAGCGCCAGCCGCAGATCAGCAATGTATCGGATCACCTGTGAAAGTGAATAGGCTGGCGAGAATATGCGCCGCGCCGCCGCGGCGAACGAACAGTGGAGGAGAAGTGAAAATCCAAGACCGGCCTCGCCGTCGAGCTTCTCCGTGTACTCGCCCTCCCAAGCATCAGGGCCTTCCATGATGAACGAGCGCAACGCCATCATGTGCAGATCGCTAATCGCGACCGAAGAGGTACCTGTCAATTTCTTCACCCAGCAATCGGGAGCCGGTTCCGTTACCCCAGATGCTTATCCGCCTCAGTCCGCGCCTTGGCAAGGAAGGCGTCCAGATCGTCGTCGCTGAAACGAGCATCGCCGACCAATGCGGCCAAAAGAAGAATTTGAGTCCCGAAGAGCCTCTCACTGTCGATGTTGTCGATGGACCCCTTGCCCAGTGCGTCGAGGATGACCATCTCTGCCGCATGCGGGTCAAGTTGGTCTGCTGAATCCGGGTGAATTTCTCGCTGATACGCGACGAAGTCGATGACATCAGCGGCTTCGGCGACCTTGTCGTTAACGATGAATTTCCGGTCGACGGCCTCGAAGAACGCTGCCGTCACCAGGGTGGTGTAGCCACTTTTCGCTTCCTCCGTGTCCAACCCATCCAGTCGGCGCACGTGTTCCTCGTGGTGCCCAGCGAGTTGGGCGCGCAGGGTGGCGACCTGGTCGTCTGTGATTGCCATATCAACTCCGTCGAGAGTTCTTAATCTTTGTATACATCTGTCGGGCCCCACCGATTACCACCACTCCGAGGATGACGCCGTTGGACACAAGGTCCGCAGGGTTTGTTGGTTGGTGGTGAACAGGTTTCATATCGCTGGAACTCTTTGTTTCTGCCTGTCCTGTCGGTGGTGGCTGATTCAGGAAGTCCTTTGCGCTACCCGCCACTTTTCGTGCGGCATCGTACCCTGCCTTGACGCGGTCCATCCGGTTCCAGCGGTCACGGCCGGATTCATTGAGATCCTGCTCCTCGGGTGTTTCTAGCGGGGCGCCGGTATCGTCGCGCAGCCTGTCGGGATCGACTGGGTCGAGGTCTCGGCGGGTTGGGAGACTTTCCCGTCCGGCTGTGTTCTGTTCTTCCGGTATTAGTTCCGTGCCGGGGGCGTCGCTCCGTTGATATCGCGGCTCGAAGCTGACCCTGCCTTGGCTGTCGGACCGCAGGTCGACAAGTATTGGGTTTGTCTCTACTTCCTGGTCTGTCTCATTGGTCTCGTTCGGGGACGGCTCGTTGTCGGTATCTTCGGACTTCTTATCACGGTCGCGGTCTTGTTCGCCGCGTGGTTCGCGTGTCCCCGCGTCTCGGTCCGCTTCTTCCGGTGAGGAAGGGGCGTTGTCGGTGGCGGCAGTTGCTGGTTGCTCCGCTGATTCGGGTTGCGTTCGGTGGCCGTCGTTGGATGACCCGTCGGCGGTCTGCGGGTTCTGTTCGGAGTCTGGCGGTGGTTCGGCGGGACGCTCGCGAGGTTCCAGCTCACCGACCGCGGGTTCGCCGGGTGCGTCGGTGCTGATCGTGCTGCTGGCCGGGGTGCCAGCGTCCCGGGGGTGGATCTGCGCGCCGGTCTCGGCCTGCCTGGTGGCCTCGCCGGACTGGGGCCCGTCCCGGTCGGTTTCAGGCCGGTTCGCTCCGTGGTCGCTGTCGGTGGCGTCGGCCTTGCCCGCTGCTGGTGTGTTCGCGCCGTCGTTCTCAGGCTGTGCCGAGGTGGGTTGGTCGTTGTGCTCCTGCGGCGGTTCGCTGCTGGTGTCGGTGCCTTCGGTCTGCTGCGACGCGTTCTCGAGCTGGTCTTCGCGGGCGCGGGCGATGCTTTCGCGGCGGGACGGTTGGCCGGGGGAGCCGGGGTTGTCGGGCGGCGGCGTCCATTGCCGCTCGGCCGTTGCGGGCTTGTCTGCGGTTTCGGTGCGGGTATCGGTGCCCTTTTCGGGGGACGCGGTCTGGGGACGGTCGCGGTCGCCGGGGGTGCCGGTGTCGGTCTTGCCGTCGGCCGAAGTGCGGTCGTCCTGGGAGCGTGGTTCTGGTTCACGGCCGTCCCGCCGGCTGCCCTGCCCGTCCCGGGGCCTGCCGTCGTCGCGGTCGTGCTCCTTGTCCTCGGCTTCGGGTGTGCCGGACGCGTCCGTCTTCTCGCTCGGGTTGCCGGTCTGTGGTGAGGCGGGCTTGTCGTCGCGTTCTTGGGCCGGCTTGGGGCTGATCTCGGAGCTCTGGGACGTCGGCGACGACCCGTTCTCCATCTGATCTTGGCGGGCGCGGGCGATGCTTTCGCGGCGGGACGGTTGGCCGGGTGAGCCGGGGTTGTCGGGCGGCGGGGTGTAGGGCCGGTCCTGGGAGGTGGGCTTGTCGGTGGTCTCGGTGCGGGTGTCGGTCCCGGTGTTGTCTTCCACGCCCACGCTTGTGGCCCTTTCCCTGGGGGACGCGAACCCGTCCGCCAGGGCATCGGGCTGGACGGTTCGCCGGGCGTGTGCCTTGACGCGCGGGGCTGACGCCGGGCCACACCAGCCCCCATGAAATCGCGCACGTGCGAACTTTGCACGTACGCACGCAAGACACCCGACACCGCACATACGACTTGCTCCGCGTCACGGTCCTCCAACCACGATTTCGTCTCCTCGTAGCGCCGAGTTCGGAACGGCCAACGTTCAGTCGCTCATGATTCAAGGAATGTGACAACGTCCCATTTGTCGGACTCTATTGCCGAAGTGAGGTCGGATGGCGTGTGATCGCCTGCCGACAGCCATCCCCCTGACTGGGAACCCTACGCCCGTACCAGGCGGCGGAGACGTTGACTACCGACCGATTTCTCCGCGATACCGGCTAGGCTGCGGCCACCTTTGGCCGATGGCTCCCGCGGACGTGGTCCGCCCGCGCGGCAACCACTGCCGGGAGCCGGCCGTCGCGTCTTCGTTGAGCCGCTCCAGGCCCGCCCGGTCGAAGTGCTCTTCGCCGACAAGGGCTGGCAGATATCCAGATGTGCCGGATTCGCGCGCACGCACCGCACAGCCCCATTCGACCAGCCGCACCGCCCCGGCGGAGGCGGTTACACGGCCGAAGGTTCAGTCGCCCTCCTACAAGCGGGCTGGAACGCGTACGCCGCATCGGCTGGAGGCGGCAAGCGATGTCCAGTGCCCGGACTCCCTGAGAGCGAACCGTTCGACCGACTGTTCCGCCGCGACACCGGACGGACTACGGCGACTCTTGGCCGATGACACCTGCGGATCTGTCCCGCTGTGCGGCAAGCCACTTCTGTGTGTAGGACGTGGCATCTTCGATGAACTGCTCCAGGCCCGCCCGGTCGAAGTCTGCCTCGGCGACGAGGTACAGGAGGATGAAGACCTGGGAATGTAGGACGGATTCTACGTCGTCCGGACCGCCATCCTTTAGCGGCGGGGCGTCGACGGCACGGCGGATCATGTCCTCGGCCACGAGGGTGTTGATCAGGCGTGCGTCTTCTTCCACCTTGATCCGCAGGTCGGCGACGAAGCGGACGATCTCACCAGCGGTGTAGGTCGGCGCGAACCTTCGGTGAACCGCGACATTGAACGCTCCGTGGAGCAGCGACATGTAGCCGGCCGCCGTCTCATCGTCCTTTTGAATCTTGTCTTGGAGAGGCACCCATGCTTCCGGCCCCTCCAACAGGAACAAGCGCAACGCCAGGATGTTCTCCTCACGAATCCGAACAGCCGAATAATCCATTACCCGAGCAACTCGTCGGCGAGCGAACGGGCTCTGAGCAAGAAGGCGTCAAGCTCGGCAGAAGTGAACTGCTCCTCGCCTACCAGGGCCGCGAGCAGGACGATCTGGTGGCCGAATTTTGTGTCCGCGTCGGCGTCGACCATGGTGCCTTTGCCGAGCAAGTCGAGAATCATGCTCTCGGCGATCTGTGGATTGACGATCTCCGAGGATTCGTCACTCCTTTCTCGCACTTGTGCGACGAAATCAATAACGTTTGACTCGTCCGCGGTTTTTCCGTCCTCAATAAAATGCCGCTCAGCTGCCTCGATGAAGGCGGCAGCGACCAGCGCCGTATAGTAGACGTTGGCTTCATCGGAATCGAGTTGCCCCATCAACCGAAGGTGCTCCTCGCGGTTCCCTGCCAGTTGAGCGCGCAACACTGCCACATGCTCATCAGTTATCGGCATGCTCTCTCCTTCTCGTCTGTCGCGCAAGGTTTATGCCATGACGGGCGATTTGGGTGAGCACGATTACCGTGCTCACGGCTCCGAGTGTGGCATCGCCGACCTTGCCGCTTTGATGAAGTGGCCCTACTTGGTCGGTATTGGGTCGGGCTCCGCTTAGCTGGCCTGTTGGTTGAACTCGTTCCAAGTTTTGTTGGGCTGGTTCGGAATACTTGTTAGTAGCATCCTTCGCATCATTTGCCTTGTTGAGAAACCTGCGGAGACCCTCGCGGCCTCGAGACGGATTATCCGGATCGCTCTCTTGATAGTCGCGAGACGCAGGGTCGTCCTCAGGTCGGCGGGGTTCGCCGTGGTCCGGGGTGTCGTTTCCAGTATCACGGCTTGACGGAATCGGTCGGCCATCGCTGTCGACGGGTATGGTGACGTGGCCTTGGAATCGTCTGGGCTCCACCTCCACTTCTGTGCTGCTCGCTTCATGGGGAGCCAGTTCTCTGCCGGGTTCTTCCGTTTCGCCGGATTGATCTGTGTCGCGGTCTGGTGGGTTGTTTTGGTCGGCGGGTTCGCTGCTTTCCGGCTTCTCGGCTTTCCTATCACGGTCGTCGTCTTGGTCGCCGTGGAGTTCCGGTTCTCCTGGGGCCTGGTCTGCTTCTTGTGGCGAGGCCGCGGCGTTGTCGGGGGTGTGGCGGTTGCCTGGTTCGCCGTCTTGAGCACCGTTGCCGGGAGTCGCGGGCTGCTCGGCTGACTCAGGTTGCGTTCGCTGGCCGTCGTCGGGTGACCCGTCGGCGGTCTGCGGGTTCTGTTCGGAGTCTGGCGGTGGTTCGGCGGGACGCTCGCGAGATTCCGGCTCACCGACTGCGGGGTCGCCGGGTGCGTCGGTGCCGATCGTGCTGCTGGCCGGGGTGCCGGCGTCCCGGGGCTGCGTTTGCGTGCCGGTCTCGTCCTGCCTCGTGGCCTCGCCGGACTCGGGCCCGCCCTCGTCGGTTGCCGGTCTGTTCGCGTCGTGCTCGCTGTCGGCGGCCTCGGCCTTGCCCGCTGCTGGTGTGTTCACGCCGTCGTCCTCGGGCTGCGCCGAGGTGGGCTGGTCGTTGTGCTCCTGAGCCGGTCCGCTGCTGGTGTCGGTGCCTTCGGTCTGCTGCGCATTCTCCATCTGGTCTTGGCGGGCGCGGGCGAGGCTTTCGCGGCGGGACGGTTGGCCGGGGGAGCCGGGGTTGTCGGGCGGCGGTGTCCACTGCCGCTCGGACGTGGCGGGCTTGTCGGCGGGTTCGGTGCGGGTGTCGGTGCCTTGTTCGGCGGACGTGGTCTGGGGCCGGTCGCGGTCGCCGGTCGTTGCGGTGTCGGGTTTGCCGCCGGTCGGGCTGCGGTCGTCCTGGGAGGCTGGTTCCTGTTCGCGCCCGTCCCGTTGGCCGCCTTGCCCGGCCCCGGGTTTGCCGTCGTCGCGGTCGTGTTCCTTGTCCTGGGCTTCGGGCGTGCCGGACGCCTCTGCTTTTTCGCTCTGGTTGCCGGTCTGTGGTGAGGCGGGTTTGTCGTCGCGCTCTTGGGCCGGCTTGGGGCTGATCTCGGTGCTCTGGGATGCCTGCGGCGACCCGTTCTCCAGCTGGTCTTGGCGGGCGCGGGCGATGCTTTCGCGGCGGGAGGGTTGGCCGGGGGAGCCGGGGGAGCCGGGGTTGTCGGGCGGCGGCGTCCACTGCCGCTCGGATGTGGCGGGCTTGTCGGTGGTCTCGGTGCGGGTGTCGGTCCCGGTGTTGTCTTCCACGCCCACGCTGGCGGCCCTTTCCCTGGGGGACGCGAACCCGTCCGCCAGGGCAATGGGTCGGACGGTTCGCCGGGCGTGTGCCTTGACGCGCGGGGCTGACGCCGGGCCACACCGGACCCCATGAAATCGCGCACGTGCGAACTTTGCACGTACGCACACAAGCCACCCGACACCGCACATACGACTCAGTCTGTGTTGCGATCGCTACACGATGACTTCGTCTATCCGTGCCGTCGAATGCAGTACCGTCAACGGCTCGACCGCCCGATAATCAACAAATACGACTACGTCCTATTTGTCGGATTCCATGGCCGAGATGGGCTCGGACAATGCGCGACCGCACGTCGACAACCGCCGCCCTGACTCGGAGCCCTGCGGCCGTGCCAGATCACGGAGCCGCCCGCCCGCCGCGCCCGGGTCGGCTGAGAAGGAACATCCGAGCCTCCAACATCGCCGGACGGTCCAGTCCGCGAAAACCTCATCTCCAAGGCCAGGGCGCAAGAAGGCACCATATAATCCCCACCCTAATCGATATTCGATTGAAGTCGACTAGGGGACAGGAATGACCATAAGGTTCACGCCACTGGCCTCGGAGGATCCGCGGGAGATAGGCGGGTACCAGCTGCGGGCGCGTCTTGGCGGCGGTGGCATGGGCCGGGTGTATCTGTCCTTCACCCCGGGCGGGCGTGCCCTGGCTATCAAGGTCATCCGCCCCGAGTACGCCGAGGACGAGGTGTTCCGCCGCCGCTTCCACCGGGAGGTGGCCGTCGCCCAACGCGTCCAGGGCATGTTCACCGCGCCAGTGGTCAAAGCCGACCCCACCGCAGCGTTGCCCTGGCTGGCCACCGCCTACGTGCCCGGACCGTCACTGCGCGAAGCCGTCGACGATCACGGCGTGCTCCCACCACTGGCGGTGTTCCGACTTGTAGCCGGTGTGGCAGAGGGCCTGCTCGCCGTGCACGCCTGCGGAATCGTCCATCGAGACCTCAAGCCGGCCAACGTTCTGCTCGCCGAGGACGGCCCGCGTGTGATCGACTTCGGTATCGCCTACGCGGCGGAGGCGACGACCCTGACCGGGACTGGCGTGACGGTCGGCACGCCCGCGTTCATCGCCCCCGAGCAGATCCGCGGCGGCTCGGCCACCCCGGCCACCGATGTGTTCGGTCTGGGACACCTCGCCGTGTTCGCCGCAACCGGACGCCCCGCGTTCGGTGAAGGCGACCGGGACGCACTGCTGTACCGGATCACCCGTGAGCCCCCGGAACTGGACGACTGCCCGGACCCGGTTCGCGACATTGCCGAGCGGTGTCTCGCTAAAGATCCGAACGAGCGACCCGGGCTCGCCGAGGTCAGGGATTACGCCCGGCGGCACATCAATGGCCAGACCCTGAACCTGGCCGGACCATGGCTGCCCGCCGCCATCGCCGAATCGCTGGCCTCATACGACGCTGCTGAATACCGCCTACGCGAGGCCGACCGCCGCACTACAACCGTGGACGCCGACCCAGGTAAGAGCAACTCCACACTCGGCCGGCAGCCGGAGTCCATGTCCTCCGGCAATGACCGCACTGGTAGGGACGACGCCGACGGCGAACTCCACCCGACCGGTGGATCCCGACCGATCGGCGGGTCGAATATCGATTCGGCGCATGCCCAGCCCGCCACTCCGGGACGTGTCCAACGGACAATGGCCGCTGGGGCGCTGGCGGCGCTGATTGCCGCGGCTGTGGCGGTGGTGGTCTTGGCCGTCCTCACCGCTCCGAAGAACCTCCCGGCACGGGATGACACCCTGCACCCGGAGGAAATCCCGTCGATCTTCCTTCCCCAGTTGCGCGACGAACTCCTTGAGGGGACGTCCAGTCCCCCGGAGCCGTCGTGGACGATCCCGATGGGGGACGGTTCGACCCACGCTATTGGGGGTGACTCCACCATCGTCATGCTTCAATTCGGCACCTACCTGCTGGGCATCGACATGCGTACAGGTAAGCAGCGCTGGCCCTTCATCAACCTGCATGACACCCCCACATCGTGTGCCGTCCATGAAAACCGGATCGGGTGCGTGGCATCGTCGGACCACGGGTCGGACTCCACAGTCTTCATCCTGGATACCGCCAGCGGCCGGACGGTGAAAACCTCGAAGGTTCCCAACCGGGAGTTGCGCTGGATGACCGTCTCCGGCGATCGCTTCATCGCCATCACGCAACCCGCGAGTAAGAAGAAGGGATTCGGCGTCGGATACACCACTGAAGGCGACCAGGTTTGGACCCGAGAGGGGTACAGTGATATGCACATGTCGGCCAGTGAGGGGCTACTGATCGACACTGCCTATGATTCCGATGAGGTCGTGTTCGTCAGCACCTCGGATGGCCGTGAAGTGGTTCGGTCCTCGCGAGGAGACCGCGAACTGGCCTGGAGCATCTTTAGTGGCGGCATCGCGATCTCGAACCAGGAGGGTACCGGTACCGACATCTACGACCTGGACGGCGAGAAGAGGTCGTCTGTGGCCGGCTGGGAGCCGGCGCGTTATATGAAACGCTATGGGTCAACCTCTCCGCTGCCACTGCTGGTCCCACTCGGCGACAGCCCGCCACACTACCCGGACGAGAATACGATCGCCGCGGCAAATCCCAAGACCGGACACCTGCTGTGGCGGAAATCCGGGCCGGAAGTGTCGACGCAGATGGCGACGGTGGCCGACAAACTCATCATCAAGGATCGCCAGGAATTTGTTCGCGTATACGACTGCATCAGCGGCAAACCCTTGTCGCCGCCGATCAATATGGAAGAGTCCGGCTTTGTGGGCCTGGTGGAGCCGTATTTGATCAAGTCCGACGGCTATCAGCTTATATACACCTATTTGAAGACGCGCGAAAAGTTGGCGTATGTGACGGTCGCATTCGACATGAGTTCAGGGGAAAGGAGATGGGAGTTGCCGCTGAGAGATGCGCCGGAATACCCAGGCGGTCGTATGGTCGGCGTGGGGAAGCCGGGGACCATCAGTCTCTTTAGATGACTCCTTGGCGCAATGCCGCTAGCTCGAGTCGCCCAAGCTTGTGGTCATCGGTGGCCCGTGGCGGCGCGGACCTCGCGCCGTCCCCGCCCTGGCGAAGCCCTCTCACTGCCAGGGGACGGCGGCCAGGCGGAGGTGGGTTTCGCCGCCGCGGTCGCCGGGGCTGCGCCAGGAGTAGACGAGCTGGTCGTCGCTGCTCAGTTCCGGGTGGCCGATCAGGGCGTAGCAGCCCCACCCGCCGACACAGGAGTCGGGGACCTTCGCCGAGACGGCGGCGGTCCAGGGGCCCGTCGGGGAGGTGGCGGTGTAGACGGTGAAGGGAGCGGATCCGAACCCCGTCTGGACGATCATCGCCAGGCCCTTGGAGGTCGTCGCGGAGTAATCCTGGACGGCCGTCCCCCAAGGCACGACTCCGTCCGGGAGCACCGACGCCAGGTGGCCGTCCGCCTGCGCCCAGCCATACCAGCCGGCCGGCTGGCCGAGCGGCTGGGCCCACCATTGGTAATTGGCCGCGTTGCCCCAGAGGGCGGGGTTGGAACTGGGGACACGGGCCACGAACGCGCCGGGGGTGCTGACGCGTTCGGAGTCGAACAGGTACAGGTAGCCGTCGCCGCCGAAGACCGGGGAGCTGAGACCCTGGCCGAGCGGCAGGTCACCGGCGGTCGCCGACACGTCGAACGGGACGGACCGGGCGGTGAACGTGTTGCTGGCGGGCTCGTACACGGTGAGCACCAGCCGCTCCACAAGCCAGGCAGTGTCCAACAGGCACATCTCGGCGTAGGTCAGCAGCACCCGCTCCGCACCGGGAACCGTCGCCGCACCCCCGATCCAGGCGACCGGGACGCCGCCCGGTGAGCACGGGACCGGCGGGCTGTCCGGCTCCGGCCTCTTCAACCCGGTCGGATTCGGAAAGAACGGCTGGGACGAGGTGAGATCCGTGCGCGGCGGAGCGGGCGGCGTCGGCACCTCGGTGAGCGCGCGGGGTGCCTGCCCGGGGGTGAACGAGCCGATCGCCGCGGTGCCCGTCACGGAGTTCGGGAACTGATTGCCGTTCACTCCGGTGTCGCCGAACACCCACAGGGCCTTGCCCGGGGCATAGGCCGCGCTCACTCCGCCGTCGCGGGAGATGCGGTTCGTGGGCGTGTCGGCCGTCGTGAGGATCCGCCCGAGGTCGGACGTCCCGGCGGTGGTGCTCGTCGCCGTCCGGAAGGTCTGGAAGGCGTCGAAGTCGCCGAGGTCGGCCGGGGTGGTGCCCGGCACGCTGACCTGCGGGCCGAACGGCCCGGTGCACAGCGGGCCCGAGGCGAGGATGTTGGTGTCACCGGAGCCGCACACCTGGTAGTGGTAGAGCCCGCCCGGATTCAGACCGCTCAGCTCATGCGTGATCGTGAGCCCTGAAACGGGGGACGACGCCGGGCCGACCGGTGTCGATTGGGAGCTCTGTACGGAAGGTGTGGGGCCGTCCTCCCACCATTGGAACCAGCCGATGCACGGATTGTCCGGAGCGTCGGCCGCGCAGTTCACCTCGGCGGTCAGCGTTGCCGAGGTGGACGCGATGGAGACCGGTGGCGTCGTCACCCCATCGCATCCGGCGAGCAGCACCAGCATGAGCGCGGCGGCAGACGCGGTCGAGCGCTTGACGGGCATGTTCCGCTCCGTTCGTCGACCGAACGGTAACCTCACCACTCTCAGCCGTCCCCGATCTGACACAAACCGGACACCGAGCGGAACGTCCGCCGCTCGGCGGAGAGTCCGTTGAATCCAGGACGGCCAGTGGTCCGGCGCGGCGTCACCGGACGCTCATCACCACCGTGCCGAGCGTCCGGTGACGTCTTTCGGTCCGGATCGCAGTCGTCACCGGTTTGCCTGGTGCGCTTTGAGTCTCAGAACCAGTGCTCGGCCAGCAACGTCAGTGACCGTTCGCGGACGGCGGGGTCATAGGCGTAGGTGACGGTGATGAGTTCATCGGCCCCGGTACGACGGGCGAACTCGTTGAGGTGGGCGACCGCCGTCTCCGGCGAGCCGACGGCCTTGATGCGCAGCATCGGCTGGTCACGTCCGCCGCGTGCGGCCAGCGCGTCCGGATCGACCGGGGGCTGGATCTTGCGGCGCAGACCGCTCTGGACGTCGAGGAACATCTGCTCCAGCGTCGTGAACTCGCGTTCGGCTTCCTCGTCGGTCGGGGCCACCATGACGTTGATACCGGCCATCACGTACGGCCTGTCGATCTGCGCGGTCGGCCCATCGGAGGTGAACGCCTCCCGATAGATGCGAACAGCGTCGTCGAGCTGATCCGGTGCGAAATGCGAGGCGACCGAGAAAGGCAGGCCGAGCTGACCGGCGATCGAGGCGCCGTTGACCGTCGAGCCGAGAACCCAGATGGGTACCTCGGTGCCGGCCGAAACGGCCGAATGGATCGGTGCGCTCCTGCCGGTGCCCTCCTTGCCGAACCAGCCCTGAAGGTCGTAGATGCTCTGCGCGAAGGCTTGCGGTTCGGCCGAGGACCGATTTAGCGCGCGGGCGGTCATCATGTCGGTCCCCGGGGCCCGTCCGAGGCCGAGATCGATCCGCTCACCGTGGATGTTGGCGAGGGTGCCGTATTGCTCCGCCACCATGAGCGGGGCGTGATTGGGCAACATCACACCGCCCGAGCCCACGCGGATCCGCTCCGTTTCCGTCGCGGCCTGGGAGATCAGCAGTGCGGTGGCACTGGCCGCGAGAGCCTCGGTGTTGTGATGCTCGGCGAACCACAGCCGGTGGTATCCGAGCCGCTCGGCCAGGCGGGCCGCCCGCATCGAGGCTGCGATGCCGTCGCGAGCGGTGGATCCCTCCCAGATGGGCACCAGATCGAGAATGCTCAGCGGGACAGTCACGTGCGCAGTTTCCTTACGTATCGGGCCAGGTCGGGTGTGCAACGGCAACCAGTCCCGTCCGAGTTGTATTCCACGACCGTGCCCGTTGCCGGTTCGCCCGCACCGGCGAAAGCGGCCCGATTCGTCCGGCGCCGAAGGCCGGGTCCGCTCCCTACAACGCCCGGTGTCCGGGAGCGTCCGGAGGCCACTCGCTCGGCTCGAACATCAGGTACAGGCCGCCGAGCCACACAGGGTCGGCCTTCGGGACCACGCGGACCGAGACGGACACCGTCGCGGTCCTGCGGGTCGGGAACTCGCCCGGCCTGGCGTTGCGCGAGAGGTAGGCGAGGCCCTGCCTCATGTGGGCGCGCGGGCCTGGGTCGAGGTCACCCGCCCAGTCGGGCTCGGTCTCGTGCCGCAGCCACGCGTAGCAGGCCATTGCGTAGCCGAACTCGCGTTCCGTGAGGTAGCCCAGCCGCGAATAGCCGTCGTTGCAGGCGGCGTTCAGGGTGCGTTCGTCCAGGTACCCGAGGGGCTGGACGGAGAAGCCGCGCCCGGTCTCACCGAACCTCAGCGCGGCGTTCGTGGTGAAGACGCCGAACCCGAAGAAGACGGTGAGCAGATCGGTGAGCCGCTCGTGATCCTTGCGATCCGCGGTGATGCGTCCCTCGCCCAGGAGCCGCGCGTGGCACAGCTCGTGCGCGATGACGGCGATCAGGTAGGCGGCATCGGACGCCTCCGTCACGTCGAGGCCGATGACCGTTCGGCCGTCTCTGACGTAGAAGTGGCCGACGGCGCGACGCCCTTTGCGGGCCGCCTCCTCGTCCTCGTCCTCCCGGTCGAAGAGCTCCACGGTGAGCGCGGACCGGTCGATCCGCATCAGCTCGCACACCACCTCGACCATGCCGTCGATCTGCTCCGGCGTCCCAGTGAACCGGCCGTCCGACAGCTCCGGACTCGGCAGGACGATCTCCCGCGTCGGCCGGCGGCCGAACTCGCCGATGAACCAGCTGATCGACGCCTCGATCCACACCTGGTGCGCCACACCGACCGGGCAATCGGTGCTCACCACCGGCAACCACGGCCGCGGCCTTTCCGGCTCGTCGTTCATCGCGCTCCCCGACGGTGGTTGTCGCACGTCCGCTCACGATTCATGGGTCGCGGCGCCGCCGCCCTTCACGGCGGCGGGCCTGGCTTTACGGAATGACTCAATTGGCGCCCGCGCCTTGGGGGCCGCGGCCAGCCACGCGGCATTTTTTAGCACACTTTTCCATCGCGTTGCCAACATTCGAGAGATGCCGCGTAATTTGGTGTTGAAGAATGGCGCACGTGCGGGATTCGAGCATTTAATTTCGGTCTGTGCGGCCGCCGCACATGTGAATCTCGCACGTACGAGACTTTGGTGTTCCCGCGTGTGGCCCTCCATCGGCCGCCACCCTCAGGCAGGCTGGTGAGGGGCGTCGGCCACTGCCGGTGATGAGTTTCGGCGCTCCATCGAGTCTCACTCCGGGAATACCCCTACGACCAAGGAGGAGCTTCATGGGCAAGGTCATCTACGGGATGCACACCTCGATCGACGGCTACATCGAGGACCGCGACGGCAGCATCGGCTTCTCGGAGCCGGCCGAGGACGTCCACCAGGCGGCGAACGACCAGGCTCGCCAAGCCGCGGCGTTCCTGTTCGGGCGGCGGCTGTACGAGATGATGGAGAAGCCCTGGACGCAGGAGCTCGGCAAGGAAGGCACCCCGGCCGTCGAGCGCGAGTTCGCCCAGATCTACAAGGAGACGCCGCGGTACGTCTTCTCCGATACCCTCCAGACCGTCCCCGACGGCGTCACGCTCGTCCGCCGCAAGGAAGCCGTTTCCGTGGTGACGCGGCTCAAGCAGGAGATCGACGGCCCCCTTGAGATCGGCGGTCCGGAGTTGGCCGTCTCCCTGCTGGACCTGATCGACGAGTTCTGGGTGTGCGCACTTCCCGTGATCATCGGGGCCGGCAAGCCGTTCCTGCCCGTGGGAAGTGACCTGAGGCTGCGCCCGGTCGAGCACCGCGTCTTCGCCTCGGGAGCCACGCAAGTGCGCTACGTACGCGCCTGACCCGCCATGAGGGGTGGGCGGGCCCTGGCCTGGCGAGGTTGTACGAGCGGGTGATCGCTGCGATTCCCGATCTAGGCTCCCGCTGGCGGGAGATTGTGGGCGATGACGGCTGGGAGCGTGCCTCTGGTCTCCAGTTCCGGTTTTCGACCGTCAAGTAACAGCGGGTGCCCCGGGCTGTTGCGGCTCCACAACAACGGCCTAGTCGGTGCGGCCCGGATCGGTCCCGCCCATGACCCGGTGGAGATCCGCCTCCGGCCGAAGACGTCGATCGATCGCCTGCTCCTCCTCGGCTAGTACTCCAGCCGCATTTAGTGATCGATGAGGCGTTGTTGTCGTTGGTAGTGGCAGCGGCGGGCGCGGGCCTGGTGGCGGCGTCGCCAGCGT
>NZ_JBEZGN010000075.1:0-15013 GCF_040650055.1 Spirillospora sp. NPDC048819 | reverse complement strand
TCGTTACGGTCTTCTCGCCCCACCCCACGCCCACGCTCGCGAGCGCCGCAGGTCACCCGCCGATCATCTCGCCATCCGAGAACGCATCAGCCCTGCGGGCCCAGGTGCGGGTTGCGAGGTCGGCGCGCAGCGCGAGTTTGTTATGGGCTGCTGACAGCGATAGGTCTATGGCCGGGGCCGGTGAGTGGCGGGTAAGGGGGCGTGGTGTTCTGGTCTGGTCATTAGAGGGTTTCCAGAACGGTCAGGCCTCGTGCGGCCGGTTGGTCCGGGGGTGACCGGCCGCACGAGGGCTGGTCATCGATCGGTGCGGGCGAGGGCGGGTGCCGGCTGTGTGGCGTCGCCTTTGGCGCCACCGGCGTGGCCCGCGGGTGTCTTGCCAGGCGGCGGTATCGGGCACGGGGCGGACGGATTGGGCCCGGTTGTCGGTCCGGCTGCAATGCCTGCTGCGCTCAGCGCGGCGTTGGCGTAGGTGGACAACTGTCCGGCGCATGCGTCGTGGAGGGCGTTGCTGGATGTGGCGAGTTCTGTGGCGATGAGTTCCCACTCGGCGTCGGTGAGGTCGCGTCCTGTGGTCTGGGTGAACCAGGCGCGGTCCAGGATGGTGATGGAGATGCCGTATCGGCAGGCCAGGTCCCTGAGCGCGCGGGCGGGGTCGCCGTCGTAGTGGTCGTTGACCAGTGTCGTCACCGGAGCGTGCCGTCCCGACCACCGTTCGCTGTCCAGGAGCGCGTAGACCTCGGCGGCGCGATAGCGGCGGTGGCCGCCCAAGGTGCGGACTGAGGTCAACCGGGCGTCCTTGGCCCAGCGGGTGACGGTTTTGGGGTCGACCCTGAAGAGTGCGGCGACCTCGGCGGGGGTGAGCAGGTCAGATGTGGTCATGGGATCCCGTGGGTTCAAGGGTGGGTGATGGGTGGTGTCGCGCAGCCCCCAGGGACCGGCGGGGTCTGGTGGCGGTCCTGCGGGCCGCACGGCGGCTTAATGGCGGGGGGCTATGCGGCGTGGTCCTTGGTGGCTGTGGGTGGAGTCGACGGGGCTAGGGCGGTCAGTTGGGCGAAGCGTTGGGACCATTGGCGGCGGTTGGTTCCCAGGGCGTGTTGGGCCAGGCGAAGGAGTTGGATGTCTCCGGTTCCGGCGGGGGCGTAGATGCAGGCGGCGTCGCGGTAGTACCGCTCTAGTGGACGGTCAGTGCGCAGCCCAGCGGCGGCGTGGATCTCCATGGCGGTGCGGGCGGAGTCCATCGCCGCCTCGACGTTGCCGTATTTGGCGCTCATCAGTTCGCTGTCGCACGGTTCACCCCGGTCCAGCAGGTGCGCGGCGCGGTAGGCGCTGTGCCGCGCACCCATGAGCCGGTGCTGGATGACACCGATCTTGTGCTGGATGGTGGGCAGGTCGGCCAGGGGGGCGCCGTAGCGGCGGCGTTGTTGGATAAAGGCGATGGTCAGGTCCAGGACGGCCTGGTGGATGCCGAGCGAGACCGCGGTCAGGTTGGGACGCCCGTACAGGACGCTGGAGGAGTAGGCGATGTGCAGGCCGTCGCCCTCAGCGCCGATCATGTTGGTGGCCGGGACGGCGACCTCGTTGAACTCGATGTCGCCGAAGGAGAATCCGCGCAGTCCCATCGCGGGTTGGTGCTCGATGAGCCGGACGCCGGGCCTGTCGGCTTCGACCAGGAACGCCGACAGGCTTTTGGAGGGCCGGGTGTCGGGGGTGCCGGTGCGGACGATGACACCGTGGACGTGGCCGATGTGGCTGTTGCCGACGTACTGTTTGCGGCCGTTGAGGATGTAGTGGTCGCCGTCGCGGCGGGCGGTGGCCTGCATCCCCACCACATGCCCGCCCGAGCCCTCCTCGGTCACCGCGATGGTGGGCAGGCAGGTCCCGGCGGCGATCGGCGGCAGCCACTGCTGTTTTTGCTGCTCGGTCCCGAAGTGCAGGATCTTGGCGACGCCGAGCTGGGACGCCTGCGCGATGGCGCCCGCCGCGCCCGACACCCGCGACAGCTCCTCGATGATGATCGTCTTGGTGAGGTGGCCGGCGGCCATGCCGCCGTATTCGCGGGGGATGGTCGCCCCGATCCACCCTTGCTCGGCGATGCGGACAGGCAGGATGGTGTCGACGGTGGCGGAGGATTCCATGCGGGCCACGAGGGGCGCGACCTGGCTGGTGGCGAAGTCACGCACTTGCTGGCGGAGTCGCTGGTGGTCATCGGTCTCGAACAACACGGACGTCCCCTTTCCGTCGTAGAGCTTGCTGCCGGAGTCGGTCCGGCAGACGTCAACACCCCGTCGGCAGCCGTTAGCCGTGGGCCGGAGCGGTGCGGCGGGCTGCGTGGTGGCCGGTGCCGTGCCCGGTGATCTGGTCGATGAGGTCCACCAGCCGGGCGGCGTGGTCCTTGATGAGTTCGCGGGAGGGCTCCCCGGTGGACAGGGGAAGCCCGGTGGTGCCGACGATGCAGACGGTCCCCAGCAGGGTGCCGGTGGGGTGGATGAGCGGGGCACCGGCGTAGGTGCGGATCCCGATCAGGTCGACCACGGCGTTGCCGGCGAAGCGGGGGTGGGCGTACACGTCGGGCAACACCAGGGCGTTGCGGCGGTCGACGACCTCGGGGCAGTAGCCGTGGTCTCGGGACATTGTTCGCCCGACCGGGGGTTTGCCTTCGGGGCAGTGCAGCCCGATGAACTGCTGTTCGCTCGTGACCAGGTTGACCATGGCGTAAGGGGTCTCGGCATCGTCGCCCAACTGGGCGGCGAACGCGTTGGCCAGGTCGGCGGCGAAGGCGTCGAACTGCTCGTCGGCCTCGCCGAGGCCCAGGTCGATCAGCAGCTGGATCCGCTGCTGGAGCTCGGGATCAAGACCGGTGTCGGTGGGGGTATCGAAGGGCACGGCTGGGCTCCTGAGGGTGCGGAGGTCAGGTCCGGGTGGCCAAGGCGTGGCGGACCAAGGTGATCAGCACGGTGATGACCGAGCGGGAGTCGCGGGCGTCGCAAGCGGCCACGGGCACATCGGCGGGCAGGTCAAGGGCTTCGCGGATCTCGTCGGCGGCGTAGTGGTGGGCCGCGCCGTCGAACTCGTTGACCGCCACGACGAACGGCACGCGACGCTGTTCGAAGAAGTCCAGTGCGGTGAAGGCATCGGCGAGGCGGCGCGTGTCGGCCAGTACCACGCCGCCGACTGCGCCGAAGGCCAACTCGTCCCACATGAAGGCGAACCGGTCCTGGCCCGGGGTACCGAACAGGAACAGTGTCATCGGCAGCGGCCGGGTGAAGGTGCGGCGGCCGAAGTCCAATGACACCGTGGTGGTGCTCTTGTGCTCGATGCCCGCAGTGTCGTCAACGCCGATGCTCCGGTCGGTGAGCCGTTCCTCGGTGGTCAGCGGCTGAATCTCGCTGATCGCGCCGACCATGGTCGTCTTCCCGGCGCCGAACCCACCGGCGATGAGGATCTTCAACGCAAATCGCTGCGCTGCACGGTCCAACTGCAGCGGCCGGTCAGGCGACGGCGAAGTCATGAGCTTCCAGCCCTTCCAGCAGTGCCTGCAGGAGGTGCGGGCTCGGGCGCCCGGTGTCGGGATCGGGTTGCGCGGTAGGCGGCGCGATGGCCAGCGCGCCGGCGTCGATCAGGTCCGACAGGATGGTCTTGGTGACCAGGATGGGCTGGTCGATGGTGGCGGCGATCTCGGCGACTGAGCGGTCGCCCGCGCGGCACAGCCCGAGGGCGTGCGCGGTCTCGGGCGCCAAGACCCCTATCCGTGCAGTATCGGCGGCAGGATCGGTGCTTCTGGTGGTGAGCACCGTGTCCAGCCCCATTGCATACCGGGGGCAGGAGCGGCCGCCCGCTACGACGTAGGGCCGGACCTGCTGCACGTCCTGATCGACCCACGGTCCCGCGCGGTATTCACCGCTCATCGCCGGTCCCCTCGTCCCTGGAGCCCGCACCCTCCACCGGCACGTCGGTGGTGAAGGTGTCTGCGCCGCGGGCGTCTTCTCGGGAATTGCCGGTGCGGGTCGCGGTGACCAGATGCTTGGCGACACTGACGATCAACGCGGCCATCCGGTCTCCGACCAGGCCGGTGTGCGCGTCGGGTCCGGCCAGCACGCCCAGCACGCACCCGACCACCGCAGGCCCGGACGTCGGCGTTGCGCCCGCCGCAAGATCGGGATGCTGGTCGGGGGTGCTCATCAAGATCGTGTATCGGGTGGCGTGCTGGACGATGATCTGCTGGACGTCGCCGGCGGGCGGGGACGTTATCGATCCGGCGGCGCCACCGGCGGAGTAGAGCGCCGAGGCGACGGCGGCGGCGCTGTCGGCCTCGTCTCTGGTCAGGCGCGCGGCCGTTAGCACCAGTCCGTCCCGGGCCACCAGGAACGCCCCTTGGGTCCCGGGCACCTGGGCCAGGAAGTCCTCCAGCAGCCATCCCAGCTCGCTCGTCCCGTTTACCGGCGGACCGGGCGCAGGCATTGCGGCTGAGGTCGGGCGGATCGTCATCAAGATTCTCCTGGTGGAACAAGTCGATATGGGAACGGAAGCGGCCGGTCGGCCAGATGAGTGGTGGAAGGGCGGATTAGTCCACCGACTGCTCGGCAGACGGGTCTACTGGCGGGCTGATCGGCTGGGCGGCAGACCGAGACGAGCCTGAGTGGCCTTGGCCGACCGGGTTCTCAGCCTGGGTATGGGGATGGGTTGCGCTGGCAAAGTCGGCCAGCAGACCGGCGACCGGACTTCGCATCGAGCTCTTCTGTCGCTCGTGTCCGTGTTCGCGTTGTTGCTCCGGGCCCGCCGGTCGTCCGCGCTCGGCGTCACGTGCGGCAGCGGGTTCTCCGCCGTCCACACTGCTCGCCCGGCGGCGCTGGGGAAGAGCAGGCCGTCCCTGGTCAACACCCGAGCGCGGGGGCGGCTCGGCGCTGGCCGGATGAGCCGTCAGTGCTGGAGGTGTGAAGGATGGTGACGCGGGCGAAGGACGAAGTGGCGGGGTAGCACGGTGGGAGAGTTCCGCGCCGGGGAACGCGCTCTGCCGCGTCTGTGCTGGTGATGCCTGTGGCCGGGGTGCCTGTGATCGGGACGCCATGAGCAGGGAGGCGGGGAGGGTGACCGTGGCGCGTGTGCCTTCCGGTTCGGCAGGGTGCAGCGTGACCTGCACGCCGTGGCGTTGTGCAAGCCGAGATGCCACCAGCAGTCCGATCGGCCCCGCGACTATCTGCTCGCGGAGGCTGACGGTGCCTGGGTCGGCCAGCAGTCGGTTCAGCGCCGTATAGGTGTCGGCCGACATGGGCAGCGGTCCCTGGTCGGTGATCTCGATCGTCACCCCTGTCGGTGCCGGGACCGCGGCCATCTGCACTTGGGTGTCGGACGGGGAGAACTTGGTGGCGTTCTCCACCAGCTCGGCCAGCAGCAACGTGATCTCCGGCCCGGCGTATCCCGGCAGGTCCGCCACCACCTGCGGGGGCGGTACCTGGACCCGCACCCGTCGGTAGTGCTCGATCTGGGCGACCGCCTGGCGCATCACCGTCGCGAGCTTCAGCGGCGCGTTCACCTTCCGTGCCGTTGTGCCGCCTAGCACCGCCAACCGTTCCAGTCCCCGCAGCGTCCGCGTCGTCAGATGGTCGACCTTGAACAGCTCGTGCAGCAGGACGGTGTCCTCCACCTCCTTCTCCACAGAGTCCAGCAACGCGAGAGTGCGGTAGACCAGCAGATGCAGTGGGCGGCCCGCACGGATGAGGAACTCCCGCTCGAACTCGGCGTCGCCTCCCGTCTGCGCGGCCGGTATGTGCGCCGAACGGGACCGGGCACGCATGTCCGCCTTGATCGCCCCGACGATGGCGTCCGCAGCCTGGTTGGGCTCGGTGGCCGGACAGAACGCCTGGAACCAGCGCGCTCCGATCCACCGGCGCCCTGAGTAGGGCCGCTGCCAATGCCAGTACAGGGCCTCGGTGTCGCGGGGGCTCGGCAGCAGCACCACCAACCGGCCCACGTACGGGTGGACGTCCACCCGCTGCGCCGCGACCGTCATCACACCGGCGGGCGTCCCGATGTCCGGCGCATCCGACGCACGCAGCCCACGCTTCGCCAGGCGGCCGGCCAGCTCGCGTGCGTGTTCGCGTGCTTGCTCGGGTGGCTCCACGAGCGCCTGCTCGCCGGGTCGGAAGACCATGGAGGAGTCGAGAGTCATCGCGTCGCTCCGAACGTCGTCAGGGACCGGGGTGCCCGACCCGCGCTCGGCACCTCCGTGTCTGCGGTCATCGTCAGGTTCACCGCCGCCCCCGCTCCGGCCGCGGACGGGAGACCCGTCCGACGCCGCACCACAGATCGACTGGACCGGACGGCCACGGGGAGGGCTCGGGGCGCCACTGCGAGGCCGGCGCCACGCCTGGCTCGACCAGCTCCAGCCCGGCGAAGAGCGCCCGCACACCGGCAGGGGTGCGCGCGTGCGGCAGCCCAGGAATCCGCCCGGCCCCAACAGCGCCCAAGGCGGCCAGCCCTTGACCGGTCCGGCCGGTCAAGTGGCAGATCGCAAGGCAGCTCCCGTGTGGCAACGCACCGCCCAGCACGCCGATAGCGTGCGCGGCCGCAGCGTCATCCAGACCGTCCAGGCTGTTGATCAGCAGCACCCCGACCGGCTCGGCCAGGTCCAGGACGTTCGCGGCCTCTCTCATCAGCCCAGCGGGGTCGGCCAGCCCGGCATCGACGTACGCGCAACCGTCCGCCCAAGGGGAGTCCAGCAACGCCTTGGCGTGCGCCATGACCACCGGGTCCGAATCGGCGTACGCCACGCGCGCCAGCGGATCGACGCCACGCGCGATGTCGTGGACCTCATCCCGCAACGGCAGATCGACCCCGGCGACCAGCAACTGCCCGATCCCGCACTCACCGACCATGACCCGCACCGCGCGGGCCCGGAATGCGATCCGGTAATACGCCACATCCACGATCCGCGGGTACAGATCCTCGACGTACTCACCGAAACACTGGTCGACCGGATAGTGATCCTTGCCGCGACCCCAGAAATTCCAGACACGGACCATCGACGGCGCGGTGACGTCGAAACCGGAAAGGTCGCGTTTGGCCGCTGCCCAGTCGAAACCCGGACTATCCGGAAGATACGGGTCCCAGCCGGACGCGGCATCGCGGTCACCGGTCATGCGAACCACCACCGATCCTGGCAGTGCCGCACCACACGGCCAGTCCGCCCACGCCGTCACCCGCGGCAGCAACAGGGCCCACAGCATGGAAAGGCTCGGTGAAGGCCCGTAGTTCTTCACGCGGCTCCTTGCGTAGCAGGGCGTCGACGTCTGACGGCTCCCGCAAATGAGGTGGGGGCGCCTGGTGCACGCCGCAGATCTCTGCGAGGGTCACCGCCAGGTCGCGGGTGCCGGTCAGATGCGAGATGCCCAGCCTGCTGCCCGCGGGCGGCAGAGTGCTGACCAGGTGCAGCCATGCCTCGGCGTCGCGGTCGTCGAGCAGCTCCAGCGCACCGGTCATCACGACACCGACCGGACGAGACAGATCCAGAAGTTTCGAGGCGCCCGACAGCGCCGCGACCGGATCACCGAAGGGGGCCTCAATGCACCCGCAGCTCCGGTCAATGCACATCAGCGCCTGGACATGGACCGACGCGACAGGGTCGCCGGTGACGTAGACGGTCCTGGCCGCCGGGTTGATCCGCCGCGCGATGGTGTGGACCTCGTCCCGCAGCGGCATTGTCAGCGGAGGCTCCACGCCGATGACCAGGAACTGCTCGATCCGTGCGGAGCCGGCCAGGCGCTCAACTATCTGACGGCGTGCCCGCAGACGGGTCTGAGCGATCCGGGCAACACCGGGGATCTGTCGTTCCAGGTCCGCGGCGAACTCCCGGTCGGCCTGGTACGCGTCCTTGCCGCCGGCGAGATGGTTCCACACCCTCGACCATCCCGGGACGGTAGTGCCCGGTTCTCCGAAGCCCGTCCCGGTCTGGTCACCGGTTCTCGGTTGTTGCTGGGCGGCGCGGGCCGTCATCGCTGCGGTCCCCGGTCGTGGCGGCCGGGGCGGACGGCGACCAGGCCGACGACCCGGACGTGCTCCCCCACCTGGCCGTCGTGTGGCTCAGGCACCCCCCATTCGCCCACGTCGCACAACCCAGGAGGATCGATCAGGTCCCAGCCGTCGCCCAGCCCCACAATCTCCTCTTCGGACCGAAACCGGATCTGGCTGGTGGCGTTGTCGTAAGCCTTGGTCATGCCGTCGACGCGGCGCGTCTCGGTGGCCGTGGTGGTCGCGTGGGACAGCACCACCACACTGCCGGGCGCCAGCCGCCGCCCAAGTTCGGCCATCACCGCGGCGGGATCGGCGACGAAGTGAAGTACTGCCGCCAGCACCACGACCATCGGGGCAGACAGATCCAGGGCCTCACCCAGCTCTGGGTTACCGAAGACGGTGTCCAGGTCGGTGACGTCGCCGTACAGAACGCGCCCGTAGCCGCGGCCGCTGCGAGCGTGGGCCAGGACCACCGGGTCGTTGTCGAACGCCACCACCCGGACATCGGGGTCAACCCGGCGGACACAGTCCTCCACACTGGGCAGCTCGATGTCGGCGTCCAGGACACCAACCCCGATATCGGCGGCCTGCTCGATCCCGAACTCGGCCACGGCCCACCCGGCGGCACGGCCGGCGAACTGGAAGTTCTCCCGCGCGACCTGCCCGGCGTCGGGCGCCATCGCGATCACCTTGGCAGCGGCCTCTCGGTCCGCCGCGTACGCCGTCCGGCCCTTCAGCAGCGCGTTGTAGGTCCGCGCAGGGCTGGCCTGAGTGAAATCCAGCGCGCCGCCCGGGGTCAGCTCCTGGCCGGTCACCGCACACTCCCGCAGGTCCGGGCGAGTTCAGCACGAAGGCCCGCAGCGGCGCTGGAGACCAAGGTGTCCACCTCGTTGATGCGATCCGCGGGCAGCGGCCCACGCAGCGCCCCCCACCGGCCCCGGTCGGAGTACAAGAATCTCCACCCCGAAAAGTCGCGCTTCAACTCCACCTTTGTGGCTTCAGTGGCCGCGGATGTTGACATATTCGCAGGGGGCATAAAAAAACCTCGGAACAGGCAAAGTCCAGGGAATCGGGAATGAGACCGTACGCTGCGTCGCCGTGCGACGAGCATTGACGGTGGAGCGGGCGTGTACGCAGGTGTGTCGATGACCGTCCTGCGTACACGCCCTGCCAGAGGCGCCATGCTCGGCGTGCTGGTGCCGATGCCGGCAGGGGCGATCGGCGGCTGCCTCATCGGCAGGTCCTCATGGTGCGGCCTCATGAGGCTTCCCCCGCGCAGGCGTCCCGGTCCACCACTCCAGCCAGTGCTTTTCTCAGCAGCACCCGTGTCCGGCATGGCCAGGTCTGGTGGTCGTGGGCACAGCGAGGAGGTGCACCGAGAAAGGGAGTCGGGCGAAGAGCGTGGAGCTCCAGCGTCTCGATGCTTCCGTCCAGCAGGGCCAGCACTATGTCAGCGAACATGCCGTTCGGCACGCAATAGGGGCGGAGTGGGGTGATGTTCTGCTGGTCGGCCGAGGGGGAGAGGAAGGCGCGGCTTCGAGCGCCGTCGGGTTCTGAGGTGAGGCTCGTCAACTGAGTGCGTAGAGAGCGCAAGGCGTCCGCCAGCAGGTCCTGCTGCGGGATGGCCGAGCCAGGCTCAGACACCATGAGATCAGCTCTCCTGTGGCTGGAGGATTGGGTGTTGGATGACCAGCCTGATCCGCTTCCGCCTGGTTGTGGAGAGCATCGGGGCCGCATCAAGCAGGCATTCTTGGCCAAGCCGGACAGAGGCCAGCGACTGCACCGCATTTACACCGCATTCGTCGAGCAATAGCAGGCAAAGACGTGCGAACCATAGGTGGATGACGGACAATGAGGACGCCCCTGTCAGGCGCCCATCAACCCGTTCGTTCACTTCCTTCACAACGAGGCGGCAATGGCCGAGCCGACGCATCTCAGGCATGAACTCATCGCCGCACGGAATGATCGAGGCTGGATACAGGCAGTAGCCGCTGAACGGGTCGGCGTGGCTGAGTCAACATGGCAGCGGTGGGAGCATGGGAAGGTCACCCCCCATCTACCGCAGATGGTCCGCGTCGCTGAGGCGTTCGAGGTTCCCCTCGAACGGGTCAGATCCTGGTTTGCTCACAGCGCGCCTGCTGAGGAGAGGACTGAACCCGCCGACGTCACTCGGCCGGCAGTGGAACACCTCGACGCGGTTCATGATGATCTTTCTGTCCCATGGCTGAGGGCGCGGGTCTCCCACTCCGTACTTGCGGATACCGTGGAGGTAGCCAGCGAACTGTGGAGGTGGGACGTGGATCCCTCGCGTCGCGCTCTCCTCTCCAGCCTCCCGTTCGTACCCGCCGCGCTGCGGGAATGGGTTGCATCGATCACCTTGGATCCCGGCCCGAACAGCCGTGGGCACACCGGGACCTCCGGTCGCGCCGTCGGCATCGAGGACGTTCACCGCATGCACGATGCGATCGACGCATTCGTCGACATGGACCACAGGTACGGCGGCAAGCTGACCCGTCCGGCCATCGTGCACTTCCTGGACACCGAAGCGGCACCATTACTCAACGGCCGGTACACCGACGAAGTGGGCAGTCAGCTCATGTCGGCCGCCGCCGCCATGACCGCGCTGGCAGGATGGTCCGCCTACGACCTGGCGGAGCACGGCCTCGCCCAGTCCCACTACGGTCAGGCTCTGGCACTGGCCAAGGCGGCAGATAACCCATTGACATCGGCGTGGGTGCTGGCCACCGCGAGCCAGCAAGCCATCGACCTCCAACAACCGGAACTCGCCATCCGGTTGGCGCGAGCTGCTCAACTGGCCGGTCAAGACGTCGCCAGTCCTCGCGTCCGCGCAGTGCTGCTGCTACGCGAGGCCCGAGCATCTGCAGTCGAGGTCGAGCTGGCGGAAACACCCGACCACAACGCGATCGCTCGCGTGGAAAGACTTCTGGGAGCCGCTGAAGACGCCTTCGCGGCCGTCACTTCCGATGACGACGATCCTCGATGGGCGCACGACCTCACTCATGCCGAGCTGATGGCCGAGGCCGGATGCGTGTGGAGAATGATCGGCCGACATCAGCGCGCCGCCGACCATGCGCAGACGGCACTGGATGATTTCGACAGCACCTTCGTGCGATCCCGGCAGTTCAACATGATCCACCGCGGTCAAGCTCTGCTGGGACTCGGTGAGCTGGATGCTGCGCTGACCACGACTCGGCAGGCGCTGCCATTGTCCATCAACCAGCGCTCAGCCAGATCGGTAGCGCTCGTGCGTTCATTCAACGAGCAACTCAATGAATACGCCGGTGACCCCGATGTTGAGGACTGGCGCGATCAACTTCGGGTTGCCCTACCGATCGCCGTCTGAACGCACGTCTTCTGTCCCTGTTCGGGTCCCGTTAACGCCCGTGTCACCCGCCGCAAACGAGACGCCTTTGGTGTGATTGGGCGCGCCTGGGCTGGGGGTTCCGCGATGATTTGCCCCCATGGGTCGGCAACCGGTCGGGATGGATGAGCTCGTCGAGCACTGGACGGTGCTGGAGGACGAGCTGGAGCTGGTGGCGGGCAAGCGCGGTCCGACGAGGTTGGGGTTCGCGCTGCTGCTGAAGTTCTACACGCGGCATGGCCGGTTCCCGCGGGGGCGGGCCGCGGAGTTCGCTGACGAGGTCGTGGACCACGGCGCTCGGCAGGTCAAGGTGTCGGCCTCGGAGCTGGGGCTGTACGACTGGACCGGGCGGACGATCGAGTATCACCGCGCTCAAATCCGTGATCAACTGGGGTTTCGGGTGTGCGGGGTGGTCGACGCCGAGAAGCTGACGCAGTGGCTGGCGGCCGAGGTGGCGCACGCGGAGCGCCATCCGGACCGGGTGCGGGAGGAGTTGCTGCGGCACTGCCGCGAGGAGCGGATCGAGCCGCCGACGCCGGACCGGGTCACGCGGATGGTGCGGTCGGCGCTGCACATCGCGGAGGAGAACTGGTTTGCGGTGATCGCGGCGCGGCTGGAGGAGCCGGTGCACGGCCGGGTCCTGGGATTGGTCGACTTCAGCCCCGACGACGATGTGCCGGGCAATCAGGAGGACGAGCCGCCGACGGAGGGCGAGGAAGACCCTGACGGCGAGTCGGTGCTGGCACTGATCAAGGCGATGCCTGGCAACATCAGCTTGGAGTCGATGCTGCGGGAGATCGACAAGCTGACCGCGATCCGGGCGATCGGACTGCCCGAGGGCCTGTTCGCGGATGTGGCTCCCAAGGTGCTGGCGTCCTGGCGGGCGCGGGCGGCGGTGGAGTCGCCGTCGCACCTGCGGCGCCGTGCGCGCAGCTCGCAGCCGGCGACGGTGACGCTGCTGGCGGCGCTGCTGGTGGAGCGGGAGCGCGAAGTTACCGACGCGCTGGTGGATCTGCTGATCGCCACGGTGAACCGGATCGGCGCCCGGGCAGAGCAGAAGGTCACCAAGGAGCTGATCAATGCGTTCAAGCGGGTGACTGGCAAGGAGAACATCCTGTTCCACATCGCCGAGGCGTCGCTGGCCGCCCCGTACGAACAGGTCCGCGACATGGTGTTCCCCGCGGTGACCGGCGGGGAGCAGACGCTGCGGGAGCTGGTGCACGAGTACCGGACCAAGGGGCCGGTGTATCGGCGCACAGTGCAGACCACGTTGAAGGCCTCCTACACAGGTCACTACCGCAAGGGGCTGATCGAGCTGCTAGAGGTACTGGAGTTCCGCTCCAACAACTCCGCGCACCGGCCGGTGATCGAGGCGCTGGAGCTGATGAAGCGGTACGCCAAGGCGGGCAACACCACCTACTACCCGCTCGGTGAGCGCGCCCCGGCGCATCGCGGCACCGACGGGCAGTGGGCGGACCTGGTGTACCGCGACGACACCCGCGGCCGCCGCCGGGTGGTGCGGATGGTGTACGAGGTCGCCACCTTGCAGGCGCTGCGTGAGCAGCTGCGCTGCAAGGAGGTGTGGGTGGTGGGCGCCGACCGGTGGCGCAACCCCGATGCCGATCTGCCCGCCGATTTCGAGTCCCACCGTGTCGAGCACTACGGCGAGCTGCACAAACCGCCGGATCCGAGCGTGTTCATCAACGAGCTGCGCGCGGAGATGACGGGCGAGCTGGCCGCCCTTGACGAGGTCGTGGGCGAGCTGGAGTGGGTGGAGATCGCCGAGCGCAAGGCCGGGGCGATTAAGTTCACCGCGCCGGAGGCCTCGCCCGAGCCGCGCAACCTGCGCCGGGTCAAGGCCGAGTTGGGCCGCCGCTGGCAAGTGGTGCCGCTGATAGACATGCTCAAGGAGGCCGTGCTTCGAACCGGCTGCCTGCAGCGCGTCACCGCGGTGACCGGTGGCGGGCACCTGCATCCCGAGGTACTGGCCGAACGGCTGATGCTAGCCATCTACGCCTACGGCACCAACACCGGCATCCGGTCGGTCGCTGGCGGCGACCATGGCCACGCCGAGGAGGAGATCCGGTATGTGCGGCGCCGCTACCTGACCACCGAGACGGCCCGGCAGATCGCCGTGGAGATCGCCAACGCCACCTTCGCCGCCCGCGACCACGGGCTGTGGGGCCCCGGGTCGACCGCGGTGGCGTCGGACTCCACGCACTTTCGGGCCTGGGACCAGAACCTGTTCACCGAGTGGCACTCGCGCTACGGCGGGCGCGGCATCCTGGTGTACTGGCACGTCGAACGTGGCTCGGTGGTGGTGCACTACGGCAAGGGCGGCGAGATCTCCACCAACCGGCGCGAGGAAGTCGAGATGAGCGCGCTCTGCCTGCGGATCCTGCAAACCTCCCTGGTGTACGTCAACACCCTGATGCTCCAGGACGTCCTGGCCGAACCCGAATGGGCTAATCGGCTGACCCCTGCCGACCGCCGCGGCCTCACCCCCCTGTCCTGGACCCATGTGCGCCCGTACGGCGAAGTCCGCCTCGACCTGGAATCCCGGCTCAACCTCGCTCAGGGCGCGTCATGACGGCCCCCCGCAGACCACTGCGCCCGATATCTCGGTGGTGGGTGCTGTTCGGAGTCGCCGCCGTCGGTCTGGCCATCTGGGTCTCCACCTGGTGGATGCTCGCCCAAACTCACGGGCTGAGCGGTGCAGCTGAGGCGACCGCGCGCATGAACGCGATCAAGACCGGGCTAAGCGTGGGCGCTGGCACCGGGGGCGCGGTGGCCCTCCTGCTTGCGATGCGCCGCCAATGGCTCAGCGAACGAGACCAACTTCACCGCGAGCAGGTCGCCGACACCACGCACAGTCACGCGGAACGTGTCGCCTTGGCGAGCGAACACGACGCCGCCGAACGCCGCGTCACCGAGCTCTACTCTAGAGCCGCTGACCAGCTCGCCAGCGACAAGGCACCCGTACGATTGGCGGGCTTGTACGCCCTGGAGCGCCTCGCCCAGGACAATCCCACCCAGCGGCAGACCATCGTCAACGTCATCTGTGCCTACCTACGCATGCCGTTCGCCCCCGAACGGCCAGCCACCCGTTCGGCGGATGAACTGGAGGCGATTCCGCCAGAAGCAAGGGGTTCTGCACGAACCGAGGACGAATCCAGTGTTGGGCAATGGGAGCAGGAGCGCGTGGTCCGGCTCACCGCACAGGGGATCCTCACCAAGCACCTGCACGCCAGAGACAACCCGACTGAATGGCCTCGGAGCTCGACGCCGGAGGGCCCCGACTTCTGGCCAAGCCTCAACCTCAATCTCTCGGAAGCAACACTGCTTGAGTTCTCGGGCGCAGGCATCACGGTCAATGTCGCTAGCTTCAGCGGCACCCGCTTCGTTGGCGGCGCCAACTTCGCCCACGCCAACTTCGAGCAGCACGCTCACTTCCATCGCGCCAGGTTCGAGGGCGGGTCGGCCCACTTTCTCGGTGCGTGGTTCGGGTTGCGAGCGGTGTTCGTCGGAGTTGCGCTTCCCCTGAGATCGTGGAGACCGAACCTGGGAGAAGGTTGGGTCGTTGGATACCGAGAGACGCTCGTTCGATCCGGAGTTCCGGGCCGG
>NZ_JBEZGN010000074.1:0-15128 GCF_040650055.1 Spirillospora sp. NPDC048819 | reverse complement strand
CCGACTGTGAGCGGGCTGCGCCGCAGCTGAGGTGCCGACAGGTCGCTTTCGGCGGCCGGCGTCCACCTGCCCAGTGGCGTGGCTAATGCGGGTTTCGCCGTGGCGGCGTGTCCTGCCTGCTCAGCGGGTTGGGACTCGTCGGGGGAGCCGATCCGGGAGCCAATGTCTAGGCTGACCTGGTCTTCTGGTTCTTGAAGATGACGTTCATCTTCTCGGCGCCGGTGGTGACGATGGGGCGGAGTTCGTGACGGTAGACGGTTTGGGTGGTGCGGGTGTCGGAGTGTCCGACAAGGTCACTGATCTTCTCCAGGGCAACGCCCTGGTCACTCATGATGGAGACGAACGTGTGCCGGAGTTCGCGCGGCACCCAAGACTCGCCGAGTCCGGCGGCTTTGGTGATGCTCTGGAAGCGGCGTAGGACGTCGTCACTCGTGTAGGGCGTCCCGTCCTCCTTGCAGAAGACGAGATTGTGACCCTGCCACACGTCGCCCGCCTGGAGCTTCTCGGCGGCTTGCCGCTTGCGAAGCGCCGTGAGAGCGTCAACGGCCATATCCGCCACGGCGATACCTCGGCGACTCCTCTTGGTCTTCGTGTCGCCCCCCTCCCGATCGGAGCGGAGGACGTAGACGACCTTCTCTTTGAGATCCACGTCCGCCCAGGTGAGCGCGCGGAGTTCCTCCGTGCGCAGTCCCGAGACGATCGCGAGGATGACGTACGCGCCGAGTCGGTGCTGTGGGTCCTGCGCGGTGCTGAGAAGCTCAGTCGCCTGTTTGAGTGAGAGGGACCGTGATCGCCTTGTGGGCCGCTTCCCCTGTGGTGTGTCGACCAGTAGGGCCACGTTCCGCCCCACCTTGTCGCGCCGCTCCGCGAGCCGGATCGAACGCCGAAGTAGACCATGGACGATCTTGAGTGTCTGCGTGGTCATGTTCTCGGCGCACTCGTCCAGCCACCCCTCGACGTCGTCGGCCGTGAGGTCTACGAGCTTGACGTTGCCGAGTTTGCCGATGATGTGGTGATCGGCGAGGCCGCGATAGGTGTCCATGGTCGCCTCGCTCTTGCCCTGCTTGGCGAGGTGGACGAGCAGGGCGTTCACGGCCTTCTCTACCGTGTGGTTTCGCTCTTCCTTGACGCCCTTCTTCAGGTCCTCAACGGCCTTGATGAGCTTGTCTTTGACCTGTGCCTTCGTCCTTCCCTTCCTCTTGAGTCGCTTGCGCTTGCCGTCCGGGCCGAACCCGAGTGAGATGGCGCCGGTGTACCCGTCGCCCTCCTCGTAGATCGACCCTTCGTACGTGCCGACCAGGATCTTTGCCAACGGATCCCTCCTCGTATCGATCGAGGTCACCACCGACCATAACTCAAGACGTCCCAAGACGTCCCTAGATTGGGAGGTCCGTTCGCGGACGAGGTGTCCGGACGGACCTCCCGCGCGGGTATCAGCGCTTGGCCTCTTCGAGGGAGGGCTCTTCCAGGGAGGTGACGAACTCGGCGAGGTGCCGGTCAGTGATGCGGCGCAGTTTGCCGATCTTGATGCTGCGGAGTTGGCCGGTGCGGATCAGGAAGTAGACCTTGTCCCGTCCGATGCTGAGGATCTCGGCCACTTGCTCGACGGTGTACGCCTGCAGGGGACACCACCTCCTCTCACCCGGGCGTCATCCCGGGGTACGCGTGATGCAGGTTGCTGATCATCTCCTTGGCTACGGTGGGTGCTCGTCTCTCGTCTCGTCTCATGGACGTCTCAGCCACCTATACGTGCAGACGCGCACGTGAGACGACACGCTGAGACGACTACTGAACGTGATCGGATGCCTTGTAGCGGCCTCGTCCGACCTGGACGGCGCGGCCGGACTTCACCAGCTCGGCGAGGCGCCGGTAGAGGGTCGGCCGGCTCAGTTGTGTGATCATCAGAAGGTGAGCGATCGGGAGCCCCTCGTCCGGCGCTCCGTCCAGAGCTTCTCTCAGCACGGTCTCTGTGCGGTCTTCACTCGACGGCGTTACGGGGGCGGACGGTTCGGAGATGAGCGTCATGGGCGCCTCGTCCAGGGCGCGCTGAGAGACCTCGTCTAGTCCGGGGCGGGCGGTTGCGTGTCGCTGGGCCGTTTCCGCCACGATGGCATCGGTGAGCAGGTAGGCGCGGCCTCGTCGTGGTGTGTCGTGTTCGGGTGCGGAGAGTAGGAACTTGCCGGGTGCGTTGAGGGTGTGGGCGTGCCATCCGGCGCTGAGCATTCCTTGCCCAAGGATGAGGTCGACGTCCTTGCGCTCCCGGACGCGGAAGCTGACGCGGACGTCCATCTGTGACCGGACGGCGCCCTTGCCCATGGCCTTCTGCGTGGGCCGCTGTGTGGCCGCGATGAGCGTCACGGCGACGGCGCGCCCACGCCGCGCGATCGAGTCCGTGTCGCCGGCGGCTTCGGGAGCGTCGTCGGCCAGTTCGGCGTACTCGTCCACCACGATGACGAGCGTGGGGAACTCCTGGGTCGGATCCCACACACGCCGACCGTTGGCCGTGAGCCACTCGGCGCGCGCCTCAAGGATCGTTACGGCGTCGCGCAGCATGGCGCGGGCTTGCTCCGGTGTCGTGGCGAGCCGATCGATACAGGACGCCCACGGCTGCAACTCCATCCCCCGTTTGAGGTCGATGGCCCAGATGACCACATCTCGGCATGCGCTGAGATTGCCCATCAGGACATTGATGCCGCCGCTCTTCCCCGAACCGGCCACGCCACCGAAGAGCCCATGACGTCGCAGCAGCAGAACACGCGCGCCGGTGGCGTCTTCGAACGGGCCGAGGTCGATCGGTTCGGTAATGGACGAGACGGACGCTCCGGGCCACGGGATCGCATCGGCGTGCGGGTCGGTATCCAAGACCCGTAGTTCGAACCGGTTGGCCTTGTCGTCGCGTGTCGGGAGGACGCGTACAGCGCCCCGGAACGTCCCGAGAGCCGACTCGATCGCGGGAACCTTCCCGATGACGTCTTGGATCGTCTGGCCGCGCGCCAGGGCGAAGCGTGCGCGCCATCCCCACACGTCCACTACCGCGGATTGCGCGCGGGATCCGGCGAGGCCGACCGATTGCGCGATCTCCGGCCACGCGGCTATCTGCCGATCGACGCGCACTTTGGCGCGCCGTCGCCGGTGCACCCACCACGGCACGGCGAGCAGCACCCCACCGCTGGCGAGCAACGGAGGAAGCGGACGGAACGTGACGCCCAGCGCGGTAGCAGCAGTCAGCCACCCACCGGCGCCCATGGCGACGGCGGCGGCATACAACCGCTCAATCTTGAGCGTGAGCCCGACCCGTTCCCCGAACATGGCCAGCGCCCACGCGACTCCCGTCGCGACGCTCAACAGCCACGGCCACCATTCCGGGTGTCTGAGGTGCAAGACCGCAGCCGACAGGGCGAGTGCGGTCGCCAAGTAGACCGGTGCCAATTCGGAGCGGTACCGCCACAGGGCGCGCGCGACGAGCACAGCGGCCACGTCCGGGAACTGGTCGTCACGGTCGATGATCACCATAGGCTGAAGCCCATTGCGGCGCATCTTGCGGGCATGCCGCCGCATCTGACGTGTCCGGCTCATGAACGCCCCCAGGTGTCCGGGGGAAGGTGGCCTTGCGCGCGTAGCTCGTCGCGCAGGTAGTAGAGCGGATCCGGTTCGGCGTCGCGTTCGGCTTTGAGGGTGGCGCGCCCAGCGGCGACCAGGTTCGCGCGGTCTCGCCGTACCTTGGCCAGAACGGACGCAAGCCGGGCGATCTCGGAGACGAGCGCGGGGACGTCGGTGAGGGCGGCGTAGAGGCGAAGCCACAAGTCCTCTATGGACGGCATCGCGGCGGACAGATTCGAGACGATCTCACGCGCGGCGAGGTTGCGCGTACGGACCTCCTGAACGTTGACCTTGACGTGCGGCGGCGTATCAGGCACCAGGGCATCCCTCCCTTCGGTCGGGGACTTCAGTGCTGGGAAAGCGACTGGACGAGGACGGACACCAGCCGGCGAATCTCCGGCGCGGCACTGGTTGCGGAGAGGAAGAACCCAAACAGCAGACACACCGCGATGTGCCAGCCACGAAGCCCCATGTAGCGCCACGCGACCCACACCGCCATGCCGAGGATCACGACCAGGGGAATCGAGACGTTCACGGTCGCCTCCTCATAGCCACAGGTCGGGGAACCGGGAGCCGCGCCCCCGCCGGAGCCATCGGGCGCGGGCGCGGCACTTGCGGCACCGCCGGTTACCGGGCTCGATGCGCGCGCCGCAGGTGCACGCGTGGCCGGTGATGATGCGAGGCATGCGCTGCATCCTCACCGCCCCGCCGGAACACGGCGCGGAGCCTCGTCACACGTGCTGGTGGAGAGCAGACGCCGGGAAGCGGTGCCGCAGCGGGACGGCTCGGTACGGCCGCGCGCGGCCCGGCGCTCTTCGGCGTGGATGCCGATGACGAGCATGGCGAAGATGCCGCAGGTGGAACCGGCGAGGAAGACGGCGATGATCGATGCCAGGACGAGGATCATGTGCGATCACTCCTCTCGTAAGCCCGGATCCGGCGGGGGCGGTTTCGGGCGGTCGGTGGCTTACGAGAAAGAGAATGCGCCTGACCTGGGGGACGAGATCACTACATGACTGGACGTGTTCAAGACGTCCTTCTAGGGTTGATCGCGTCCCAGGACGTCCCGGAACCCGGACGGGTGCATGCCGAACGAACGCCTACGCGCCGCTCTACTAGAGCGCGGCTTGACTATCGCCACACTCGCCGAGTCGATCGACGTGGACCCCAAAACGGTAGAACGCTGGATCACCAAAGACCGCACCCCCTACCGACGGCACCGCTACGCAGTAGCTTCACGGTTGGGCGTAGACGAGACGTTCCTCTGGCCGGACGCGCTCTCCAACGAGCAAGTCACCGCAGCGTCCAGCAGCGAACTAGTGACGATCTACCCGCACCGGACATCCGTCCCAAGGGACGCATGGGGACGTCTCTTCGCCGCAGCCAAGGAAGAGATCGGCGTCCTGGTCTACTCGGGGCTCTTCCTTTCCGAAGACTCCGGCATCCAACGCACCTTCGCCGAGAAAGCAGAGGCAGGTGTCCGCGTCCGTATCCTCCTAGGCGACCCAGACAGCCCCCAGGTAGCCGAACGAGGCGAAGACGAGGGCGTAGGCGAAGCCCAGGCCGCCAAGATCCGTAACGCCCTCGTCCTTTACAAGAACCTGCGCAAACAGGACGGCGTGGAGTTCCGCTTCCACCACACGGTCCTCTACAACTCCATCTACCGCGCAGACGACCAGCTCCTCGTCAACACCCACGTCTACGGCGTCACAGCCCCACACGCCCCCGTGTGGCACCTACGCCGCATAGCCGGCGGAGACCTGGTCAACACCTACCTAGAAAGCTTCGAACGCGTCTGGGAAGCCGCAACACCCATACCGGGGGACTGACATCATGGGCCGCAGAATCGACTACTACGACGATCCGAACGCTCCAAAGGCCAACAGCCTCATCCCGTCCGTCAACGTCGTCGTAGAAAATGACAAGGGCGAGATCCTCATGATCCGCCGCACAGACAACGACAACTGGGCCCTACCAGGCGGAGCAATAGACCTAGGCGAATCCGTAACCCAAGCCGCCATACGCGAAACCAAAGAAGAAACCGGCATAGACGTAGAGATCACCGGTATAGTAGGCATATACAGCGACCCGAGACACGTCATCCACTACACCAGCAATAATGAAGTCCGGCAAGAGTTCAGCGTTGTCCTCGCCGCTCGTTTCATCAGCGGCAGTCCTACGCGCAGTGCCGAGTCCCGTGAAGTCCAATGGATGGTGCCAAGGGATACGTCAAGTCTCCAGATGGACTCATCCATGCACCTCCGCATCAAGCATTATCTAGAGGCCCATGAGGCCCCCATTGTAATCTAAAGCTGCTGGGCCTAACTACTGCCCACGATTCCCCCCAGGTTCCACCCTGCCCACTCCGGGTGACAATCTCCGTCCATATCGGGCGCAGCCACGCACTGCGTCGGAGTTTGCCTGAGGCCGAACATGCACATTGACGAGGTGGTTAATCCCCACCGCCCCGTCTTCCCGTGGTACGAGGACACCCAAGATCCGTGTCGTCGAACTGACCGCCCGTCATGAAGGTCACCCGTTACAAGATGGCGACTATCACAGCTAGCGGCGGTTATGTCACCAACCTTGACAACCTGCCACATCTGGCCATTTAGGTTGATTGTCGGATGTCTAAGGCGTAGGTCGGGTGCATACTGATATTTCATATCAATGAATCGGTGAAGTGGAGGCTGTGGGTGTCCGGCACGGAAGACAAAGATCAGTCAGAGAAGAAGCCCCCGAGTAAGACGGCCCTCCTTCCTAAGACAGGATGGTTGCTGGCCGCAACCGGGGTGCCGGCGGCGGCAGTAGTAGAATGGCGCAAATTTGCACAAGAGCATCCCCTCGTGGCCATTATTCTAATTATCGCCTATTGGCTGCTGCTTGCTCTTGTCAAGTTTGGCAGTGATGTTGTCTCGACCCTCAGGGCAAAATATCTCAAGAAGACTACGGACCTGATAGGAGAGTCAATAGATAGATGGGCCTCAAAATTTGGCCGCGACTATAACCAATACATTCTGGTTAGTACCAGATATATTGACCAAAAAGGGTTGCCGCGGATCGCAGAAAAGCCGTTGGAAATGGATGAAATATATGTAAATTTGAAGCTTGCTTCACGTGCTCCTCATCAAGTATCAAGCAGTTTCCTGACTAATTCTTCTTCTGAGGCGGCTGAGCGCAAAACTCTAATGGACTTTCTGGACAAGAATCCGCCGTCGATCTTGGTCGTAACAGGTGGGCCGGGAAGCGGGAAGACCACACTAATCCGCCATACGGCCAAGCAAATTCTCACCGGCCGACGCCGCAAGCGTAAGATTCCTATCATCGTCTACTTGCGTGATCACGCTGCCATTCTTCCCTATCTACCGGAGCATACTCTGCGTGAGGTCGTCTCGCAGAGTCTTGGCCGTCGACTGAGGGCACTCGAAGCGCAGGGGTGGTTTGAGAAACAACTCGCTACCGGCAATTGTGTTGTTTTCTTCGATGGCTTGGACGAAGTTCCACGCGAGGAGGATCGTCGTAAAGTATCGTCCTGGATCGAGCACCAAACAACGCAGTATCCGCTGAATGACTTTGTAATAACCTCAAGGCCCATCGGATATAGAACGGCACCTATACACGGAGCCTCAGTAATGCAGGTGCGGAGGCTCACAGACAACCAGATCGCCTGGTTCGTCAAAGCCTGGTATCGAGCAGAATCCAGGCTCGACTATTCTGAGGATAATGCGCAGGAGATTGAGTCGGCCGCCGATACGGCCGCCGAGGACCTATTAAACCGTCTACATAATATGCAGGCTCTTTACGATCTTACTGTTAACCCCCTCCTTCTCACAATGATCGTAAACGTCCATAAAACCCTCGGCGCTTTGCCGGGAAGTCGGTTTGAACTGTACAAGGACATTATCGAAGTAATGTTGTGGCGACGCCATGATGCACTGAATATTCCAGCGATGCTTAGGGGAAATAAGAAAGAGATAGTGCTTAAAGATATCGCATTCCATATGATGCAGCAGCGCGTTGTTGCTCTCCCACGACAAGAGCTACTAGACATCATCGGCAGGAGACTTCCGTCAGTCACACAAGAAGTAACAGATGTCGAATATCTCGCTTCCGTTGAATCTTCGGGCCTTCTGGTTGAGCAGGAGAACGGAGTATACGCGTTCTCACATCTGACCTTCCAAGAGTATCTTGCTGCTGGCTACATTCGCGACAACAGGCATAATCAAATGTCTGTTCTTATTCGATTCATCGGTAATTCATGGTGGCGAGAGACAACTCTTCTTTTTGCGGCCCAGTCTGACGCTACGCCCATCGTTGAAGCTTGCCTAGCGGCCGGGACGGTGGAAGCTCTATCGCTCGCACTGGACTGCGTAGAAGAGGGTAGTGAAGTATCGATCAGAATGCGCAATAGCGTCAATGATCTTGTCCTCGAAGCCATACAATCAGGAATTGATGCGGAACGTCGGCGCCTCGTTATCAGGGTGGTACTAACACAGCACTTGAAGTCCAAGGTGTCAGCTTCAACAGGTCGTAAAGTATGCCCTAAGCCCATAACTCAAGGCATATATCAGATATTTCTGCAAGATTCCGATGGGAACCATGTCCCTGATGCCCCGAATTCGGGAAGCCATTACTTTGGCGATGAACCGATTCTTGGCGTGCGAGGAACGGACGCCACAGCGTTCGTGGACTGGATGAATGAAATAATGGAAGGGGAACTAGTCTGCTCCCTGCCACGTCGAGAGGAACTCGAAGAGAGTGCGGTTCGCGCTTCGTTGCGTGCTCTGGGGAACGGTGAGCGGAATATTTGGATTGCTGATGGGGAGGGGGCGCTAGAGCTTTGGTCGGCAAATGGAGCAACTGGAGTACATATCACACCAAGCGCTTTTCGCGATTTCCTGAGTCGGGATATCAAATCTTCATCAGCACTTTTGTCGGCATGCATGCTTGTTCGCTTGCGAGCGAGGATTCAGATCCTGAATCTAGCTGTTGAGGTAATAGATACCGTGGCAATCGACGCTCCAGAAAATGGAACGACAGCTTTGCTGAATCCGCTCATTTCGAGAGAATATGGTGGCCACATTGCTCCCGAAGTCGATGGCATTTTGGACTTGGCGCAGATTCGGAATGTAGATTTTTCTAATGTGAGTCATCTTTCGGCGCTGTGGCCACTCTATCGGCTGGTCGCATTCAACTATGACACCACTCTCGATGAGAGCCTTTCTACGCTCAGAGATCTGAGATATGGGGGCGGAATGGCCCACGGCGACCCTGTGATGATGTCTCTGGCCTTGGATCAGAGTAAAGGCATGTACTTGGAGGTCACTGCTGTCGAGGACATAAGAACAGTTGCCATGGAATCCGCCTTTGAGCTTGTAGTTGAAAAGGAGCGGGGGCTGCTCTGGGCAAGAAGTAGTCGCCGTTCACCCTATCTTGTGTTGACCGATAGCCTTGAGCAGCGGCTTGAGCTCGCAAAGAGCGCCATTGGTTCGGTGCTTTCGAGCGCGCTTTATGGCACGGTTGCGCATCATGATGATGACGCGGGTGAATTCGCAGCCAATTTTGCCGAACAAGCCCTCGATATCCTGGCGCCTGATCGACGTTTTCCCGCCGTGGAGCCCGACAGGCTGGCCGGTGCCCTAACCGACAATTGTGAGAAGTTCGAGAGACTACTCAGATCCGAGTCGGGGCGCATGCCCTCAAGGGACTGGGCGCAAAGGGTGTCCGAGAATCTTCCGAGCATCGCGTTGCCCATATTCCGCAGAGAAGCCGCATTTGATAGCGCTACTGCCTCAGGTGTGCGTGTTGCTTTGCTTTGTTTGGCCGGCGAAGCTAATGATTATGGATGGCAGGCTATATCTGATCAGTTCATTGAAATTGCAGCGGGGCTTATATATCTAGAGCAAAAAGTTGGTGGCGAAGTTTCAGTGAACGAAACGATCGTTGTGTCGGTGGAGTAGCCACAAACGGACTTTCGCTCGTCTGGCACGCAACCAGATTGGAATTGCTGATGAATCGACAAAAATTGGTGCAGTAGTAATCAAAATTATGAGCGGATTGTAGCGGAGGCTTCGAGATCCTGGCGGATTCTGGTCGCTGCGCCGATCAGATGAACCGAAGCCTCAGTTATAGCGTCAGAGACCACATGCCCGGTTCCGTAGCGGGCGAGGATCTCCGTAAGTCGATCGTAAACCGACAGGTGCTCCCCGATTGGGCTGGTCGTCATGTCGCAGTAGGTGAGGTGCTCATGCAGGTCTGGTGGTTCAGAGAGAAACTCAATTACAAGTTCGGTCGCCAAGTCACGCTTGCGAGCTTCGATCAGGGCACAGGAGTGGTGGGCAACGAGGCGGCATAGGTGAGTGTCGGCTTGGTGGGTGTCGCGGAGGTGGCGCGCGCCGTCTAGTGGGTGGAAACCGGTGTTGACGAGGTCGGGGGTGTAGCCGATGTCGTGGAGCCATGCAGCGGCTTCGAGTAGGTCGGCTTGGTTGCCGAGTATGGGGGCGAGTGTGCGGGCTTGGCGGGCGACGCCTTGGGTGTGTGCCCAGCGGCGGGGGAGTGGGCTCTCCAGGTGCTTGCGTGCGAGATCGCGTGCCCATGCTGCGGTGTTCTTGTTCATGGGTTCGACGCTACGGGGGCGCGTGTGGACGTCCACGGGCGTGTGTGGCTCATCTGGGGACGTCTTGGCGGACGTAGCGTCCTTTGCCGTGGACGCAGGTGACCAGTCCGGCGGTTTCGAGGGTCTTGAGGGCCGTGCGGGCTGTGGAGCGGGATACGCCGTAGCGGCGGGAGAGTTGGGCCTCGCTGGGTAGGGTGTCGCCTGGTTGGAAACGTCCGTCCTCGATCTGGTGGCGCAGGTTCGCGGTGATGTGTTCGGAGCGGGTGCGGGGTTGGGTGGCCTCGTCCTGGACGAAGCGGCCTACGCCGGGGCGGACGGTGATGAGTCCGTCGGTTTGCAGGGTGGACAGGGCCCGCCGCACGGTGTTGCGGGCGACGCCGAACTCGGCGCAGAGGGCGGCCTCGCCCGGTAGGCGGGTGCCGGGGGCGTAGGTGCCGGCTGTGATGCGGTGGCGTAGGGCGTCGGTGATGCGTGTGTAGGTGCCCCATGCCGTGCGGCGGGTCATGTCCGGGTTACTCGTCCCTGAGCGCGTCGAATGCCGCTGAGACCCACGGTGTGAGCAGGATGTTCAGCTTGTCCGCGGTGACGCGGACGTGGTTGCAGGGCGTGAGCCATAGGCCGGTGCTGGACTGGTACCACCATGCGCCGTTGCCCCATGCGACGGCGACGCTTTCGCCGATGGTCGGGGCGGCTTTGGCGTAGACGCGTAGTAGGGGGTGGTGTCCGGTGGTGCGGAGTTGGGTGGTCCAGCCGTCTCGGCGTAGGACGTGGGCGAGGCGGGTGAGGTGCCAGCGTCCTCGCCATGGGCCGCTGTAGGTGGGCAGAGGGAGCGCGGGCGGTGCATTCGGGGGAATACGCACCGATCGCGCTGCCTCCGCCCCACCCTGTGGGGCCGTGCTCCCCTTCGCGGCCCCACCCGGTGATGGCTGCCGGGCCTCCTCCCGGGCCATCACCAGGTCCCGGCGCGCGCGACTTCGGCGCGCGCGGCTTCGTTGACGAGCGCCTCGCGCAGTGCGGCGGGGCTCGATCGGATCACCGTGGGGTCCACACCGGCGGATGGGTCGTGCAAGCTGGCCACCCAGTCGCCGAGACGTCCGTCCCACTTGACCGCGCGCCAGATCCGGTGACCGGTGAAGTCCCGGCGGAGGTCGGCGAGCGCCTCGTCCGCCGCGTGCGTGTCGCTGTGGGGTGGGGTCGTGGCCTTCTGGGGCCATTCGCTGGGCATGGTGGCTCCTTGGCTTGCGTGTGGTCTGTCGGGGCGAAGCGGGTGTGTTCGCCGGTGTGTTGAGCCTTCCGTCCTGGTTGGGACCTCTCCATCGGCATCTAGGGACGTCTTGGGACGTCTTCTGTTAGCGTCGTTCGTGCGTCGTTCTCACTTGCATCTGCGGGAGGTCCGGTGAACGACTTGTTGCGACGTGCCCTTGCCGACGCGCGCCTGACCGAAGCCGGCGTTGCGGCCCGATTGGGTGTGGATCCCAAGACCGTCCACCGGTGGGTCGCCGGACGCGTGCCCTACCCGCGCAACCGGACGAGGATCGCCTCACTGGTCGGACGGGACGAGGCGGACTTGTGGCCGCAACTCACGGTGGCCAACGTCCAGGTAGAGCCATCGGGGATCGACATCCTTGCGACCTATCCGCACCGGTGGGCCGTCCCTCGTCCGGTGTGGCACCAGCTCTTCCAGAGCGCGCGGGAACAGATCGGCATCCTGGCCTACGCGGGACTGTTCCTCGCCGAGGACACCGGCATCATGCGCGCCCTTGCCGACAGGGCACGTGACGGCGTCTGCGTGCGAATCCTCCTCGGCGACCCGGAAGGGACGTGCGTTGCGGAGCGGGGCAGTGATGAGGGCGTGGGCGAGTCCATGGCAGCGAAGATCCGCAACGCCCTCGTCCACTACCGGGCACTACGGGACGTGGACGGGGCTGAGATCCGGCTGCATGACACCGTCCTCTACAACTCGATCTACCGCGCCGATGACGATCTCCTGATCAACCCGCACGCCTACGGCATCGCCGCGTCCCATGCTCCCGTCCTGCACCTACGGAGGGCCGAGGACGGCGACGTGGCGAGCACGTACCTGGAGAGCTTCGAACGGGTTTGGGCCGGCAGCCAGGCTTGCGATCTGAGCTGCAGGCCAAGACCGGCCGATCCTGGCCAGGCACGCAACACCGGGTCATGACGTGGGGATGACTTAGGTAAGAGCTCGGAGAGCAGAGGCGCGCCATGGGTGACGCAGACATCGTGGCCTTCCCAGGAGGCCCCGGCTACCGTGGAAGCATGAAGACGACCGCGTTGGAGGTTCGCATACGGCCGACTGACGGCCATATTGAACTAAGACGTCTCACTACTACTCTAGATCAGCTTCGTCTAGCACTTACTGATATCGATAGAGCTTACATTGTGCGCGCAAGTCGGCCTAAATGGGTGGTAGCGCGTCTAGGTTATCAGAAATACGATTTGGTGGTTCGTGTTACAGCGACGGGGACGTCTAAACGTCCTGCTCAGTCGATGCTTGCGTCGGTGGATGCATTGGTTTCAGGAGTAGAATCCCTGAAAGAGGAGCCTGTAGTCCCTGACTACTACAGCGAAAGAACTGTTGAGCGTCTCCTCGATATAAGCGAGCCGGGGCATGGGATAGACAACTTGTCTCTGGCAACTGTGAACGGAGATACGGGGGAACTCGTCCCTGTCTCTGATCCAGTACGGCAAAATGCGCGCCGTGCCGTGGTGGGAACGCATGAAACATTGGGTTCGGTCTCTGGATGGCTCGATTCGATGAATGCGAGGCGTCTCGGTCGGCATGGCCTCAGAGTCGGACTTTATGATCCGCTTAGGAAGCGTGCGGTTACGGGGGAGATTTCGGCCGATATGGCCGATGAAGCACATGATAAATTCTGGCGCCGCCGGGTTTTGGCCTCTGGTCGCATTTTGCGCAATGAGCGAGGGCAGGCTGTCCGAATAAAAATTGATAACTTGGAGCTTCTGCCTGAGGATGATCTGCGTAGAGCGAGTGTTAATGATGTGCTCGGCGCGGATGATGATTGGCTTGGTGGTCAGGCGGTAGACGACTACATCAGGGAGGCTCGGCGTGCCTGATAGGGGTCCTCTAATCTACATTGATTCTTGTGTATATCTGGATCTGATTACTCGTAATGAGGATCCACAGGCAGGGACGGGTGAACCGCGTTGGAACTCCGCAAAGAGGCTCTTCGAAGCTTGGCATTCGGGTCATATTTTGTTGGCGGCATCCCCGCTGATCGAAGCTGAAGTATTATGTAATGGAAAGACCGAGGAGCGTCGACAGAGATCGAACAATGTCGAAGAAATGCTTCGCTCTTGGTTCACGTCGCCAAGCGTACTTTGGGTCGATATTGATCGCTTCACCGCTCGCGAGGCGGCAAGGCTTCGTGACCAGTACGGACACCTTCACGATGAAGGGAAACGGCCATTTGGTGCGGCGGATGCTTTGCATTTAGCGGCTGCATGCCGTGCCAAATGTGACTATTTCATGTCGCAAGATGGAGGATTTCCATTCGGGCATGCTATAGATAAAATGAAAGTAGAGCGTCCGAAAGATGTCTGGGACCCGACTCTATTTGACTCGTTTTAAGCGTCTTGGAGAGATGGGTTTTGAGGCGGAGATCTCTTGAGAGGTTGCTCTTGATGTTGATGCAGGCTTGGGAAATCTTTCCGGTCTTCAACTCTTGTAGTGTTGGAATAATCGACGATTCGATTCCTTTTTGAAAAGCACGGCCGGGTCGTGAGGCCCATATTTGTGAGCGCGAACCGAGGTGAGAGCCCTGTCCAACGACTTGGACAGGGCTCTCGCAGCCACATTGCGTCGATCTACGCCACTGGGGAAATGATTCGTTTGACCCTGCGGCGGTCGATGCCGTGTTTCTCGGCGAGGTAGCGCTGAGACAGCGGACGTCCCGGACCGTTCAAGCTCGCCCTGTACTCGTCCAAGACTGCCTGTTCCGGCGTCCGCTCCACTTTGGTGCGCCGTGGTGCGGGTGGTGCCGATTCGGTGGACGGCTCGTCCTGGACGAGGTCAGAGCGCGCCGCGCTACGGGTGAGGGTCATCAGTAGTTCGAACGACCCCACCAGGGCGAGCGCGGGCCAGGCGCTGACGATGGCGCCTATGACGCCGTGAGAGGCGCCGTGTGCCACGTTGGCGCCTACCGTCGCCACGATGCCTACGGCGAGGCTCCACTTGGCCAGAGCGGGCGCGGGTTGCTTGCGGCGGCTCGCGTCCAGGATGACCATGGACGCTGCCCAGATGAGGCCGTCCACCGTGAACGGGACGAGGCGCGCCGTCGTGCCGGACTCGCCGTGGGAGTGGACGAGTTCGAACGCGTGACGATACGAGATGATCGCGGCCACTACGGCGACCGCCACGACGGCCAGCGCCGTCGTGATCCGGGTGAGCCGGTCAACCACGGGCCAACTCCTTTCGCCACGCCCTCACGCACGGGTCGTCCTCGCCGTGGGTGATGACGCGTTCGGCGAGAGACAGGGCCGTGATTGCGGCGTTGCGGTCGAGCGGGCGCGGCCATGTGGTGACGTGCCATCCGGAGTCAGTGCGGGTGCCGGTGGCGATGACCTCGCCGTCCAGGACGGCGGTCATCGTGTCTTCCGTGATCACTAGGGACATGTTCGCCTCCTCTCTGCCGGGGGAGCCACGGGAGCCAGAGCGGGGAGCCAACGAGGCTCGATCCACTCCGACTCACCGCGACTCCTCCGGACGTTTCTGCTGGTGAGAGGCTCTTTCGGCGACGTCCCCCGACTTGGCCCGATCCGCTCAGAGGCAACGCGGCTAATGCGGGTTTAACGCGGGGGTGGGTTTTGTGGCTTTTCGTCGGGGCGGGTGTCCTCGGCGGGGAGGGCTTCATGGGACTTCGGGTTTGGG
>NZ_JBEZGN010000073.1:0-16769 GCF_040650055.1 Spirillospora sp. NPDC048819 | reverse complement strand
GAGCAGCAGATCACCGAGAAGAGGAGGGCCACGACAGCCCACTACGCCGGGGCCAAGGTGGCATAACCAGTCTCCACACTTTCAGGGGATTGACAGAGTCGACTTCGGCGAAGGGGAAGCCAACTTTGGAGGAGCGACCTTTGCTGGCATGGTCTTCTTTGAAGACCCCGTGTTCGGTGACACCAAGTTCGGCGGCGGCGTCACGCTCGATCAGGCCCGTGCGCTGGCGGACTTCAACACGAACTGGGGATCGGAACGAGACTGGCCTGCTGGATGGACCGAGCGCCCCCTCGCCGCCGACGAGCAGATGCCTCGCCCATACGGTCGATGGGCCAACGTCCCGGACCTCCCGCCCGGGGATACCAAGTGGCGCCTTGTGGTCCGAGACAACAACGAAGGTGAGGCTCAGCCTTCGTGAGGCAATGTGACAGGGAATGGCCCATTCCCTGTCATGACCGCATCCGGCCGCCACGGCTCACCCGTTCCCGCCTCGGATGTCACCGGCGGCCCATTAGGTTCGAATGCGGCACATTCCCTGTCACATCCGTCAGCGAGGAGTCGCCGTGCGCATTCCCGCCATTACCGAGGACACTGTCATCCGCCGCGGCGGCTGCCAAGAGGCCACCCGCCGACGGCCCGCCGATCCGGGCAGTGCCGACCGGGAACTCGTGGGGCTCGAGTGACGTGGAACGGATGGCCTGAGTCATGAGCGGCACCGACGGGAACGATCCTGGCCACGACAATCTCCCAGCCGATCCAGTCGGGGAGGGCGGGGCAGGCGAGCCCGCGCAGCACGACCGCGGGCGGGGCAACACCGCGCAGCCTCCGGCCCCCGCCAGACGGCGTCGGCTCCTACCAGGCCGGTCCCGGGTGCGGATCAAGATGCCGACCCAGGACGACCTCGACCGGCTTCCCGCCGACGTACGAATGGAGCTGCGCAATCAGCAACGGGCCGAACGGCATCAGTGGCTCAACTCGCTGGGGATCCTGTTCGGTGTGCTGTTCACCGCGGGCAGCCTGGTCGCCACGGGCCTGACCCTGCGAACCGCGCAGGAAGACCTGCGCACCTCCCAGGAGAACCTGCGGCTGGCCAGGGAAGGCCAGTTCACCGACCGCTACGCCAAGACTCTCGAAGCCCTCACCGACGATGACGCCACCATCCGCCTCGGCGCCATCCATGCACTCAACCGGCTCCTGTCCGACTCCCCACGCGACCGTGCCGCCATCACCGCCGTACTGGCCGGCTTCATCCGCAGTCATGATCCCGCCCCCACCACCGAGAACGAAGAACTCCCCTCAGAACCCTCCGTCGACATCGCCGCCGCACTCAGCACCCTGGCCAGCAACCCCCTCCCCGTCCCGCCCCTCGACCTGCACGGCGTCCGCGTCCCTCACAGTGACCTCCAAAACGCCAACTTCAACGGTGCCAACCTCAGCGGCGCGACCCTGTTCCGCGCGGACCTGGTCCAGGCGAAGCTGAGCGGCGCGAACCTGACTGACGCGAACCTGCACCGAGCGAAGCTGATTCGCGCGGACCTACGCGACGCAGTCCTGTCCCGCACGGACCTGCGCGATGCGTACCTGACCCGCGCAGACCTGAGCGGCGCGTACCCGACCGAGGCGGACCTGCGCGACGCGCAGATGACCGGCACGATCCTGCACCGCGCGAACCTGAGCCGCGCGAACCTGACCGGCGCCTACCTCCTCGAGGCGAACCTGACCGGCGCGAGCCTGCTCGACGCCCAACTGCGCGACGTAGACCTGAGCGGCGCGGACCTGCGCGGCGCGGACCTGCGCGGCGCGGACCTGCGCGGCGCGCGCCTGAGCAACGCGTTCATGGGCCTGAGCGGAGAACTCCTGCGCGTAGCAGACCTTCGCGGAGCGAACCTGGAAGGCGCGAACCTGCGCGGAGCGGACTTGCGGCAGGTGCGTTTTTCTGTGGGCGTAGACGAGATCCGCCGAGTGGCGGTGACCGATGGGACGACCCGGTGGTGATGCCGACCGCCTCGACCACGATGATGGACGTGTACCCACCAACCTCGTGGGCCCGGCAATGCCCGATCACCACGAACGGGCGGCAGCTGTGATGAGCGCCGTCAACCCCGAGACCGACCAGAACCTCGCCACGTGGCCTAGCGGTGCCCCGCGCAACGACGGCAAGTTGTGCGCGTGCCTTCGGTCGCAGGAGGTTCGGATCTGATGACCGCCCGCGCCGGTCCCGCCAGCGGTGCCACCTTGGCCGAGGCGGCCGACGCTTTCTTGGCCCGCCGCGACCTGGATGCCGACACGCTGCGCTCCTACGGCCAGATGCTGCGGCGGCTGCGCAGCGAGCTCGGCGACATCGTGCCGCTCGCCCAGCTGAGCGCGGAGCAGGCCGCCGGAGTATTCATCGCCGCGTGGGACGAAGCTGCCCCGCGAACCTGGAACCGGCACCGCTCGGCGCTGCGCTCGTTCACCACTTGGGCGGCCGGCCACGGCTGGGTCACCACCGATCTCGCCGCACTCATCGAGCGGCGGCCGGAGAAACGGGACCGCACCCGCTCCATCGACAGGCATACCGTCGACGCCCTGCTGACCGACCCTGCCGTCCCGTTGCGGGACAAGACGCTGCGGCGGATGCTGTACGAATCGGCGGCCCGCGCCGACGAGGTCCTGGCGCTCAGCATCGAAGACCTGGACCTGACCAACAAACGCGGCCGGATCACCGGGAAGGGCGGCGACACCCGGTGGATCCACTGGCAGTCCGGCACCGCCCGCCTACTCCCACGGCTGATCGGTGGCCGCACCAGCGGCCCGCTGTTCCTGGCCGACCGACGCCCCGCACCGGCCCGCACACCCGCGACCGCCGACCTGTGCCCGCACACCGGCCGCGGCCGGCTCTCCTACGAACGCGCCGAGTACCTGTTCAAACAGAGCACCCAGAAGCACGACCGGCGCAAGCGCGGCTTCACCCTCCACCAGCTCCGCCATTCTCGCCTCACGCACCTGGTCGAGGACGGCTGGTCCGCCCCCATGCTGATGGGCCTCAGCGGCCACGCCAACATTCGTTCCCTGGCGATCTACACCAACGTCACCGCCGAAGCGGTCGGCGCCGCCCTGGCCAAGCAAGACCCCGCCCGCCGACACCGCTGATCGCACTCGCCACATCAGTGCAAGTCAGGGGAATCCGTTGGATTTTCGGCGCGTACTACCGGCACCCCCGACGCGGATACACCCTCCACCAACTTCGCCACTCCCGGCTCACCCACCTGGCCGAAGACGGCTGGTCAGCCCCCATGCTCATGGCCCTGTCCGGGCACGAGAACATCCGCAGCCTGGCCATCTACACCAACGTCAGCACCGAAGCCGTCGGCACCGCCCTCGCCCAGCAAGACCCAGCCCGCCGGCATCGCTGACTCGCGCCCCGTCGCCTCGTTTGCGGCCGGTGACACGTCCGTTAACGACACCCGCTGGTGGCGCCTCTGCGTGGCACCATCGTCATTATGCTCCAGCCGCCTCTGGCAGCGGCCTGCCAGGCTGTCGGCCTCCATTGCGCCGATGCGCGCCTGCTCCACGCACGCGCCAATCACACTTACTACCTGCCGTACGCATCAGTCGTGGTCCGTATGCGCCACACCCGTGGCTCAGCGGAGTGGATCCGCCGACTCACCACTGCGGTTCAGGCCACGGCGTGGCTGGCAGCCCGCGAGTTCCCTACCGTCGAGCCATGGTCTTCATCGGGATCCAGCCCTGCGGTCACCATCGACGGGTGGACAGCCACGTTCTGGCGCTACGTCCCCACCGACATCGCCCTCGCTCCTGCTAGTCCAGCTGATCTGGCCAGCTTGCTACGCAAACTTCACAGCCAACCCGACCCGCCCGTACGGCTTGAGCCCACCAATCCGCTCGGCGCCCTTCTCTCCGACCTGGAACACGCCGGCCAAGTCCTTACCCCTGCGCAACATTCCTGGCTACGGGGCCGCGCCGCCACGCTCAGCGACCTTTACCCCAACACTCCCATGCCGCTGGGACACGGGATGATCCACGGCGACGCCCACACAGGCAACCTGTTTCCGACCACTGGCCGGTACGTGCTCGGCGACTGGGACTCGATCAGTTACGGTCCGCGAGCCCAAGACCTCGTCCCCACGCTCGACGGAGTACGCCACTTCGGACAACCCCAGTCCGACTGGGACCAACTGTGCACCGTTTACGGCATCGAGTCCGACCTTGAACACCACCCGGGCATGCGCCTGTTGTGCGCCGCCCGTGAACTACGCTCACTCGCCGCCTACATCCGCTCAGCCCCAGGCCGTCCCGACATCCACGCCGAACTGACTAAACGCCTCCAAACGTTGATGGACGGCGCACCAGCCCGATGGCAAGCCGTATGACCTCGTCCCTGCGCACGTTGCTGCAGCTGTCACCGTTAGAGGGGTCGCCTGCCCCAGGCGGCGCGGACGTCACCGGCCCCCCGGGCAGACCCTCTCAGGAACTGCGGAAGGTTCGCCACGAGACGGTTTGACGAGCAAGTGAAAGCGGCCACTTCGAATTCCCATTACAGCGAGTTGCGCCCGCTGGCATCGGTATCACCCGGTCAGCACACCCGTCGACTCAGGCCCTCGACTCGGGACCCGCGTCGGCAACGAAGGACGGAGCGGGCAGAAGGTTCGCGCTTTGTATACCAGCCGACGCCAGAACGCCTTCCCAGTGGGCTGGTACCGCAGGCGGTGGCAACGTGCATGAACGACCACCCCAGCCCCGCTCTTGCGTGCTCTATGGCATAGTTCTTCTTCGTCCCCAGATCACCTGGGAGACACATCACATTGGTCCTTGCGAATGGGTTCGATGCAATCATCTGTATTCGACGAAGCCTCACTCGACGAGCGTGCACGTCCAGTGATCGTCGCTGCGCATAGTGACATTCCTTCTGAGGCCACTCTGAAGTACGCGGCGGTCATTGAGTACGATCCTTCGCCAGCCACGCTCGAGAGCACCGTACGGTGGATCAAGATCCGAGACGAACTCGCTGCTGAAGGACTGACGCCGACCGAGATCCTGCGGGTCTTTCTGCGTGCAACCGTCCTTGCCTTCGGTATGCCCGGCCCGACCGAAGAAATGCTGGCGTTCATGTTCGCCGAGGCCTCCGGGACCGCAGTCGCCCGTGAAGTTTGTGAATATCTCGTCACGCTCGGCGAAACCCCGGTTCCGCCAGGAGCCCGACGGTGGCACTTGGACCGGGCGGGCACGGTTGCGATGGCCTACTTGGCCGGCAATGGTGATCTCGACCCGCGCTTCGATCGCCATTTAACGCTGACAGGGTCGTTGCCGATGGTCCGTACACTGTTGTCCGAATTGCCGCTTGAGCGGCGTGAGGCCTTGGTGCTGAAGAACTTAAACGGCCCGTACCTCGCGGGGCCCATGATCGATTGGCTACTGGCCCTCCGCGACCTGGTGGACACCCCGGCAATCACCGCAGCCCGCGCAAGTCTGGTCACTCAAGCTGCAGGTGGCGACCGACTCGACGCGCTCACCACCAGGGAAGCAGCTCGTTCGCCCCGTCCAGTGCATTCACGCCCGACTCCCGCCGCCCTGCAGGCACTGCAGTACCTGGCGGACGAGCGCGCGAGCGAACGCCGCGCCGCGGAACTGGGGCCGCTCGCCGCGCAGGCATGGTGGCAACGGACCATCAGTGTGCAGGCCCCGGAACTGTCATCGGTGGCGACATGGGAGGCCACGAGCGAACCGCGCCGACTGCAGATCGCCCACGCCATCGCCACCGCGCTGGGCAAAGATTTCTCCCTGGTTGGGCTGCGGAGCTTCGGCGGCCCACCGATTGCGGTGCTGTCGCGGCAGGACGTACGGTTTTGCGTCGTACCCGGCGGCAGCGTCAACGTCGGATTCTCCGCTGAGGAGGAAGCCAAACTTCGCGCCTCCGCCCAGCGCCACACCTGGGAAGAGGACTACTCGGTGCTCGATGAACTCGAACTGATGCGGCCGCTAACGCGGGTCAAGGTGGGCCCAATGGTCGCCGCCCAGTCACCGCGGCCACCGGTAGAGCCGCACATAGCAACCGATGAGCTGGAACACTCGCCGCTGCGACTCCCGTCCGAGGCCGAATGGGAATACCTCGCCCGCGGCGGCCTCGACCACCAATTGACCTACCACGGCCCCTCTGTACCTGACAGCGAAGAAGAGTTTTGCTCGGTCCAGGCGCTCGGCGTCAACAGCGCGAACATGTTCGGCCTTTATGGGTTCGGCTTCGAACCGGAGATTTGCGCCGATAAGTTCCAGTCCGGCCACGCCGGTCTCCCTACTGACGGATCGCCACGTCACGGCACGGGACCCCGCGTGGTCAAAGGTGGTGCGGCGGTCGCCTATCCATGGCAAGGTGCTGGCGAATGGCACCTTCTACTCTCAGCCATGCGCACACCACAAACGGCATGGGAGTACGCACTTTCACTACGTTTTGTGATCAGTATCAAGTAGGACTCCCGGAACGGTGATAGGCAGTGTCGTACGCGCTCCGTGATTTTGCGGGCATGCGTTCGACGCCATCGATCTGCAACGTGACGTTGAATGCGTGCATGCAGCCATCATCTCCCGGAAGGAGGATTGGCGCCGCTCGCGCGGCTCACCAAGCGGGAGCTGCCCCCGGGTGGTGGTTCAGGTTTGGGCAAGCGCCGCGCGCCAGATCGCCTGCGAGGTGAAGCAACTGGCTCCGAGCGCGGTCAGCGCGGCGAGCACGTCGGCCCACAGTCCGCTGTTTGCCATGGTCCAGGAGTCTGCCAGCCGGGGTGTCGGCGTTCCCGTTCGAAATGTGGATTTAGGCGGCGAGTTCTTGGCGAAGTTGATCGAGAGCCTGTGCGGCGTCCGCGTAGATTTCGGGTAGGTCTTCTCCAGCGGTCCGCATAATTCTCTGCAGCTGATGTGGAAGCCGCTGCGTGATCGCTTCACGGACGGCGATCACCAGGGACTCGCGCGCTCCGATCTGGTCACCAGCCAGTAGCTGAACATTCGCCACGGTCACTCGTTCGATGACGTGCCACTGTGGGGCGACCGTGGTGGTTGGCGCCGGGGAGTGGTCAACGAGTCTGATCGCGGTGTCCGTGCGGCCCGTTGCAACCAGACCCCTGAGCCGGATTTCGTGTAGCGCGTACGGATTGAATAGAGACGTGTGCTTCGCCTCGTCCAGGAGCGCGTCGGCTTTTCGCATCGTGTGGTCGAACAGGTCCTTGTCACCAAGCGCTCCGGCGGCCCGAGCGAGTAGGGGTACCACCGCCACGCGGGCTTTGGAGTCGGGGGCCAGGGCGAGCGCATGTTGGAGGCGGTTGACGGCGGCGCCGCGCAGCCGAGCCTTGCGCAGTTCGTTGCCGTGCATTCGCAAAACCTCGGAGGAGAATGCCGGGTCCTCGAAGTACGAGGCGATGCCGAGGCTTTTGGCGGTCCAGTGAGCGGCCGTGCTCAGGCGCTCTTCGGGCAGGACGTTGCCGAGGGCGACGCCCAGGCCGGCACGGGCGCGGGCCAGGAGATGAAGGACTTCGCGTTCGGTGTGCCCGTCCTCGATGCGGGCTTCGAGTCGGGCGACCAGTGGCCAGAGCTCGGCGACGGCTTCGTAGGCGTGGCCGGTCTGGCGGGCGATCTCGGCGAGGCGGACGGTCGACTCACCGAATTGGAACATGGCCCGGTGGTCGGTGTCGGCGGGGTCGGTGACGCCCAAGACGTGCGGAGGGAGGCGGAGCCGGTCGGCCACCCAGCGGCGTGAGCCGACGTCGTCCAAGGTGCGCTTCCCGAGTTCCAACATCGAGATGTAGGTCTTGTCGTAGCCGAGGAGTTGGCCGAGCGCGGTCTGGTTGATGCCGTGGATGTCGCGGTGGAAACGAAGGATCTTCCCGAGGTCGCCGGTGGCGAGGACGCGCTGGGCCTCGGGTGTGGCCCAGCGCCATACGGCATGGCGTGCCGGGGCCCGCGTCGATGCTTGGGGGCTGGCTGCCATGCTGGTCACATCCTTGCGAACCAGGTGGCGATGGATCGCCGGTAGCCGTTGGGCATGTGCAGCCCCGGAATCTCCTCGGCGGTGAACAGGCCGAGTTGCTTGTGCTCGTGGCTCACCACTGGTTCGACGTCCGGCGTCAGGACGGTGCACCCGTAGGTGACGATCACGACACGCCGTTCAGGCAGTGTCTGGGGCAGCGGCTGATAGATCCACACGTCCAGGAGCGGGCCTGCTTTGACGGTCCAACCAGTCTCTTCCTGGATCTCTCGCTCAACCGCGGCCTCCGGGCTGGTGTCGGATGGCTCCAGGCGGCCGCCGGGCAATTCCCATTCGTCGCGTTCGTTCTTCAGCAGTGCCACACGTCCGCCGTTTCCCACAGCGACACCTTTTACGGACACGGGCCAGGCCGGAGACGTAGTCATGGCGGTCCTTGCGGTTCGCGGATGGGCCGGGGATGCCTCGAAAAGTAGCACGCACGCTTCGCACCGAGTCCGGCCTGAGCGCGATGCCCGAGTAGACAATCTGTCGCTTTACCTCGCGGCGGGCAGAGGCCGACAGTGAGCGCAGAGTCCAGCGAAGGAGTTGCGCCATGAGCCAGGCCCTCCAGGCCTCTGACGATGTGCTCACCCCTCACCATGTCGGCGCTGAGATGCCGCGCGTGATCGCGCAGCGCTTGCGGGACGTCGGCCTGGTCGTGCTCGAAGGGATGGCATCACGCGGCGAGGTTCTCGCTTTGGCCTCGCGGGTCATGGACATCACCGCGCATCGCGACAGCGACCCCGACGGCTTGACCACGATCCGAGACACCGGCCGTCACCTGGACCGGCCCGGATTCGCCGGCTTCACCGACAAGGAGCTCGCGCCGCACACCGAACGATCGGGGATCGCGACGCCGCCCCGGCTGATGCTCTTGGTGTGCGGGCGCCCGGCCGGTCAGGGCGGCGAATGCCTGCTGACCGATGCCCGCGCGGTACATGCTGAATTGGTGGAGAACCGGCGCGAGGCCGCTCTGGCGCTGTCAGAACCCCGTACGACGTTCTTCGGAGCGGGGGACGGCCACGCCGCCCAGGTCTTCACTGCGCACCCCGCGGGGCGAGTATCGGTGCGGCTGCGCCTGGACGGTCTTGCCCGTTGGAGCCCCATGGTTCAGCCCCATCTGCGCGACCTATGGGAGGCGACGCTCCAGCATCAGCTTTCACTCCGGCTTGCGGCAGGCCAGGGCTACCTGCTGGACAACACCCGCTGGCTCCACGCCCGTCAGGCGTTCACCGGGGACCGGCTGTGCTGGCGTGCGCTCGGGGAGCCGAAGTTCGAGCTTCCCGTCGGGTTCGCCCCTACCCGGATGTGGTGTCGTGACTGATCTGAGCGCCGCATGGGTGAAGCTTGCTCTGCTGTCCCACGGTGTAGCGATCGACGTGTCGTTCTCCGCGTGGTTCGGCCGTCAGGCCGGCTGGGTGCGCCGACGTAACTTTTACAACTCCCCTGTCTGGGATCTGGACGCGACCGTCCCGCAGGAGATCCGGCTGGCGACGCCCGAGGGGCAACCGCCGGTGACGGTTGCGGTGAACGTGTACGGCGACAACACCTGGACCCTCAAGGCCGACGCGGAGAGCGCCTGGGTGGTCAACTCCGTGCTCGGGGTTTCCTGGGCGGTGGAACTGGTCGGCGATCTGGAGTGTCTGCGCGGTTCGGAGGCACTCGGCCACATCGCGAACCTGTACGGCGGGAGCGCGCTGTCGTTCTTCTCGCCGCGGGCTTGTTACTTCTTCGCCGACGGGACGCAGTGCCGGTTCTGTTCGCTGGCGGGGACGGCGGCCGGCACATCGTTCGCGAACAGGCTGTCCCCGGTTCAGGTGCGCGATGCGGTCGCGGCGGTGCTGGAGGCCGAGCCCGGACGGGTCAACCAGGTGATGATCGTCGGCGGGAATGAGCGCAGCCTCGACACCGGGTTCCTTCGGCACGTCGACCTGGCTCAGGCTGCCTCCGCGGCGATCAGCGCGGCAGGCATGAACGGCCAGGTCTCGGTTCACCTGGTGACGATGCCGCCGCGCGATCTCAAGGCGATCAGGGAGCTGGACGGTGTGCCGGACGTGCACGTCGGGTTCAACCTGGAGGCCTGGGACCCGGTGACGTTCGAGCGGATCGCGCCGGGCAAGGCGACCGACTACGGGCACGCGGCGATCCTCACCGCGCTGGAACGCCTCGTCGATGTCGTCGGCGAGTACCGGGCGCACTCGATCCTTATCGCCGGCCTGGAGCATCCGGCTTCAACCTTGTCGGGCGCCGCGTCGCTGGCGGCGATGGGTGTTTCGCCGATCATCAATGCTTTCCATTCTGACGTGCACTCGACGATCGGGTTGTCGGTGCACCCCTCGTACCAGCAGCTGGCGGAGGTCGCGTCGGGACTGTCGGAGCTGCACGCGACATTCCCGATCCGGCCGTACTGGAAGGGCTGCGGGCGTAACGCGCTGGACTTCGAGGCGTCACACGGCCTGTTCGACGGCGAGCCTCCGGCTCTGGACGGTGTGTCGTGACCGGCCTCGCCTCTCCGGACGAATTTCTGGACGCGTCCCTGCTGGGGCTGTGCCGTGCCCCTCGCCCGTGGGGTGAGGTAGAGGCGGCGCTGACCAAAGGCGGACGGCCAGGTGCACAGCTCGGCGGAGACCCGCTTCGCCCCTACGTCGTCCAAGCGACCCTAGAACGCGTCACCGTCGCTGCCGTGCGTCGGGCGCAGCTGCCTGACCCACCACTCATCGCCGAACTTCTGGCGGGCCGGTACGGTCCCCCTGTCCTTGAACACGCTGGCGTGGATCGTGGCGGCGTCCCTGGTTCCGACGCCGAGGTCGTTCGCATGGAGGTCTCGGCATCACCCGCTCTGTCCGCCCGGCTCGCGCTGCCCGATGTCCTCCTGGTCGGCCTCGGCGACCGGGACCGCTACCGGGGTGCCCGGCTGCCACTGGGAGTGGCGCGGCTGGCGTCCTGGCTGCGGTTCACCCACGCGGCCCGAGTTGAGGTCCTCGACTACAGCCTCCAGTCCGACGCTCGCAGCCATGTCACCGAGGCCCTCGGATGGCGTCCCGCTGTGGTCGGTGTCGGGGTGAACTTCGGCCAGTGGGAGCTCCTGGCGGACCTGGCCGGGCTGATAGAGCAAGCCACAGCGTCGTCAGAGACCTCACCAGTAGTGGTGCTCGGCAACATACTGGCGGCGTTTTCCCCGACCGAGGCTGTGGCACCGTTCAAGCGGGCAGCCGCCGAGCGGCGAGCGCTGGTTGCCACAGGCCTGGGCGAGCGCCCCCTGGAAGCACTCTGCCGGTCCCTGCACACACCGAAAGCCTGGGAAACCATCCCCGGCCTACTGCAGCCGGAGCCGACGGCCGATGGCGGAGACACCAGCCGGATGAACAACGCACGACGGGTACGCCACCAGCCGGTCTCCACCCTGGCGAGGCGCACGAAAACGGGCGTGGTCAGCGAGGCGGCACCGCGTGTCGATTCGGATACCTTGCCGAGCGCGCCGCTGGCGCCTTCACTCGTTGCACCCGATGACTCCCTGGTGCTGGCCGTCGCCGCTGAGGGTGGCCAGGTGTCTCTGGAAACCTCCCTGGGCTGCCAGTACGGGGCGTGTACGTTCTGCCCTCGTGCCCACAAGGGCGATGGATGGCTCAGGGGCGAGCAGGCCGTGTGTGTGGCGATCCTGGAGCGGTTTTCCCGGCTGCGCACATCGGAGGGTTCCCGGGTGGCGGTGTCGCTGGTCGATGAGGAGTTCTTCGGATCCGAGGGCCTGGCCGATCCGCCACCGAACCAGCTAGGGTCTGCGCACATTTTGGCCGCGATGGAGCGTCTCGGGCTACGGTGCGAGATCTACACGCGGCTGGAGCAACTCTTCGACCGGCACCGGTCCAGGCGCTGGAACCTGCGACGGGCGATGCTGCTCGCCGAGACCGCGCCCAGCATGCGGCGCCTGTTCGCGGGCGTGGAATCGGGATCGCCCTCACAACTGCGCCGCTACGGCAAGGGGCAGACGGTCTCCCAGACCGTCGATGCGCTCCGAGTCGCTTCCACACTCGGGGTACCGCTGGAATTCGGGTTCATCACCTTCGACCCGCTCCTCACCCCCGAGGAACTGGTCGAGAACCTGGCATTCCTGGCCCGAACAGACGTGATCTGCGCCCCATACCCCGACGGGCCGTCCGCGGCGGTCGCGCAGATCGGGCACTACCTGAACGGCGCCGACCTGCCGGGCTCCGGTGACCCCTTGTATCGGCACGTCGCCTACATGGCGACCGAACTAGAAGTACTGGCCAACAGCCGTTACGCCGATCACCTGCATCGCCGCCACCCCGAACTCCTGGACGGATACGACCCGGCGTTCTGCCGGTTCGGCGCCCACTACGCCCATGGCGGCATCGAAACGATCGCGGGATGGTGCCGGGTGTGGACCGAAGGCATGTTCACTCCCGTGTACCAGGCCCGGATGGCAGCCCGCTCCGCCGGGACCGGTGAAGCGGCCGAAGCAAAGGCACTCGTCCGCCGGTACCGGGATGCGACCTTCGCCCTGCTGGTCACGCTGACGGACCGGTTCCTGCCAGGCCTGAACCTCCCCCAAGGATTCGCTCTGGCCAAGGCCCCGTCCGACGAGCCGGCCCTCCTGACCGCCGAGTCGCTGAAGGTCACCGGCCACCCGATCACCTTCGACCCGAGCCTGCTGGAGCGGCGCCGTGACCGCTGACCAGACAATCGTGTGCGCGGGGACCCTGTCCGCCATCACCTGCCACAGCGTCGATTCGCTGGTACTGCACGGATACGGAGAACACGCCGACACCACAACGCTGCTCGGCAACGACGCGGTGATCGCGGCCCGGCTGCTGCACACCTCCGGTGAGCCCGTGTCCTGCCTGCTGATCGACCCCACCGAGGCCGACGTCGATGCCCTGCGCAAGGCCGCACCAGGACTGCGGGTGCGCGCCACCGGGCGCCGTTCGGGGCCGGTGACAAGGTCGGCGGTACTCCAGACCAGCGACGGGCAACGGTACTGGCTGCTGCCACCCATACCCACGACTCCAGGACCACTGTCCGTCGAACCGGACACGGCGAGGACCCTGTTGTACGTCGACCTGTACGACGAAGTAGAAGAAGCCGTGTTCACCTGGCTGGCAGCCTCGACTCCCAGCCGTTTGACCGTAAACCTGTCGGGATCCCGGCGCGACACGAAAGCAGCCCGGCTCGCCCCACTGCGGCCGCTGCTGGTTCAGGCGAGCCTGCCGTACGCGGCCTCACCCGCCGCCCTGCAGGGGGCCGCCCACAAGCTGCGTTCGATGGCGTACGCCACCTACGCCGTGGTGTCGGCCGGGCCGCGTGGATTCACCTTGACCGGACCCGACGGGACGTGGCACCGCACGCCGGGGCGCATCATCACCGGGCCGGCCCTGGGCGCTGGAGCCGCGCTGTCAGCCGGTCTGCTGGCCGGCCTCGCCCACGGGGCCAGCGGCGCAGACCTGGTTGACACGGCGAACAACAGGGTTACCGCGCACCTATGCGAGAAGACCGGAGGCGCCTCGTGATCGTGTGTGTTGAGGGCATCAACGGGAGCGGGAAAACGACCCTGGCTAATGTGCTGGTCGGTATGTGGCCCAGCGGATACGCCCAAGCGATCGATCCGGTTCAGCACACGGTGTTCGGCGACACCATCAGGACAGCGATCATGGCAGCTACAGGCCTTGCCGCCGACGCCGAGACCTTGGCGTTCGCCTCCGCTCGGCTGCATACCGCAGGCATCCTCGCCGGCAACCGCTGTCCGCCCGCACAGCACCTCGTGGTGCTGGAGCGGTGGGCAGGCGCCGTCGTCGCCTACGGAACCGTGGCGGGAGCGTCCCCGTTCCTGCTGCGGGCCTTGGAAGGCTCGCTGACCGGTGCCATGCCGGTCGATGTGACCATGCTCGTGGACGTGCCGGGCGACGTCGCCGAGGAACGCCTGATCCGACTCGGCGGCCGCAACAGATTCGAGACCCTGGGGCCCGGTTACCTAGAGCGGGTGCGACGCCAATACCTGGCCTGGGCATCGATCCAGCAGGTGCCGGTGATCAACGGACAACAGGGCATGGCCGCAGTCGTCGAACAGGCGGCCGGGCTTATCGAAGCCAGGGCCGCCGCCACCGGCGATGTCCCGCAGGCCGATGCACAGGAGAGCGCGTGAAGTACACCGAAGTCGAACGGAAGTTCGCCCTGCCCAAGCCGGACGCAATGCGCACCCGGCTGATCGACACCGGGGCCGCCGCAGCCGGCACCTCCCGCCAAGTCGATGTCTACTACAACCACCCGGCCCGGGACTTCCTGGACGGCGACGTGGTGTCGGAATGGCTGCGGCTACGGCGAGAAGAACCGGAATCCGGGCCAACCGTCGCATCGATCAACTTCAAAAGGTGGCTTCCCCTCGCAGCGGTCGAGGCGACCCACGCCGACGAGTACGAATCGGTAGTCGCCGACCCTCAGGCCGTCTCTCGCATGCTGGAGGCGCTCGGCTTCTCTGAAATGGTCACCGTCGACAAGCGGCGAGAGCGATGGCGTCTCGACACCCCGGCCGGGGCTGTCGAGGTCGCACTCGACGAGGTAACGGGCCTTGGCGGGTTCGTCGAGTTCGAGTACGTCGGAGAAGGAGACCTCGACCAAGCGGGGCAAGCCATCACCGACGCAGTGAAGGAGACGACTTCCGCGGGGGTGACTTTGGGAGAGCGGGACCGCCGCGGATACCCATACCTGCTGCTCGGCCGAGAACGCTGAACCCCCGAGGAGGGTCACCACCCGTACGCGCTGAACCTCTCGGCCGCCCGGATCGTGGCCAGGGCAGAGGAGACATACTCGACCACGGGAACGCCACCGGTCGACCCGGCCAGGTCAGCGGGGTCCGCCCAGATCAATCCAGAGCTTTTTCGAGGCTCCGCGTTGATGACCTCACCCATCCACCGACGGGAGCTGAAGAAGAACGAGACACGCGCACCCCGCTCACCGGGGGTGTGGCGGTGCATAACGTGCGCGAACGCCAAGTCTGCAGAGTCAACAAGGACCCCAACCTCTTCCTTGGTCTCTCGGATGGCGGCCGTGTCGGCCGACTCCCCCACCTCGACGTGCCCCGCCGGGAGCGACGCGTGGCCGTCCATATAGCCGGTGTTCGCCCGAACCAGCAAAAGGACGCAGCCGTCCGGCCGGGTGAGAAGCATGTGCGTATCAGCGATGAGCGAAACGTACTCGCGCGCGGTCACCTGCGGCACAGTAACCCACGGTCCGAACTGCCATGACGACTACACACGACACGCCGGCCGCCGCAGAGCCATAGGAGGCACGAACCGTCAGGAGCAGGAGCCGCCAGCGGATGGAGTCCATTCGACCAGCGGACACCGGACCGCGTTATCGGTCCCAGACGTTTACTCGCTGCGCTCCACGGACGGCTTATCGTCGGTTCCGGCGAGGTAGGGGCTGATCCACCGGCGTTCGGTGCGTGCGCGGGGAGCACACCGACGCGGCTATCCGCGCCGGTCCCCTGACGGGACCATCCCCGCGTGCGCGGGGAGCACGGGCCGGACGCGCCGCCGGTGACCGACAGGCGGGGACCATCCCCGCGTGCGCGGGGAGCACCCCTTCGTCGGACTTCCTGCGTCGCCGCTTGGGGGACCATCCCCGCGTGCGCGGGGAGCACTGCCTCCCTCTCAGGTGATCGATCCGGTCAGGGGGACCATCCCCGCGTGCGCGGGGAGCACTGTGCTGCGGGTGGAGGTGCGCCAAACGGCGCGGGACCATCCCCGCGTGCGCGGGGAGCACCTCACCGACTGGGCGGCCGTGGACGGGTTCCTGGGACCATCCCCGCGTGCGCGGGGAGCACACGACCGGCACCGCGGACGAGGCGATCGTCGCGGGACCATCCCCGCGTGCGCGGGGAGCACCGCTCGAAGAACACGCCCACGCTGTTGTCGGTGGGACCATCCCCGCGTGCGCGGGGAGCACCGTCCCGGTCGTGGTGACGTACGTCCACACGAGGGACCATCCCCGCGTGCGCGGGGAGCACCGAGGATCTCGGCTTGGAGTTTCGCGGCCCCTGGGACCATCCCCGCGTGCGCGGGGAGCACGAATTCGATTCGTATTGCAGGCACCACAGGCCGGGACCATCCCCGCGTGCGCGGGGAGCACGCCGAGTGCGTCAGGTCGAGGGTGCCGGTCTCGGGACCATCCCCGCGTGCGCGGGGAGCACTCCACCCAGCCCGCGTGCACGGTGAACCCCCAGGGACCATCCCCGCGTGCGCGGGGAGCACCTGGTGGCCGGCGGGTGGGGGCTGGCGGTGGCGGGACCATCCCCGCGTGCGCGGGGAGCACCGCCCCTTCGAGGGGTCATCGGCCCTCAGAGGGGGACCATCCCCGCGTGCGCGGGGAGCACCACCGACCCGGCCGCCGTCATGAGCGCCATCCGGGGACCATCCCCGCGTGCGCGGGGAGCACTCGCGTTCATGACGCCGCCTCCTGGTTCACGAGGGGCCATCCCCGCGTGCGCGGGGAGCACCCGACCCCGGCACGACCGGCGCGTCCGAGGTCGGGACCATCCCCGCGTGCGCGGGGAGCACACCTGCCCCTCGCGCACCTTCCCGACCGGCCGGGGACCATCCCCGCGTGCGCGGGGAGCACGAATTCGACGTGTCCCGCGACCAAATCGGCCGGGCGGAGCCTGTCAAACTCGTTGAGACAGCTCAGGCTGCGGGTTGTGCCTGCTTGTTCTCCTTGTTCTCGTCCTTGGGCGGTTCGTTGATCCAGG
>NZ_JBEZGN010000072.1:0-17384 GCF_040650055.1 Spirillospora sp. NPDC048819 | reverse complement strand
GGCCAGCTCACGGTAGGTGTCGGCGAGGTCGGGGTTGCGGAACAGCGACCCTACGGCCGCGGCCCGCTCCCCCGCTCCCCCGCGCGCGCCGCCGGGGCGTCAGCGGCCGCGGCGCCCGTGGGTCCGCACCGACAGCGGCACGAAGACCGCCAGCAGCAGGAGCGACCAGCCGAGCGTGGCGGCGACGGGGTGGGCGACCGGCCAGGCCGCGTCGCCGGCCGGGGCGCCGGGGTTGCCGAACAGTTCGCGGCAGGCGGCGGTGAGGGCGCTGACGGGGTTCCATTCGGCGATCGCGCGCAGCGGGGCGGGCATGCCGCCGGTGGGGACGAAGGAGTTGGACAGCATGGTGACCGGGAACACCAGCGGCAGCAGCTGGTCGGCGGTCTGCTCGTTTGGTACGACGAGGCCGAGGTAGCAGCCGGCCCAGCTCAGCGCGTACCGCATGAGGGCCAGCAGCAGGAACGCCTCGGCGGCGGGCCAGACGCCGTTGTGGGCGCGCCACCCGACGATCAGCCCGGCGGCGGCCATGACGGCGATGCCGAGGACGCCGCTGAGGACGTCGGCGCCGGTCTGCCCGAACGGGACGGCGGATCGGGCCATCGGCATGGAGCGGAACCGGTCCATGACGCCGCGGGAGGCGTCGGCGGCGACGCGCATGGTGACGGCCATGGGGGCGGTGAAGGTGACCATGGCGAACAGGCCGGGCATCAGGTACTCGCGGTAGTTCCCGCCGCCGGGGACGGCGATGGCGCTGCCGAACACGTAGCCGAACAGCACGACCATGACGGCGGGGAAGATCAGCGCGGCGATGAGCTCGCCGGGTTCGCGCCGGATGCGCGACAGTTCGCGGCCGATGAGGGTGAGGCCGTCGGTGAGCGTCCAGCGCAGCCGCCCGGCGCGGGACGCGGTGCCGGTGAGGGCCGGGCCGGTCAGAGCCGGGCCGGTGAGGGCGGGGCCGGTCATCGGGCGGTCTCCTTCTCGTGCTCGGGCGCGGCGCCGGCGGCGGTGCCGGTGAGGCGCAGGAACACCTCGTCGAGGGTGGGGCGGCGCAGCGCGACGTCTTCGGCGGCGACGCCGGCGCGGTCGAGTTCGCGGACGACGTCGGCGAGCCGGACGGCCCCGGCCGGCAGCGGCACCGACAGCCGGCCGCCGTCCAGGACGGGGTGGGCGCCGGCGAGGGCGTGCAGGACCGCGGCGGCGCCGCCGGCCATGGCGGGGTCCTCCAGGACGACGTCGAGGCGGTCGCCGATGGAGGCCTTCAGCCGGTCGGGGGTGCCGGTGGCGATGACGCGGCCGTGGTCGACGACGGCGATGTCGTCGGCGAGCCGGTCGGCCTCGTCCAGGTACTGGGTGGTGAGCAGGACGGTGGTGCCGCCGGCGGCCAGTTCGCGGACGGCGTCCCAGATCTCGCCCCGGCTGCGGGGGTCCAGGCCGGTGGTGGGCTCGTCCAGGAACAGCACCTGGGGCGCCAGGATCAGGCTGGTGATCAGGTCGAGGCGGCGGCGCATCCCGCCGGAGTAGCCCCGCACCTGCCGGTCGGCGGCGCCGGCGAGCCCGAACCGCTCCAGCAGCTCGTCGGCGCGGCGGTGCGCGACGCGGCGCGGCAGGTGGTACAGGCGGCCGAACATGCGCAGGTTGCCGCGGCCGGTGAGTTTGTCGTCGACGGCGGCGTGCTGCCCGGCCAGCCCGATGCGGGCCCGCACCTGGTCGGGGCGGCGCGCGACGTCGTGGCCGGCGACGCGGGCGCGGCCGGAGTCGGCGTCGGCGAGGGTCGCCAGGATCCGCACGGCGGTGGTCTTGCCGGCGCCGTTGGGGCCGAGGACCCCGCAGACGGTCCCGGCGGGGACGGCGAGGTCGAGGCCGTCCAGGGCCTGGGTGCCGCCGTAGCGCTTGTGCAGCGCCTCGGCGAGGACGATCGGTTCGCCCGTCACGGCGCCTCCTCTGGGTACGGTGTACGCGGTCGATGCCCGCCAGCGTAAACAACCGGGTACGTCGTACGCAACTAGGATGCTGTCCAGGACGCACGAGGAGGTCGGGTGGCAGGCGGCGAGCACGTCAGCATCTGGTCGGTCCCGGAGCGGCAGGGCCGCGGCCCCCGCCCCGCCTACAGCCGCGCCCAGATCACCGAGGCGGCGGTCCGCATCGCCGACGCCGACGGCCTGGAGGCGGCCTCGATGCGCCGCATCGCCGCCGAGCTCGGCACCGGCGCGATGTCGCTGTACCGCTACGTCCCCTCCCGCGACGACCTGATCGAGCTGATGGCCGACCACGTCCTGGCCGAGATGGACCTGCCCGCCCGGCCCACCGGCGACTGGCGCGCCGACCTGACGCTGGTCGCGGTGAACACCCGCGCGATGTGGCTGCGGCACGCCTGGCTGGCGGGCCTGCCCGGCCCGCGCGCCCCGCTCGGCCCCCACCGGCTGCGGCTGGTGGAGTTCGCGATCGGCGCGCTGGACGTCGGCGTCCCCGTCGACGACGTGCTCACCCTGCTCGACATGCTGAACGGCTACGTCGAGCGCGTCGTGCGGAGCGAGATCGAGTGGGAGCGCGAGAACCGGCGCAGCGGGATGACGCCGGAGCTGCTGATGGCGCGCAGCGGCCCCTACGTCCGGGAACTGCTGGGAACCGGCGCCCACCCGATGCTCGAGCGCGTCATCAGGGACGCGCGGCTGCCCCACATGACCGGCGAGGAGCGGTTCCGCCACGGGCTGGAGCGCGTCCTGGACTGCATCGCCGGCGCCCTGCCGCCGCAGCGGTGATCACCCTGCCGGTGATCACCCTGCCGCGGCGGCGATGGTCATCGGGGTTTGACGGCCTGGACGATCGCCGACCGGAGCCCGCCCCCGGCGTCGCCGGCCGGGGTGACGGCGATCTCGCCGAACCCGGCGGCGGCCAGCCGGGCGCGGTACTCCCCCGCGGTCAGCGTCCCGCGGGCGCACCCGGCGCCGCGTTCGGCCTCGGCGCGCCGCGCGGGGTCCATGCCGTCGCCGGCGATGACGTCGCTGATGCCCAGGCGCCCGCCGGGGCGCAGGACGCGGAACGCCTCGGCCAGCACCCGGGGCTTGTCGGACGAGAGGTTGACGACGCAGTTGGAGATGACGACGTCGACCGAGCCGTCCGGCAGCGGGACCTCCTCGATGCGGCCGCGCAGGAACCGGGCGTTGGCGGCGCCGGCGCGCTCGGCGCCGGCGCGGGCGAGGGCGAGCATGTCGTCGCTGGCGTCCAGGCCGTAGGCGACGCCGGAGGGGCCGACGCGCCGCGCCGACAGCAGCACGTCCAGCCCGCCGCCCGACCCCAGGTCCAGGACGGTGTCGCCGGGGCGCAGGTCGGCGACGGCCAGGGGGTTGCCGCAGCCGAGGCTGGCGCGCAGCGCGTCCTCGGGGGCGTCGTCCTCGGCGGTGTAGGCGGCGGCGCCGAAGCAGCCGCCCGGTTCCCGCAGCAGCGGGAGTCCGCCGTCTCCGGCCAGCCGTGCCAGCCCGGAGTATCGCTCGACCACCTCGTCGGTCATGATGTGTCTCCCATCGGTTCGCCGCACGTCGGCGCCCGGGGCGCGGGCCGGCCCATGACGACGTCGGCGGCGCTGGGGAAGCAGCCGACGCACGCGTCGTTGATCCGGTAGTAGCGAGCGGTGCCGCGGCTGTCGGCCAGCACGAACCGCACCTCCGCCAGCACCTTCAGGTGCGCCGACACGGTGGACTGCCCGACGTCGACCGCCTCGACGATCTCGCCCACGTTCATCGGCCGGCCCTGCCGCGCCAGCAGCGACACGATCTGGACGCGGGTCGGGTCGGCGAGCGCCTTGAACCAGGACGCGTACTCCACGGCGGCGGACCGGCCGAGCGGCCCCTTCTCAGTATCCATCGTCAATCGACGATAGACGATGGAAGTGCCCCGGACAAGAGCGCCGCGGGCACGGCTCCTGATTAGACATTCCTCTAAATTGACAGCCGTCAATGCAGAGGCGCATGCTGAAAGCGTCCACTGTTTCGATGGACGTCAAAACAGGAGGTTCGTGATGTCCCGTGTCCAGCTCGCCCTGCGCGTCTCCGACCTGGAGGCCTCGATCGCCTTCTACACCGGGCTGTTCGGCGCCGGCCCGGCCAAGCGCCGCCCCGGCTACGCCAACTTCGCCGTCGCCGAGCCGCCGCTCAAGCTGGTCCTCATCGAGGGCGCCGGCGGCGAGCCCACCCGCCTGGACCATCTGGGCGTCGAGGTCGAGGACTCCGGGCAGGTCCGCGACGCCGCCCGCCGCCTGTCGGCCGCGGGGCTGGCCACCCTGGAGGAGAACGACACGTCCTGCTGCTACGCCCTGCAGGACAAGGTCTGGGTCCACGGCCCCGGCCGGGAGCCCTGGGAGGTCTACGCCGTCAAGGGCGAGGCCCCCACCCTGGACAAGGCCGGCGACTCCGCCTGCTGCGCCCCGGACGCCGGCCGGCGGCCCGCCGCCGCGCCCTGCTGCTGACCGGCGCCCTCCCGGGTCGCGGAACCTGCGGCGCCGTGCACGCGATCCCGCCTCCGACCAGGTAGCCCACGCGGGCGATGTCGTTCGGCCGTGCGCCGTGCTCGGCGCCGGTCTCGAAGAGCGGACGGGCCCGGAGGCGGCGGCGGGCCGGGTCGATCCGGTGCCGGCCGGCGCAGGCGGGATCGCCCGCCCGGACCGGCGGCGTGGCGAACGGCCCTGCCGCCCGCCGTGCAGCCGGCCACCGTCGGGCTCTCGGCCGCGGGCCGGTGTCAGCGGTGCCGGGCGAAGGCGTCGGCGGCGGCCCGATCGGTCATCGCGAGCTGGACGCGGACCTGGTCGGCGGTGGTGGGGTCGAGATCGCCGAGGACGGCGTGGGCGCGGCGCCACTGCTCGCGGGCGGCGGCGTGGTCGCCGGTGAGGTGGTGGCAGGCGCCGAGGTGGGCCAGGACGCCGGCCTCGGCGTACCGGTCGCCGAACTCTCCGAACAGGCCGAGGGCCTGCCGGTAGAGGGGGACCGCCCCGGCGGCGTCGCCGAGCTTGAGGCGGGTGTCGGCCAGGCAGGACAGCGTGTGGGCCTCGTGGGGCCGGTTGCCGTGCTTCTGGTGCAGGACCAGGGCCTGCCCGCACAGGTCGAGGGCCCGGGCGTGGTCGCCGAGGCGGCCGTGGTGCCAGCCCAGGTCGGTGAGCGCGACGGCGCGGCCGGGCTCGTCGCCGAGGCGGTCGAACAGGTCGTGGGCGCGGCGGGCGGCGCCGAGCGCGTCGGCCACCCGGCCCTGCGCGGCGTAGACGAGGTCGCGGTGGTAATGCGTCCACGCCTGGCCGGACGGGTCGTCGTGCGATCGTTCCAGCGCGGTGTCGAGGTGGTGGTGGGCGTCGCCGAAGCGGCCCAGGTCGGCCAGCGCCAGGGCCAGGCCGCGGTGCGCCCGGGCCTGTTCGGCCGGGTCGCCGAGCCGCTGCGCGGCGGCCACGGCGGCGCGCTGGGTCTCGGCCCGTTCCAGCCAGCGGCCCCGCCGGTGCAGGAAGACCGACAGCGCCCGCGCCAGATGGCAGGCGTGCCGGTCCAGGCCCAGGTCCGCGGCGAGTTCCAGGACGGCCGGCAGGGCGGGGAGTTCGGCCGTGAGCCACGCCGCCGCCTCGCCGGGCCCGGCGAACCCGGTCACCGACACGCCGGGGCGGGGCGCGGCGGGGGCGGTGGTCTCGATGTGCCCGGGGACGTGCAGCGCGGCGGCGTGCGCGGTCTGGACGTAGTGGTCGACGATACGGTGCCGGGCGGCGTCGCGGTCGGGGTCGCGGGCCTCGCACAGTTCGGCGGCGTAGGCGCGCAGCAGCTCGTGGCAGGAGTAGCGGCCCGGGGCGTGCTCGGTGAGCAGGCTGGCGCGGGCCAGCGCGTCCAGGTGCGGCCGGGCCCGCGCCGCGGGGACGCCCGCCAGGCTGGCGGCGGCGTCGGCCGTGACGCCGGGGCCGGGGTGCAGCCCGGCGGCCAGGCGGAACAGCCGCGCCGTGTCGTCGCCGAGCGTGTCGTAGGACCACGAGAAGATCGCCCGGACGCCGGCGGCGCGGTCCAGCGCGCCGAGGGCGTCGCCGAGTTCGGCGGCGAGCGCGCTCAGGGGGTGCGCGGGGTGGAGCGCGGCGCGGGCGGCGACGATCGCCAGCGCCAGCGGCAGGCCGGCGCAGCGGCGGACGATCTGTTCGGCGGCGGCGGGTTCGGCGGCGGTGCGGCCGGGGCCGAGCCGCGCGGCCAGCAGCCGCCCGGCCTGGTCGGGCGGCAGCAGGCCGAGGGTGAGCGGATGCGCCCCGTAGGCGGTGACCAGGCCGGTGAGGTGGTCGCGGCTGGTGACCACGGTGAGGCAGCCGGGCGTCCCGGGCAGCAGCGGGGCGACCTGGGCGCTGTCGCGGGCGTTGTCCAGCAGGATCAGCATGCGCCGCCCGGCCAGCAGGGTGCGCCACAGCGCGGCCTGCGCGGCGGTGCCGCCCGGGATGCGGTGCGGCGGCGCCCGCAGCGCGCCGAGCAGCTCGGCGATGGCCGCCGCCGGGTCCGGGGCCCGCCCCGACGGGTCGTATCCGCGCAGGTCGAGGTAGAGCTGGCCGTCCGGGAAACGCCCGGCGGCCCGGTGCGCCCAGTGCACGGCGAGGGTGGTCTTCCCGACGCCGGCGGTGCCGGCGATCACCGCGATCGGCGGCGGCCCGTCCGGCGGGCCGTCGGGTGCGCCGAGCAGTGCGTCCAGCGCCGCCAGCTCGGCCTCGCGCCCGGCGAACCCGCCGACGGCGGCGGGCAGCTGCCGGGGGACCGGGCGCGCTTCGGGCGGCGCGGGGGGCGGCGCGCCGCCGGCGAGCAGGTCGGCGTGGACCTGCCGCAGCCCGGGGCTGGGGTCGGCGCCGAGGTCGTCGGCGAGCCGGCGCCGGATCGTCTCGTACCGCTCCAGCGCCTCGGCGGGCCGCCCGGCCGCCTCCAGAGCCCGCAGGAGCCGCACCCACAGCGATTCGCGCAGCGGATGCCGCCCGGCCGCCTCGGCGAGCTCGGCCGGGTCGGGTCGCGCTCCGGCCGCCAGGTCCAGGTCGGCCCGCCGTTCCAGCGCCGTCAGGTACCGCTCCCGCAGCGGCGGCGCCGCGGACTGCTCCAGCCAGTCCGACCGGATCCCCTCGAAGGGGGCGCCGCGCCACAGCGCCAGCGCTTCGGCCAGCAGGGACCGCTCGGCCGCCGGTTCGGGCGCCGCCGCGGCCCGGTCGAGCAGGCGCCCGAAGCGCAGCGCGTCGACCTCGTCGGGGCCGGCCGCCAGCAGGTAGCCGCCGGGCCGGGCCGCGACGAGCGCCCCGCCGGCGGGGCCCAGGGCGCGGCGGAGCCGCTTGACGCCGGTCCGGAGGTTGCCGCCCGGGTCGCCGTGCGCGTCCGCGCCCCACACCGCGGCGGCCAGCCGGCCGGCCGGGACGGTGCGGCCCGCCGACATCGCCAGCACGGCCAGCAGTGCGCGCAGCCGCCCGGCCGGCAGCTCAACCGGCCGCCCGTCCGCCGACACGCGCAGCGGCCCGAGCAGCTCGACGCTCAGCACGCGGATCGTCCCCCTTCCCCGGCCCGGCGGCGCGTTTCACCGGACTGACACAACTGTGCCACCGCGGCCCGCCAGGCTGGCGGCCGATCAGTACGAGCGCGATGCGCGAAGGAGTCCCATGAGCAAGGTGATCTTGGATATGAGCATGTCGCTCGACGGGTACGTCACGGCGGCCGGCGCCACCCCGCAGGAGCCGGCCGGTGCGGGCGGCGACCGGCTGACCGAGTGGGCGATGGGCGGCGACGCCGCCACCGCCGGACTGCTGGCCGCCTCCGCGGCGAGCCTGGGCGCCATCATCTCCGGGCGGCGGACCTACGACACGTCGCTGCCCTGGTGGGGGGCCGACGGGCCGACCGGTCCCGCCCGGCTGCCGTTGTTCGTCGTGACGCACGGGCCGCCGCCCGGCGACGTCCCCGAGGGCGGCGTGTACACCTTCGTGACCGACGGGATCGAAAGCGCCCTGAAGCAGGCGCGGGAGGCCGCCGGCGGCAGGGACGTCGCCGTGATGGGCGGCGCGGACACCGCGCGGCGGTTCCTGCGGGCCGGGCTGGTCGACCACATCGGGATCCACCTGGCGCCGGTGATCTTCGGCGGCGGCGGCCGGCTGTTCGACGACATCGGGGACGCCCACGTCCGGCTCGAGGTGGTGGACGTGACCGGCACCCCGAAGGCCACCCACCTGCTCTACCGCATCGTGAAATGAGCGGGTCGGGCCCGGGGTCAGGCCGGGGGCCAGTCGGTGAGGGCGGTGTGGAGGACGTCCAGGATCCTCGACCATGAGGCGTCGGTGCCGCGCGCGTCGCTGGAGTGCCGGAAGGCCTCGGCCGCCTCCAGGCTGACGAAGCCGTGGAAGGTGCTGCCCAGCAGCCGGATGGCGTCGATGTGGTCGGCCTCGGGTATGCGGTAGCCGCGCAGGATCGCCCGGGTCATCTCCACGTGCCGGACGGCGGCGCTGGCCGCGGCGGTCTGCGGGTCGAGGCTGAAGCGGCTGGCGGCGTACCGTCCCGGGTGCCTTCTGGCGTAGTCGCGGTAGGCGTCGGCGAAGGCGACCAGGGCGTCCTTGCCCGAGCGTCCGGCCAGGGCGTCGGCGGCGGCGTCGGCGAGTTCGGCGAGGGCGAACAGGGCCACCTTGACCCGCAGGTCCCGCATGTTCCGGATGTGGGAGTACAGGCTGGCCTCCTTGACGCCGAAGCTGCGCGCCAGCGCCGTGACCGTGACGTTGTCGAAGCCGATCTCGTCGGCCAGTTCCGCCGCCGTCCGGGTCAGGCGTTCGGCGGTCACCCCCGGGCGTTTCATGGGGTCATCCTCCCAGAACCTAAACGACTTAGGAATTTGCCTAACAGGTTCCGGGCCGGTTAGCCTCGCCGCCATGAGGGCGATGACCGAGAGCGACATCCGCGGATGCTTCGTCAACTCCACCAAGGGCGAGGCCGGGCGGCTCGGGCTGCCCCGGGATCTGGCGGACCGGCCGTGGGAGGACCTGGACTTCCTCGGCTGGCGGGACCCGCGCGCGCCCGGACGCGCCCATCTGGTCGCCGAGCGCGGCGGCCGGCCGGTCGGGATCGCGTTGCGGGTGACCTCCGGCGGCGGGCGCGGTTTCACCGCGCGCAGCATGTGCTCGCTGTGCCTGACCACGCGCACCGGCGGCGGCGTGGCGCTGATGACCGCGCGCCGCACCGGCGAGGCCGGCCGGCAGGGCAACACCGTCGGGCGGTACCTGTGCGGTGACCTGGACTGCTCGCTGTACGTGCGGGGCCTCAAGCAGTCGGTGGCCGGCGGTGACCTGGAGGAGACGCTGTCGCTGGAGGAGAAGGTCGCCCGCCTGCACGCCAACCTGGACGCCTTCCTGGGCAGGGTCACCGGGTGACCCCGTCCGGGGGGCGGGCGGCCGCGGCGGGCCGGCTCGCGGCGCGGCGGTGCGGGCTCCCCTCGCGCAGCGCCGTCCAGGCGTCCGCGACCGGGCCCAGGTGCCCGAGCTTGTCGGGGTTGCTGACCGTGCGGATCGTCTGGATCCGCCCGTCGCGGACGTCGAGCGTCCAGGTGTTGAGGACCCCGCCGTCCCGGTCGCGGAAGATCGCGCCGGGCTGGCCGTTCACCGGGTGCGGCTGCACCGTCGCCCCGATCCGGGCGAACGGCCGGGCGAGCGCGGCCAGGACCCGCGCCACGTTCTCGGCGCCGGTGAAGCGGTCGGCCCACAGCGGGGCCTTGCCGCCGGCGTCGCCGACCATCTGGACGTCGGCGGCCAGCAGCGCGGTCAGCGCGTCCAGGTCGCCGTCGCGGAAGGCGCCCAGGAACCGTCCGGCGAGTTCTTCGCGCTCGCGGCGGCCGGCCTCGAACCGGGGGCGGCCGGCGTCCATGTGGCGGCGCGCCCGGACCGCGAGCTGCCGGCAGGCCGCCTGCGAGCGTTCCACGGCGTCGGCGATCTCGGGGAACCCGAACCCGAACACCTCGCGCAGCACGAAGACCGCGCGTTCGAGGGGGCTGAGCCGCTCCAGCAGCAGCAGCGCCGCCATCGACACCGAGTCGGCCAGTTCTGCCGACCGCTCCGGGTCCTGGTAGGGGTCGGCCAGCAGCGGTTCGGGGAACCACGGCCCGACGTACTCCTCGCGCCGGACGCGGGCCGAGCGCAGCACGTCGATGCAGATCCGGGTGACCACGGCCGCCAGGAACGCCTTGGGCGAGGCGGGTTCGGCGCGCGCCGCGTGGTAGCGCAGCCAGGTCTCCTGGACGGCGTCCTCGGCCTCGCCGACGCTGCCCAGGATGCGGTAGGCGATCGAGAACAGCAGGGGCCGCAGTTCCTGGAACTCGCGGTCCCGGGTCACGCCAGCTCCTCCCGGAAGCCCTGCCGCCAGGACGGGTGGGCCGGTTCCCAGCCCAGTTCCCGCCTGGCCTTGGCGTTGGAGAAGCCGCGGCCCTCGGTCATCATCGTCACCGCCACGTCCCCGGCCAGCGGCCGGGCCAGCCACGCGGGGACCTTCAGTGGCCGTTTGGCGCCCGCGCACTCGGCCAGATGGGGCAGCCACTCGCTCGCGGGCGCCGGTTCGTCGTCGGCGATGTTGAACACGCCCCGCGCGTTCTGCTCGACCGCGAGGACGGTGGCGTCGGCCGCGTCGTCCAGATGCACCCACGAGCAGTGGCCGGCGCCGCCTCCCACGACCGGGAACTGCCGCTTGCGGACGGGTTCGGCCAGGTCGGCGGTGGCGCCGGGCCCGTAGAACCAGCCGTAGCGCAGGACCGCGCCGCCGGCCTCGACGACCACGTCCTCGACGTGGGCGATCGCCGCCATCCCCGGTTCGGCCGCCGTCCCGGTCATGGGGTCCAGCGGGTCCTGCTCGGTCTTGACCCAGCCGCCCCGGCGGATGCCGTTCCAGGCGCCGTAGCCCTGCGCGACGACATGGGCGACGCCGGCGGCGTCGGCGGCGGCCAGCAGGTGGTCGGTCCCCTCGGTGCGCAGCCGGTTGGTGGTGGCGAACCAGCGGTCCATGTGCTTCATGTCGGCCTTGCCGGCGTGCGCCGCGGAGATCGCGGTCATCTGGTGCACGATCACCTCGGGCCGGGCCTGCGCCACCGCCTCACCGACCGACACCGCGTCCAGGCCGTCCATCACGACGCCGTCGGCGCCGAGCCGCTCCAGCAGCTCCAGCCGGGCCGCGCCGGTGGTCGTGGCCGTCACCCGGTGGCCGCGCTCCACCAGCCGCGGCACCAGCCGCCGCCCCAGGACCCCGGTCCCGCCTGCGACGAAAACCCTCATGACCATCACCTTCCCGATATGAGCGCGTTCTTGCCACCCGAGACGAGACGGCCCGGGCGGTCTGTGACATGCCGGCCCTCACCAGGGCACCGGCCCTCACCAGGGCACGGGGCCCTCCTCGCCGAAGAACCCGCCGGTCGGCCCGCCGGCGTCGAGGGTGGCCAGGCGCACCACGACCGCCGCGCCCTGCGCGGGGGTGAGGTGGCCGGTGTGGTCGTTGCTGTCGGTGGCGACGAACCCGGGCGCCGCGGCGTTGACCAGGACGCCGTCCTTGCGCAGCTCGTTGGCGTACTGCACGGTGAGGGCGCTGAGCGCGGCCTTGGAGGGGGTGTAGGCCGCCGACGGCAGCAGCGCCGCGAAGGGGCCGTCCGGGTCGCCGGTGAGGGCCAGCGATGCGGCGTGGCTGCTGACGTTGACGATGCGCGGCGCCGGCGACCGCCGCAGCAGCGGCAGGACGGCGTTGGTCACCGCGATCACCCCGAACACGTTGGTCTCGAACACCTCCCGGACCATGTTCAGGTCGACGGAGCTGGGGACCTGGTCGTGGGCGTCCTGGGGCGAGACCTGCCCGGAGCCGGTGACGCCGGCGTTGTTGACCAGCACGTCGAGGCGGCCGAACCGCTCCCGGATCCGCTGGGCGGCCGCGCGGGCGGTGGTGTGGTCGGTGACGTCCAGGGTGAGCGCGTGCGCGTCGCCGCCCGCCGCGCGCAGCGCCGCGGCGGCCTCCTCGCCGCGCCGCGGGTCCCTGGCGCCGACCAGGACCGTCATGCCCCGCGCGGCGAGCTGCCCTGCCGCCGCGCGGCCGATCCCCTTGTTCGCCCCGGTGACCAGTGCGATCTTCTGCTGTGCGGTCCGCTCGCTCATGATCGGCTCCTCGCCGTGGGAGGGTGCGTTCTTCTCAGAACGCCTCTACGGGGCCCGAGACGAGACAGCCCGGCCGCCTGTGACACGCGGGCCTGCGGCGGGAGGGACACGACCGCGCTGCGCCGTGTTCAGGCGGGCGCGCGGTCGTGGTCCGGCGGCGGTTCGCCGGGCCGCCCGGTGGCGTCGGCGGCGCGGGCGGCGAGGGTCCGCAGGTGGGTGATGAGTTCGGGCGGGCCGTGGACGCGGAAGTCGCAGCCGAGCATGAGCAGGCGCGCCGCGAGCCAGTCGAGGGTGTCGGCGGCGGTGGTGAGCAGGCAGCGGCCGCCGTCGAGGACGCGGACGTCGGCGGCGCCGGCGCCCAGGCGGGCGGCGGCCCGGTCGGCGGGCAGGTGGACGGTGACCTCGGCGCGGTAGACGGGGGCCAGCGCGTACATGGTGTCCCTGAAGTAGGCGGCGGCGTCGCCGCCGGGGACGTCGCGGGGTTCGGCGCGCTGCCCGGTGGGGCGGGGCGCGGTGACGCGGTCGGCGCGGAAGGTCCGCCAGTCGCGGCGGTCGAGGTCGTAGGCGATGAGGTACCAGCGGCGCGCGGCGGCGATGATGCGGTGCGGTTCGGCGTGGCGGCGCGTTTCGGTGCCGTCGCCGCCGGTGTGGGTGAAGCGGACGCGTTCCCCGGCGGCCGCCGCCGCGGCGAGGGCGGCCAGGACGGCGGGGTCGACGCCGGGCCCGGCGGCGGTCGTGAGCGGCTCGGTGGCGGCGCCGAGGGAGGCGACGCGGCGCCGCAGCCGCGACGGCAGGATGTGCTCGAGTTTGGCCAGCGCGCGGGCGGAGGCCTCGCCGATGCCGTCGACGGGGTGGGCGGCGGCGGTGCGCAGCCCGACGGCGATCGCGACGGACTCCTCGTCGTCGAGCAGCAGCGGCGGCATCGCCGTCCCGGCGACCAGCCGGTACCCGCCGCCGAGCCCGCGGGCGGCCTCGACGGGGTAGCCGAGTTCGCGGAGCCGGTCGATGTCGCGGCGGACGGTGCGCCCGCTGACGCCCAGGCGCCCGGCGAGTTCGGTCCCCGGCCATTCGCGGGGCGTCTGCAGCAGCGACAGCAGGTTCAGCAACCGGATCGCGGGTCGGCCATGCCGCCCAGCATGCCGCACATTTAGGACGGGATCCGGCCTGAACTCCTTCTAGGGTGGGCCGCGTCCGGATGGTCCGAGGCGGGAGGCGCACGGTGGCGGTGGAGATGTCGTTCGGGCAGGTGTGCGCGCGGCGGCTGGAGCGGCACGCGCTGTCGGTCCCGTCCGGGGGCGGCTGCGCGGAGGTCGCGGCGGCCGTCGCGGGCGTCCACGCGCAGGTGATGGCGGCGGCGGAGCTGGGGATCGGGCTGCGGGTGGACGGCGCGACCCGCGCGGACGTGCGGCGGGCGCTGTGGCGGGACCGCACGCTGGTCAAGGCGCACGGCCCGCGCGGCACCGTGCACGTGCTGGCGGCGCGGGACCTGCCGATGTGGGCGGGCGCGCTGTCGGCGCTGCCGCCGGCGCCGAGCCCGCACACCGGCGAGGTGCGGATGACCGCGGAGCAGACCGAGCAGGTCATCGCCGCGATCGCCGCCGCGGTGGACGAGGCGGACCTGACCGTCGGCGAGCTGGGCGAGGCGGTGGTGGAGCGGACGGGGCCGTGGGCGGGCGAGCGGGTGATGCCGGCGTTCCAGACGCTGTGGCCGCGGTGGCGGCAGGCGCTGGGGACGGCGGGGACGCGGGGCGCGGTGTGCTTCGGGCCGCCGCGCGGACGCAACGTCACCTACTCCAGCCCGCGCCGCCTGATCCCCGGTTTCCGGCCGGACGCGGCGTCCACGGCGCTGGCCGGCCTGGTCCGCCGCTACCTGCACGCCTACGGGCCGGGGACCCCGGAGCGGTTCGCGCACTGGCTGGGCGTCCCGGCCCGGTGGGCGGCGGAGCTGTTCGCGGCGCAGGACCTGGAGCGGGTGCTGGTGCAGGGCGCGCCGGCGTGGACGGCGCGCGGCGACACCGCGGCGCCGCCGGATCCGCCGCGCGGGGTGCGGCTGCTGCCCTACTTCGACGGCTACGCCTACCGGGTCGGCAACCAGCCGCCCGAGCTGCTGTATCCGGGGCGCGCCGGTGAGCGGCTGCGCGGCAACTTCCAGGTGCTGCTGGTGGACGGCGTCGCCGCCGGCCTGTGGCACCAGCGCCGGTCGGGCCGCCGCGTCGACGTCACGGTGGAGCCGCTGGTCACGCTGGACCGGGCGCGGCGGGCGGAGCTGGACGAGCAGGTGGAGCGGGTCGCGCACGTGCTGGAGGCGTCCCTGGCGAGCCTCACGATCGGGCCGGTGACGGTCGGCGGCCACGCCTGAACATCCCCGGGCGCAACGAACGCGGCCCCGCCGCACGGCGGGGCGGACGCCTCCCCGGCAGGAGTCGAACCTGCGGCTCCCGGCTTCGGAGGCCGGTGCTCTGTCCGCTGAGCTACGGGGAGTCGGGGCCCCGCCCCCAGGGTGACGCGGGGGCGGAGCCGGAGACGCCGGTGGGATTCGAACCCACGTGAGACGGTTTTGCAGACCGCCGCCTGAACCACTCGGCTACGACGTCACGGGCCCGCGGCGCGGGCCGTGCGACCCCGATGGGATTCGAACCCACGGCTGCCGGCGTGACGGGCCGGTGCTCTGGCCGCTGAGCTACGAGGTCGTGAACGAGAAAGGGCCGCGTCCCCGGTGCGGGGAGGCGGCCGCCGGCGGTGGGACACCGCTGTCAGGGGGCCGCCCGCCCGCAGGTCCGGGTCCGGGTGCGATCGTCGCGGCGACAGGTCATGACCGTCCCCTTCCGGTTTCCTCGGGCCGGGCGTTCCGGCGTCCGCACGAATCAGACTGCCCTGCGCCGCCGCCGGTCGCAACGGATTTTCCGGCGGCCCCGGGGGCGCGTTCGGGTCCTTCGGGGGGCAGGACACCGGCGAGGTATCCGGCGACGGCGGCGTGCAGCTCGCCGGGGCCGGGTTCGGGCCCGGCGCCGGCGATCGCGTCGAACATCAGCCCCTCGGCGAACGCGACGAGCCGCAGGCCGTGCGCGTCGGGGTCGGGCGACCCGGCCGCGGCCATCAGCGCACACGCGGCGCGGCGGAACCCGCGTCCGGCCTCGTCGTAGATGACGCGCAGCCCCGGCCGCCGGGTCGCCTCCAGCGCCAGCTCGTAGCGGGCGAGGGTGGCGCGGCGCCGGTCACCGGTCAGCTGGTCGTGCAGCACGCGGGCCAGCCCCCCGGCGATCGCGTCCCGCGACGCGCCGGGGGAGCCGCCGGGGGCCGCGCCGTCCAGCCCGCCGAACCGGTCGCGCTCCAGTTCGGTCAGGCGGGTCAGGGTCAGCTCCAGCAGCGCCGCGCGGGTGCGGGCCAGGTTGGACGCCGAACCGGGCGGCAGCCCGGCGGCCGCGTCGACGGCGCGGTGGGTCAGGCCCCGCATGCCGCGTTCGGCGAGCAGGGCGATGGCGGTGTCGGCGACGAGCCTGGCGCGCGGTGAGCTCACCCCCGGATCCTACCCACCCGCACTACGGGCGTAGTATACACACTACGGATGTAGTCACAAGGAGTTGAGCGATGCCGCACGCGATCGTGATCGGCGGAGGGATCGGCGGGCTGACCGCCGCCGCGGCCCTGCACGGCCGGGGCTGGGACGTGGACCTGCACGAACGCGCCCACTCCCTCGAACCCGCCGGATCGGGCCTGGCCATCGGCCCCAACGCCCTGCGCGCCCTGGACACCATCGGCGCCGGCGACACCGTCCGGGACCTGGCCGCCATGCAGGGCGACGGCGGCATCCGCCGCCCCGACGGCACCTGGCTGAGCCGCACCTCCGCCGACGCCGCCGCCGCCCGCTACGGCGACCCCACCGTCGTCCTCCTGCGCTCGGCCCTCATCGACGCGCTCGCCGCCCGCGTCCCCGCCCGCGCCCTGCACCTCGGCTCGACCGTCACCACCGTGTCCCCCCGCGGCACCGTCACCGCCGGCGGCACCGAACACCACGCCGACCTGATCGTCGCCGCCGACGGCATCCGCTCCGGCGTCCGCGCCTCCCTGTTCCCCCGCCACCCGCCCGTCCGCCACACCGGCCTGACCGCCTGGCGCGGCGTCACCGCCGAACCGGTGCCCGGCGTCACCCCCGCCGAGACGTGGGGACGCGGGCAGGTTTTCGGCATGACGCCCCTGGCCGGCGGCCGCACCTACTTCTACGCCACCGCCCGCGCCGCCGAAGGCGCCCGCGCCGCCGACGAACGCGGCGAACTGCGGCGCCTGTTCACCGGCTGGCACGACCCGGTCCCCGCGCTGCTGGACGCCGTCTCCCCCGCCGCGCTGCTCCGCAACGACATCTACGACCTGCCCGCCCCCCTCACCGCCTTCCACCGCGGGAATATCGCGCTGCTCGGCGACGCCGCGCACCCCATGACCCCCAACCTCGGGCAGGGCGCCTGCCAGGCCATCGAGGACGCGGTCGTCCTGGCCCACGAGGTCACCGCCGGGGACGGCCTGCCCGCCTACAGCGCCGCGCGGCTGCCCCGCACCACGGCGGTGATGCGCCGCTCCCACCGCATCGCCCGCCTGACCGCCCTGTCGGGCGCCGCGCCCGTCGCGGCCCGCGACGGCCTCATGCGGCTCGCCGGGCGCCTGGGCCCCACCGCGATACTGCGGCAGGCCGACATGCTCTACCGCTGGCACCCGCCCGCGACGACCCACCAGGCGCCGTAGGCTCTGCGCGGGAGGAACCGATGGGACGCGACCCCGAGTACCTGGCGTTCATGCGCCGCCGCCTGGCCGAGCCCGCCGCGCCGGGCCGCAGCGTCCAGGACGCGCGCCGCCGGCACGCCGCCGACCTGGCCCGGTCCCCGCGACCGCCGGTCGACACCGTGAAAGACCTCTCCGTGGACGGGCCGGCCGGGCCGCTGCACGCACGGCTCTACCGCCCCGCCTCCACCGGCCCGGCACCGGCGCTGGTGTACTTCCACGGCGGCGGCTGGATGCTCGGCGACGTCGACTCCTACGACCCGGTCGTGCGGGCCCTCGCGGTCGCCAGCGGCGTCGCGTGGGTGTCGGTCGGATACCGCCGCCCGCCCGAAGACCCCTTCCCCGCCGCCCTGGACGACGCCGTCGCCGCCACCCGCTGGGTCGCCGCCCGCGCCGCCCGGCTCGGCCTGGACCCCGCGCGGATCGGCGTGGCCGGCGACAGCGCCGGCGGGCAGCTCGCCGCCGCCGCGGCCGGGCGGCTGCGCGCCCC
>NZ_JBEZGN010000071.1:0-19261 GCF_040650055.1 Spirillospora sp. NPDC048819 | reverse complement strand
CCCAACGAGAGTTTTGTGCCTGGTGTTCAGACGTGTGCACTACCGATGGGGGCCAAGCGCCCCGCCGCGCCCCCCCGGGCGGGACGGCGCGGCGCGTGCGGTCACCTGCCGGCGGCCGGAGTCACCTGCCGGCGGCCGGGGTCACTTGGCGGCGGCGGCCGCCGCGTCGACGGTCGCCCGGAGGGCGGCCGGGTTCATGAACTGCGTCGAGTCGAGCTGCTTGCCGTCCAGGAAGACCGACGGGGTGCCCTGGACGCCGCGCTCCTGCAAGGCGTACTTGGTCATCGCGTCGACCTGGGACTTCTTCTGCTCGTCCCGCACGCACTTCTCGAAGTTCGCGTCGGTGACGCCGACGTCCTTGCCCCACTTCACGAGGTCGTCGGGCGAGAAGCCCTCCGAGCCCTCGGCGGGCTGGAACCGGAAGAGCGCGTCATGGTAGGAGATCCACTTGTCGGCCGGGACGCACAGCGCCGCCTCGGCCGCGCGCAGCGAGTTGATCCGGATGGGATCCTCCTGCTGGCCGAACAGGTGGAACGGCCGGTAGACGACCTTGACCTTGCCCTTCTCGGCCAGTTCCAGGACGGTCTCGCCGGTGGCCTCCTCGAACTGCTTGCAGACCGGGCACTGGAAGTCCTCGAAGACCTCCAGCACCGGCTTGGTCACCCCGGGCTGCGCCATCACGATCGAGCCGTCGTCCTGGCGGCTGAGCGGGGCGAGCGCGCCCTGGTGGACCTCCGCGCGGCCCTGCTTGCTCTGGTAGTCGACGATCAGGACGGTGCCGACCACGATCACCGCCACCGCGACCACCGATCCGAGGACGATGGCGAGCAGCCGCCGCTGCTTCTGCCGCGCCGCCTGCCGCTTGCGCTCGGCGGCCAGGCGCTCTCTCGCGGACCGCTCCCGTGCGGCCTTGCTCATGTGCTCTCCAATGCGTGAGGGCCGCGCCGCCACCGTGGGGCGCGGTCACGGTGAGGTTAGTCGACCTGACCGATTCGTCGGAATTCGTCGATCAAGACGAGGACGAACAGCAGGACGGTGATGGCGTGCACCCCGGTGCACCACAGGCAGATCTTGTGCAGGAGCGCCAGCTCCACGGTCACGAGGTAGACGACGAACAGCACGCCGACCGCGGTGCTGGCCACCCGGCCCCACCGCAGCGGCGGCCGCGCCGACCGCAGCGCCCACGGCGTGATCAGCGCCCCGAACGCGACGAAGAACGCCAGGCCCAGCAGCGGCATGGGGATCCCGGCCAGCGTCGAGTACTCGCTCGTCGTGACCGCGTGGCAGTCGACGGTCTTGGACGCCGAGCACACCAGCGCGCCCTCGTCGTAATGCGTGACCGTCAAGTAACCGGAGATCCCGAGCCCGGCGATCGTCAGCACCCACGCCGGGATCAGGAACCACGCGGGCGGGGGCGGCTGCGGCGCCGCCGTCTTGTCCCGGCCCTTCGCCGTCATCTCTTGCGTCATCGTGATCCTTCCGGGGACCGCTCAACCGGCGAACACACCCTACGGGAGAGCGCGGCACCCACGAAGCATGAACTCGTCGGCACCCGGCCGACGTTCCCGGCGCGCCGGGAACGCCGGCGGAGACGGGCGGTCTTCCGCCTCCGCGGACACGGTCAGCGGCCGGAGCGGACGCCCTCCGCGAGTTCCTCGGTGAGCGCCCGCACGCCGGCGAGCCCGGACGCGAGATCGGGGGCGTCCAGAATGCGGCGGATGAACGCCGAACCGACGATCACACCGTCGGCGAACCCGGCGACCTCCGCGGCCTGGGCGCCGTTGCCGACACCGAGCCCGAGGCCGACGGGCAGGGCCGTGCCGCCCTTCTCGATGATCGCCCGCGTCCGCTCCACCAGGCGGGGCGCGCCGGTGTCGACGGCGGAGCGGGCGCCGGTGACGCCCATCAGCGACGCCGCGTACACGAACCCGCGGCACACCCCGGTGATCTTCTCGATGCGCTCGTCGGTGGAGCTGAGCGCGACGAGGAAGACCCGGTCGAGGCCGTGGCCGTCGGACGCCTCCAGCCAGGCGCCGCCCTCCTCGGGCGTCAGGTCCGGCGTGATCAGCCCGGCGCCGCCGGCCGAGGCCAGGTCGCGGGCGAACGCGCCGACACCGTGATGATCGACGGGATTCCAGTACGTCATGACGAGCGTCGGGACGCCGGTCGCGGCCACGGCCTCGACCGTCCGGAACACGTCGGCGACGCGGATGCCGCCGACGAGCGCCTGGTGCACCGCGTCCTGGATGGTGGGGCCGTCCATCATCGGGTCGGAGTAGGGCAGCCCGATCTCGATGACGTCGCAGCCCGCGTCGACCATCGTCTTCGCGGTCTCGATCGCCCCCTCGTAGGTGGGGAAGCCGGCGGGCAGGTAGCCGACGAGCGCGGCCCGCCCCTCGGCCCTGGCCTTGTCGTAGGCGGCCTGGACGGTCACTTTCCCTCTCCTTCGGGCATCAGGCCGAAGAAGGTGGCGGCCGTGTGCATGTCCTTGTCGCCGCGTCCGGACAGGCACACGACGATCGTGGCGTCCGGGCCGAGCGCCTTCGCCAGCTCGGGGCCGGCCTTGAGCGCCCCGGCGAGCGCGTGCGCGGACTCGATCGCCGGGATGACGCCCTCGGTGCTGCACAGCAGCGAGAACGCCTCCATCGCCTCCGCGTCGGTGATCTCGCGGTACTCGGCGCGGCCGGAGTCGTGCAGCCACGAATGCTCCGGGCCGACGCCGGGATAGTCGAGGCCCGCGGAGATCGAGTGGGTCTCCATGGTCTGCCCGTCGTCGTCCTGCAGCAGGTAGGTCCGCATCCCGTGGATGACGCCCAGCGAGCCGCCGACCAGCGTCGCGGCGTGCCGGCCGGTGGAAACGCCCTCGCCGCCCGCCTCGAACCCGTACAGCCGGACGGACTCGTCCGGGACGAAGGCGTGGAAGATGCCGATCGCGTTGGAGCCGCCGCCGACGCAGGCGACGACGGCGTCCGGGAGGGCGCCGGTCAGCTCCAGGCACTGCCGCCTGGCCTCCACCCCGATGATCCGCTGGAAGTCGCGGACCATCATCGGGAACGGATGCGGGCCCATCACGGAGCCGATGCAGTAGTGGGTGTCGTCGACGGTGGCGACCCAGTCGCGGAACGCCTCGTTGCAGGCGTCCTTGAGGGTGCGGCTGCCGGTCCGCACCGGGACGACCTCGGCGCCGAGCATCCGCATCCGGGCGACGTTCAGCGCCTGCCGCTCGGTGTCGACCTCGCCCATGTAGACGGTGCAGGTCAGGCCCAGCAGCGCCGCGGCGGTGGCGGTCGCGACGCCGTGCTGGCCCGCGCCCGTCTCCGCGATCACGCGGGTCTTGCCCATCCGCCTGGTGAGCAGCGCCTGCCCCAGCACGTTGTTGATCTTGTGGGAGCCGGTGTGGTTGAGGTCCTCGCGCTTGAGCAGCACGCGGGCCCCCGCGTGCTCGGAGAAGCGCTTCGCCTCCGTCAGCAGGCTCGGGCGGCCCGCGTAGTTCGCGAGCAGGTCGTCCAGCTCGGCGGTGAAGGCCGGGTCCTGTTTGGCGGTCTCGAACTCGCGGGTCAGCTCGTCCAGCGCCGCCATCAGCGCCTCGGGGGCGAACCGTCCGCCGAACGATCCGAAATGGCCCGTCGCGTCGGGCCCGGCACCGCGCGCGGTGTCGATGGTCATGAGAAAACGCGTCCTGTCATACGAGTGGGGGCTGGTCCGGTCAGTGACTCACAAAGCCCCGCCATCGCCCCCGGAGCGGCTCCACCTGCATGCCCGTAACCCTATCGACTCATGCGGGCGAACGGCCCCGCACCCGTCAGCCGCTCTGCCGCAGCGCCGGATGGGCGCCCGCGGCGACCAGGTCGGCGACCGCCGCACGCGGATCCCTGCCGATCACCAGGCTCTCCCCCACCAGCACCGCGTCGGCGCCGTTGGAGGCGTAGGCCAGCAGATCATGCGGCCCCCGCACGCCGGACTCGGCGACCTTCACGACGTCCTTGGGGATGAGCGGCGCGACCCGCGCGAACACCCCGCGGTCGACGTGCAGCGTCCGCAGATCCCGCGCGTTCACTCCGATGACCTTGGCGCCCGCCTCCACCGCGCGGACCGCCTCCTCCTCGGTGTGCACCTCGACGAGCGGGACCAGCCCCATCGACTCGGCCCGCTCGACCAGCGACACCAGCGCGTCCTGCTCCAGCGCGGCGACGATCAGCAGCGCCATGTCGGCGCCGTTCGCCCGCGCCTCCCACAGCTGGTACGAGGTGACGATGAAGTCCTTGCGCAGCACGCAGACGCCCACGTTCGCGCGGACCTCCGCGAGATCCTCCAGGCTCCCGCCGAACCGGCGGCGCTCCGTCAGCACGCTGATCACCTTGGCGCCGCCCGCCTCGTAGTCGCGGGCCAGCGCCGCTGGGTCGGCGATCGCGGCGAGCGCGCCCTTGGACGGGCTGCTGCGCTTGACCTCGGCGATCACCGAGACCCCCGGTCCGCGCAGCGCGGCGAGCGCGTCCAGCGCGGCGGGGGCGGCGGCCGCCTTGTCCTTCAGGACGTCGAGCGGAACCTCACGCTGCCTTCCGGCGAGATCGGCCCGGACGCCCTCGATGATCTCGTCCAAAACGCTCAAGGTCGCAGGCCCCCTATTTCAGGTCGTTCCGTGCACCGATCGTAGCCGCTGCCGTCGTCCGCCCGAGGGGCGGCCCCGGACCCCGGGCTGCGCGGCACGAGTCTGTTCGCTCTGCTCGCCGGGTCTTTCGCCGCCGGGGCCGGGGTTCGACGCCGGTGGGCTGCGGAGGTGGGTCAGGGTGCCAGTGCCTGGGCGAAGGGGAGGTTGCGGACGACCCAGTAGACGGCGAGCAGCCCGACGAACGAGTACGCCACCGGGGGCCTGAACAGCAGGGTCCGCATCGGTTCGCCGCGCGCGGCCAGCACCGTCCACCGCACGTACAGGTAGCCGAAGACCGGCAGCAGGACGAACAGCAGGGGGTTGAGCCCGAAAGCGGTGCCGACGTCCCCGTGCGTGAGCGCGTGGACGAGCCGCATCATCCCGCAGCCCGGGCAGTAGTAGCCGGTCATGAGCAGGAACGGGCAGCTCGGGTAGTGCCCCGCCTCATTGGGGTCCCGGAACGCCACGAGCAGGATCGCCGCGGCGGCGCCGCCGAGCACCGCCGCCTGCGGAAGCAGCGCCCGGCCGCGTCCCCTGGCGGGCGGGTGCGGGTGGGCCGGCGAGCAGGTCACGCCGCCAGCCTAGTGACCTCCCGGCGCGAGCGGCCCGCCGCGCGGTCCGGGGTCAGGCGTCCAGGACGTAGCCGACGCCGCGGACGGTTCTGATGGGGTTGCGTTCGCCCAGTTTGGCGCGGAGCTGGGCGACGTGGACGTCGACGGTTCGGCTTCCGGCGCCGGCGCCTGGGCCCCAGGCGGCGTCGAGGAGCTGTTCGCGGGTGTAGACGCGGCCGGGGTTGCCCATCAGGAATTCGAGGAGGTCGAATTCGGTGACGGTGAGGGTGACGCGGCGGTCGCCGATGACGGCGACGCGGCTGCGGGGGTCGAGGGCGAGGGGGCCGGCGCGCAGGGGGCCCGGCGTTTCCGCGGGGGCGCAGTGGCGGAGCGCCTCGGCGACGGCGGCGACGAGGACGCGAGGGCCGAAGGGGCGGTCGACGCGGTGTTCGCCGAGCGCGCGGGCGATGGCGGGGTCCAGGGGGCCGGTGACGGCGACGACGGGGGCGGGGCGGGCGGCCTCGGTCACGCGGCGGTACAGGTCGGCGGGCAGGGCCGAGGCGGACAGGTCGAGGACGACCACGTCCGGGCGGCTGCGCCGGGCGGCGGCGGGAGCGCGGGCGGGGTCGGGCTCGATCTCGACGTAGAAGCCTTCGCGGGCCAGGTAGCGGCGCTGCAGTTCGGCGACGGCGGGGTCGTGCTCGACGACGAGCACGAGACCGCCGCCGTCGGTGTTCACGGCCGGCCGTTCTTCTGGGCGGTGGGGTCCTCGCCGCGGTCGAGGGTCTTCCACATGGCGGACGGGTCGTCGTCCTCGGCCGCCGGCCTGCTCGGCGCCGCGCGTTCGTAGCGGGCGGACATGCCCGGCCAGCCCGCGCCGCGGACCGCGGTGACGAGGCCCCCGGCGGCGAGGAGGACGCCTCCGGCGACGGAGACGATCCACCACAGGTTCACGTCGAGGGCAGGGTCGCCGCCGAGGGACAGCAGGGCGCTCTTGTCACCGGCGGCGGACAGCGCGTTCGAACGCTGGACGGCGGCGGCCGAAGCGTAGGCGATGCCGGCGCCGAACAGGGCGATGAGGACGCCGACGCCCGCGCGGACGCGGCCGCGGGTGGCGAACAGGGCGGCGAGCCCCGCGAGGCCGGCCAGTCCGAGGGCGCCGGCGGCACCGCCGAGGTCGCCGCCGGTGAGGTCCCGGGTGAACGGGGTGATGGCGTCTTCGGCCCTGACGGTGACCCAGGTGCGCCCGGCGGCGAGCAGGGCGAGGCCCGAACCGGCGGCGCACAGCAGCGCCGTCAGGCCGCGTTCACGCCGGGGGTTCATCGTCCGCGCCCGGTCATAGGGCGGCGGCGGGTCGTTCTCCGACCGCGGCGGGGAGGACGTCGGCGTCCCAGCAGGTCCGGTCGCCGGTGTGGCAGGCGGCGCCGACCTGGTCGACCTTCACCAGGATCGCGTCGGCGTCGCAGTCCAGCGCGACGGACTTGACCCACTGCTGATGGCCGGAGCTCTCGCCCTTCACCCAGTACTCCCGGCGGCTGCGCGACCAGTAGGTGCAGCGGCCGGTGGTGAGGGTGCGGTGCAGGGCCTCGTCGTCCATCCAGCCGAGCATGAGCACTTCGCCGGTGTCGTACTGCTGGGCGATGGCGGGGACGAGACCGTTCGGATCGCGCTTCAGCCGATCGGCGATCTCGGGGTCCAGGCCGGAGGGTCGAACTGACATGGATCCGATCCTATGGCAGTGCTCCCGCTGGGCCGAGGCGGGTGACGCCCGCGGCATGCCCGGCCGTCGCCCGGGCCGCGCGGCGGCACCGTGAAACGACAGAGCCCGCCCTCCCCTGGATCGGGCGGACGGGCTCTGACGTACGACTACGGGTGTTACAGGGGGACGACCTGGTCAGCCTGCGGACCCCGGTTACCCTGCGTCACCTCGAACTGGACGCGCTGATTCTCGTCCAGCGTGCGGTATCCGGAGGACTGGATGGCCGAGTAGTGCACGAAGACGTCCGGCCCGCCGCCGTCAACGGCGATGAATCCGAAGCCCTTCTCGGCGTTGAACCACTTCACGGTGCCCTGCTGGGGCATGTCTTTCTCCTTGCGGCAAAACCTGGGCCCACACCTCGCGGGCCCGTGCGGTCGCTGCGGCACGCTCTCGCCCCCGGTACGGTCCCGGAAAAGCCAAAACGCCCGCTGCCATCAGTCCGCGGGCGTCTGGACAAACGATCGAGAACCACGACTGCAACCGACCGCCCCACCGTATCACCGGTTCCGCGTAAAGCGGAGGAGCAACAAGGGACCTGATTCTCCTCCCGGCGAACCCTGCCGTTACCTGCCCGTTAAAGACTCCAACCGGTCTCGGTCAGGGTCTTGACAGCGTCCGTCGCCCCGGTGAGCCGCACCTTCGCGACGTCCCGGCGGCCCAGTGCCCACAGGACCAGTTCGCCGACGGGGCCGTGCACGCGCACGGCTCCGCGGGTGCCGCGGCCGCGTCCGGACACGCGCGCGCTCCGGCCGTCGGGCTGGACGAGCGTTACCTCGACATGAACCTTTCTTAGGACAAAGCGGGCTATTTTTATCCTCCGCCAGAGCACTTCCTCAAGTGCCGGCGAGATGTCCCGCGGCTCCCAGTCCGGAGCCGCACGCAGGATGTCCTCATGGTGAACAAAGAACTCAACGCCGTTGGCGATTTTGTCCACGCCGGGAAGAGCGTACGGCGAGAACTTCGGCGGTCCCTGCCGAAACCGTTCCACCAGCCTGTCGAAGGGGACGGCGCGGGCCGTCCGGCGCCGTACACGCTCGGTGTAGAAGGACAGCGGTGACAGCAGTATCCCCGGGGCCGCGTCGAGGCGGCCCTCGCGGACGACGAGATGGGCGGCCAGGTCGCGGGCGTCCCACCCGGCGCAATTGGTGGCCGCCTCCGGCCCCGCCTCCGCCAGGGCGGCGGCCAGCAGCAGGCGTTCGCGGCGGACGGGATCGGGAGCGGACGGGGCGGGGCCGTCCTCGGGCGTGCTCATCGGCTGATCGTAAGCTGCGGCCGGGCGCCCGGGAATAAGCGCGGGGGCCGGATCGTCAGTGATACTCAGGCCCGCAATCCCCCACGGCCCCGTTCGCGGGGGGCGTTCCCGGGCGCCGCCGTGTTCGAGGAGTCGCCGTGCCACCTGCGTCCAGACGCGTCAACCAGCGCGTCCTCCGCGACGGGATGGCAGTGCTGTGGGTCGCGGTGAAGGCCGAGCCCCGGGTGTTCACGCTGTCGGTGCTCGCCAGCGTGCTGTACGCGGCGATGACCGTCGCGAGCGCGCAGGTCCTCGGCTGGGCGGCCGAGGACGTCGTGCTGCCGGCGTTCGAGTCCGGGCGCACGACGGCGGGCGCGCTGGCCGCCGCGGCCGCCGCGATCCTGGCCGTGGCGCTGCTGAAGGCGATCGGCGTCGCGGGACGGCGGTTCTACGCGGGCCTCATGCAGTACCGGCTGCAGGCCCGGTACCGGCGCTCGGTGACCCGGCAGTACCTGCGGCTCCCGCTGGCGTGGCACCACCGCCATCCGGCCGGGCAGCTGCTGTCGAACGCCAACGCCGACGTGGAGGCGGTGTGGGCGCCGATCGCGCCGCTGCCGATGGCCGTCGGCGTGGTGTTCATGCTGCTGATCGCGGCGGTGTCGATCCTGTTCACCGACCTCGTCGTCGCCGGCGTCGGGTTCCTGGTGTTCCCCGCCATCGCGCTGATCAACGTCGTCTACCAGCGCCGGCTGTCGCCGGTCGCGACCCGCGCGCAGCAGCTGCGCGCGGAGGTCAGCGAGGTGGCGCACGAGAGCTTCGAGGGCGGCCTGGTCGTCAAGACCCTCGGCCGGGAGGGCTCGGAGACCGAGCGGTTCACCGAGCGGGCGGAGGCGCTGCGGGACGCGAACGTGGCGGTCGGCCGGATCCGCGGGCTGTTCGACCCGGTGCTGGAGGCGCTGCCCAACCTGGGCGTCCTCGCCGTCCTGCTGATCGGGTCGATGCGGCTGCAGTCGGGGGCGATGTCGCCGGGCGACCTGGTGAACGTCGCGTACCTGTTCACGCTGCTGTCGTGGCCGATCCGGGCGCTGGGCTGGGTGCTGGGCGAGGTGCCGCGCAGCGTCGTCGGCTGGGAGCGGGTCCGCGGCGTCCTGGACGCGAGCGGGTCCCTCCCGTTCGGGGACGGCTCCCTGGACGGTTCCGGCGGGGCGACGGCGCTGGAGGTCCGGGAGGTGCGCTTCGCGTATGAGTCCGGCGACGGCGAGGCGGCCGGGGACGGCGCCGGTACGGCGGAGCGGCGCGTCCTGCACGACGTGTCGTTCGCCGCGTCGCCCGGCCGGACGATCGCGGTGGTCGGCCCGACGGGCTCGGGCAAGTCGACGCTCACCTCGCTGCTGGTCCGGCTGGTCGACCCGGCGGACGGATCGGTGCTCATGGACGGCACGGACCTGCGGGACGTCCGGCGCGGCGGGATCGCCGCGACGGCCGCGCTCGTCCCCCAGCAGACGTTCCTGTTCGACGACACCGTGCGGGGCAACGTGACGCTCGGCCTGGACGTCCCGGACGAGCGGGTCTGGGAGGCGCTCCGCCTCGCCCAGGCCGAGGGCTTCGTCGCGGCGCTCCCCAGCGGTCTCGACGCGCTGGTGGGCGAGCGGGGGACGACGCTGTCGGGCGGGCAGCGGCAGCGGCTCGCGCTGGCGCGGGCCCTGGTGCGGCGCCCCCGGCTGCTCGTCCTGGACGACGCCACGTCCAGCGTCGACCCGCAGGTGGAGGCCCGCATCCTGCAGAACCTCCGGGACGCGCAGTCCGGCGACGGGGACGCCGGCGCGACCGTCCTGGTCGTCGCCTACCGCAAGGCCACGATCGCGCTGGCCGACGAAGTCGTCTACCTGGAGCACGGCCGCGTCACCGCACGCGGCGCGCACGCGGAACTGCTGGAGAGCTCCGAGGGCTACCGCAACCTCGTCAACGCCTACGAGCGGGCCGAGGCGGAGCAGGAAGCGGTCGAAGGCGGCGAGGGGGCCCTGGCATGACGATCACGAAGAGCGCCGAGGAGAGCGGCACGAGCCCGGACGGCACGCCTCCGGACGGGACGAGCCCGGACGGCGGGGGGCTGAGCGAGACCTCGACGACCGAGGGCGCCATCAGCACGCTCAAGCGGGGAATCCTGCTGAGCCCCGAGTTCGTGGTCGGCCTGACCGGGACGCTGCTGCTCGCGCTCGTGTCGACGGCCGGACGCGTGGTGGTCCCCATCGCCGTCCAGCAGACGATCGACAAGGGCCTGGGCGGGGCCGGCGGCCCCGACATCGGCTTCATCCGGTCGGCGGTGCTGCTGTGCGCGGTGGCCGTGCTGGTGACGGCCGTGTGCGCGTACCTGATGAACGTCCGGCTGTACAAGACGTCGGAGGGCGGCCTGGCGGAGCTGCGGACCAAGGCGTTCCGGCACGTGCACGACCTGTCGATGCTCACCCAGAGCGGCGAGAAGCGGGGCTCGCTGGTGTCGCGGGTGACGAGCGACGTCGACCAGATCAGCCAGTTCATGCAGTCGGGCGGGCTGATGTTCATCGTCTCGATCGGGCAGCTGTTCGTGGCGAGCGCGCTGATGGTCGTCTACTCGTGGCAGCTGGCCCTGCTGGTGTGGGCGGCGTTCCTTCCGCTGGGGTGGGCGCTGCGCCATTTCCAGCGGATCCTCTCGGCGGCCTACATGGGCGTGCGGGAGCGGATGGGCGACATGCTGGGCGCGGTCAGCGAGTCGGTGGTCGGCGCCGCGGTGATCCGCGCGTACGCGTCCGAGGAGCGCACCGGGCGGCGCGTGGACGAGACGGTGGAGGCCCACCGCCACGCCCAGACCCGCGCGCAGGCCATGGTCGCGCTCACCTTCCCGGTCAGCGAGCTGGTCGCCGCCGCGGCCACCGGAGCCGTCGTCATCGCCGGGACGATGCTCGGCATCGCCGGGCGGCTGACGGCCGGTGAGCTCGTCGCGTTCCTGTTCCTGGTCACGCTGTTCGTCAGCCCGATGCAGACGGCCACCGAGGTGTTCAACCAGGCGCAGAACGCGATCGCGGGGTGGCGGCGGGTGCTCGGCGTGCTGGACACCGTCCCGGACGTCGCCGACCCCGGCGACGGCGGCGAGACGCTGCCGCGCGGCCCCATCGAGGTGAGGTTCGAGTCCGTGGGGTTCGCCTACCCGGGCGGTCCGCCCGTCCTGCACGACGTGAGCGTCGACATCGCGCCGCGCAGCCGCGTCGCGATCGTCGGGCAGACGGGGTCGGGCAAGACGACGTTCGCCAAGCTCCTCACCCGGCTCATGGACCCCTCGTCCGGGCGGGTCCTGGTGGACGGCGTGCCGCTCGACCGCATCCGGTTCTCGTCCCTGCGCGAGCGGATCGTCATGGTGCCGCAGGACGGTTTCCTCTTCGACGCCTCGCTGGCGGACAACATCCGCTACGGGCGCCCGGACGCCTCCGACGAGGACCTCGTCCTGGCCCTCACCGAACTCGGCCTCGCCGACTGGCTCGACGGCCTGCATGACGGCCTGGCCACGCCCGTCGGGCAGCGCGGCGAGTCGCTGTCGGCGGGTGAGCGGCAGCTCGTCGCGCTGGCCCGCGCCTACATCGCCGACCCGGACCTGCTCGTACTGGACGAGGCGACCTCCGCCGTGGACCCCGCCACGGAGGTGCGGATCCAGCGGGCGCTCGACGGCGTGACCCGGGGCCGCACCGCGATCTCGATCGCGCACCGGATGTCCACGGCGGAGGCGGCCGACGAGATCATCGTCTTCGAGGCGGGACGCATCGTCCAGCGCGGCCCCCACGCCGAACTCGTGGCCCGGCCGGGCGTCTACGCCGACCTCCATGGCTCCTGGATCGCCCAACGGGCCCTGTAGCCGGCGCGGTCGCCTGCGGAAACACCGCTAAAGGACTTGCCCGATATCTGGTCTGGTGCGCATTCTGCTGGGGTGAGCAACGGAGTCGTGTTGGAATCGGCGGGCACGCTGCACGGTCAGCTGCAGCGGGGGCTCGGGAGGGCCGCGCGGCGCGCGGCGGACAAGCGGGGCGCGGGCGAGTACGTCTACGACTGCGTCCGGCGGGACCCGCGGTGGGACCGCCAGTGCGAGTCGCGGCGGCTGTACTACGCCCGGTTGATGGTCGATCTGGAAATGCCGGCGGGGCCGGTGGCGGCGCACCTGTTCGACCCGTCCGACCATGTCGACGGCGACGACGAGTGGCGGGTGGACCTGGCGCTGGGCGTGCTGGCCGACCTGGTGCGGCTGAGCCGGCGGGAGGCGGCGAGACCGCTGCGGCGGTACGCCGAGGAGGGCGCGCAATGGTTCGACGCGGTCGAAGAGCTGATCGACCTTGCGGATCCGTCACTGACCATCGGTTTGGACGAGCTGGTCGCCGCCCGGTGCGACGACTCCGACCTGGCGCTGCTGATCCCGGCCCACCACAACCCCGTGATCGAGACGTGGGCGGCGCGGCAGCCGCGCATAGCCGAGGCCCGGGCGCGCCAGCGGGAGGCCGGCAGGGCGGCGCGCAGGGCCATGGTGGCGGCGCCGGGGCGGGACCGGCAGAGCGAGGACGAGCTGCTGGACCTGGCCAGGCGCCGGGGCGAGGGCGCCATCGCGGCGATCTTCGAGCTGGGCCGGCGGCGGACGCTCGCGCTGCTCGACCTGGCGGAGGAGCTGCTCCCCCGAGGCGATCATGAAGCGGGACCGAGCAGGTACGGCGGCGCGGTGAGCCGGGCGCTGCGGGAGTACGGGCCGGAGACGCTGCCGCGGGCGCGGGCGTGGGCGGCCGAACGCGGCGGCTGCGCGGACATGGGGCTGAGCATCCTCGCCCGCTACGGCACCCGCCAGGACGTCCCGCTCCTCATGGACGAGCTGCGCACGGCCCTCGACCGGCGCGAGTGGCGGGCCGCCGCGAACCCGATCGAGGGGCTCGGGCGGCTACGCGCCGGTGAGGCCGTCCCCCTGCTGAAGTCCGCTTGGACCGAATCCCCCTACGCCTTCTTGAGACCGCGAATATTGACAGCGTTGACCCGCACGGCCCCGCATACGGCGGAGGCCTACACCGTCGAGGGGTTGTGGGACTGCGAGGAAGGGGCGCGGCGCGAGGCCGCGCAGTTCGCCCCCCTCACCCGTGAGACGCGGATCCGGCTGCAGCGGCTGCACCACGACACCGCCGAGGAGACCGACGTCCGAACCGCCGCGGCGGCCCGGCTGATGACCTGAGCCGTCCGGTGAACCTCTCCGGGGCGGGGCGCGTATTCAACTCCCGAATCGCGCATCTCACCCCGGAGGATCAGCGATGGCTTCCCGACACCACCTCGGCACGAAGAAGCAGGCGCTGCTGTGCGCCGCCGCCGCCCTGGCGCTGCCCCTTGCGGCGGGCTGCGGCGGCGCGGACGCCTCGGACGGCAAGACCGCCGAGCCCGCCAGCCTGCAGGAGCTCGCCGAGCAGACCGACTGCTCCGTGACCGGCAAGCGGAAGGTGGCGGACATGGAGCAGGGGAACTGCAAGAACGACCTGGGCCAGTACGTCCTGCTCAGCTTCACCACCGACAAGAACATGAACGCCTGGCTGGAGGAGGCCAAGCCCTGGGGCGGCGTGTACCTGGTCGGCGCGCGCTGGGTGGTGGTGAGCAAGGAGAAGACCCTGCAGACGATCCGCAAGGACCTCGGCGGCAAGATCGTGCACGGGGACTCCCACAGCTGGGGCAACAAGTCCGGCGGGAAGGGCTCCGGCGGGCACGGTTCCGGCGGGCATGGCTCCGGCGGATAGGGCTCGGGCGGATAGGGCTCGGAGCATGCCTCGCCTGGGGCGGGCGGCCTTGTCAGACGGCGTGCGTGTCGTCCTCACCGCGCACCAGCAGGACGCCCCAGCGTTCGAGGGCGGGCCCGGTGCGCGCCAGGACGCGCCGCGCGGCCAGGCCGCGGCCGATCATGCCCGGGTGCCACAGCGGATGCCGGGGGCCGTCGACGACGACGCGGACGGCGGCGACCGGCCGGGAGCCGGCCCGCGCGGCGACCACGGCCGACTCCATGTCCGCCACCCGTGCGCCCTGAGCCGCCCAGATCGCCCGCTCCCTGCCGCGGACGACGCGGTCGGTGGTCACCAGCGGCCCGACCTGCACGCTGAGGCCGTCCCGGATGAGCTCCTCGGCGAGCAGGTGCGGCGCGCTGCACGGCACCGGGCCGGTGTCCGGGGCGGTGCCGCGGATCTCGTCGGCGACCAGGACGTCCCCGGGCCGCAGGCGCTCGTCGAGCGCGCCCCCGAAGCCCATCGTGACGAGGGCGGCGCAGGAGTCAGGCAGCCGGTGGGCGTACCGGGCGCGGTAGCCGACGACCACGACCGGCGTGCGGGCGAGGCCGCGGCGGACCGCGCGGGCCTCCATGCGCAGCGCCGCGCACACCACCGGACCCACCATGGGCCGCGACTCCACGGCATCGTCACTGGTCACGGTTCCAGCGAAACACGATGTCACCTGGAGATCCAGTTCCGTCACCGTGAGGTACCAGATCCGTCCCGCGCGAATCCGCCTTCCGGGGGGCGCAGCCGTCCGGCGGTCCCCCTTAGACTCCCCGCATGAGACCCTTTCCCCTCCGGCGGAAGCTGGCCGTCCTTCCGTTCGTCCTGCTGCCGCTCGGCGCCGCCGCCGGCTGCGGCGGTGAGAACGCCACCACCGAATGCAGCCTGAACGCGTGCACGGTGACCTTCGACCGCGGCGTCGAGGCGAGCGCCTCCATCCTCGGTGTGAAGGCCGAGCTGGTGAAGGTCGAGGGCCAGATGGTGACCCTCAAGATCGCGGGACAGACCGTGACCGTGCCGGTGGGCGAGGGCGAGCAGGCCGAGGGCTTCGACGTCTCGGTCCAGTCGGTCACCCAGGACAAGGTCGTCGTCAAGATCGCCAATGGCGGCGGGGGCGGCTGACCCCGCTAGGATTCGTTCATGCGTTCGATGAACGTGGCGGAGCGCCGCGCCAGGCTCGGTCTCCGCCACCGGCTGTCCCCCCAGACCAGGACCGACGACGTCCCCGACATCGCACGGTCCATGGTGGTGCTGCACGCCACCGACCCGGCCACCGTGTTCCTGTCGGTCGCGGCGCGCAGCGTCGACGCCGCCCCGGAGGCGGTGGAACGGGCCCTGTACGACGACCGGACGCTGCTGCGGATGCTCGCGATGCGCCGGACGATGTTCGTCGCGCCCGTCGAGCTCGTCCCCGTCCTGCAGGCGTCCACGGCGAACGCTCTGGCCGCCAAGCAGCGCGCCACGTACGCGCGGATCATCGAGCGCGGCAGCGACCTGCCCGACGTCCCCACCTGGTTCGCGGAGGCCGAGGAGGCCGCGCACCGGGCCCTGCTGGCGCGCGGGGAGGCGACGGGCGCGCAGCTCGGCGCCGACGTGCCCCTTCTGCGGACACAGGTCGACCCCGCCCCCGGCAAGTCGTACTCCAAGCCCACGAACGTCACCACGTGGATCCTCGTCACGCTCGGCTGCGAGGGCCGCATCGTCCGGGGGCGCCCGAACGGCACGTGGATCAGCAGCCAGTACAAGTGGTCGCCCGTGGAGTCCTGGCTGCCCGGCGGCATCGAGGACGTCCCGGCCGGCCCCGCCCGCGCCGACCTCGTCCGCCGGTGGCTGCGGGCGTTCGGCCCCGCCCCGGTCTCCGACCTCAAATGGTGGACGGGCTGGAACGCCGGTGACGTCGCCAAGGCCCTCGCGCTCCTCGACGTCACCGAGGTCGATCTCGGCGGCGGCACCGGTGTGGTGCTGTCGGACGACCTGGAGCCGGTGCCCGCCCCGGAGCCGTGGGCGGCGCTGCTGCCCGCCCTCGACCCGACGCCGATGGGCTGGCGGGAACGCGGCTGGTTCCTCGGCGACCACGGCCCGCGGCTGTTCGACAAGAACGGCAACATCGGGCCGTCGGTCTGGTGGGACGGCCGCATCGTCGGCGGCTGGGCCCAGCGCAAGGACGGCGAGATCGCCGTCCGCCTGCTGGAGGACGTCGGCGCCGACGCGGAGGCCGCGATCCGGCATGAGTCAGGGCGCATGTCGGCCTGGTACGGCGACATCCGCGCGACCCCCCGTTTCCGTACGCCCCTGGAACGCGAACTCACGTCCTGACCCGCGTAACGGGCCCCGCGCGGGTCAGAAGCCGTGGAGGACGGCGGCTCTGCGCTTGGCGCCGCCGCGGCGGACGAGGGTGACGACGAAGGCGACGACGGCGAGGGCCCCGAGGCCCAGCGCGCAGAGGACGGCGAACCCCAGGTAGGCGTGGGCGGTGTCGTCCGGAGTCACCATGATCGGGCCTTCGGTGCCGCGGCACCGGAACATCGCCGTCCCCGACACGGGCGCCTCGAACGTCGCGGTGTAGCGGTAGGACGTGTGCTCGGTGGCGCTCCAGGAGTTCTTCCTGGTCAGCTGGACGGGGCCGGTCCGCTCCCCCACCTCGACCGAGCACGCGAAGGGGGAGGACTCTCCGATCCGCACGTAGACGAAGTAGCCGTACCCGTCCGAAAGCTGGAGCCGCACCCCGGCCACGGGGTCTCCGGTCGCCGACGGGCCGTCCGCGACCTGGGAGTCGTCCCACAGGAACGCCAGCACGGTGAAGAACCCGGCGATCGCCACGAGGATCAGGACGACGGGCAGGGCGTACCAGCCGGCGCCCGGCCTGATCTGCTGCGCCTGGGTCCAAGACGGGCCCGCCTCGCCCCGCCCCGTGGGCGGCGGTCCGATCGGTGGGTTGGACCCGGGCCACATCAGTGTTCCCCCCTCGCAGAGCCGGTTGTGCGGAAACGCAACGATCCCAGACAAGTTTGCACGCCGCCAGAGATGCCTTTTGTAAGGGGCTGCTGATCGCCCGGTTTCGGGCGGGTCTCCAACGGGGCGCCGGCATGTCCGACCGGCGGCCGTTCGCGGGGGCGCGGCGATTGCAGGCGGCCGGAACGGATACCTTACTAGGTAGTAGCAACCGACGGCGCGCACGGAGACAGCCGTCTGGGAGACAGCATGGCCCCGTGGGACCGACTGCCCGCACCACCGATCCGGCTCCGCCGCCCCCGCGGACTCGCCCCCTACACCGTCGAGCGCGACCTGCCCGTCACCATGCCGGACGGCGTGACGCTCCTCGCCGACCGGTACGTCCCGAGCGGCGTGCACCGTCCGCCCACGATCCTGGTGCGGACCCCGTACGGGCGGCGCGGTCCGGCGGCGCTGGCCAACGGGCTGCTGTTCGTCCCGTTCGGATTCCAGCTGGTCGTGCAGAGCGCGCGCGGCACATTCGGTTCGGGCGGCGAGTTCGACCCGCTCGGCAGTGAACGCGACGACGGCCTCGCCACCGTGGAGTGGCTGAAGAAGCAGCCGTGGTTCAACGGCACGTTCGCCACCTACGGCGCCAGCTACCTCGGCTACTCCGCATGGGCGGTCGCGGCCGAGGCGGGACCGGAGCTGAAGGCGATGTCCGTGCAGATCACCGCGTCCTCGTTCCGCGACGCCGCCTACGTCGGCGGCTCGTTCGCGCTGGAGTCCACCCTCACCTGGACCGACCTCACGCACCGGCAGAAGCAGCCTTTCGGGCTGCTGACCGCGCCGCTGCTGTCGCGCCGCCGCGCCGTCCGCGCCGCCCGCTCCGGCCGCCCCCTCTCCGAGCTGGACGTGCTGACCGGCGGGGAGCAGATGCGGTTCTACCAGGACGTCCTCGCCAACCACACGGCCGTCGACGGCTACTGGGAGAGCCGCGACTTCAGCGGGACGGTCGGCGGCGTCGAGGCGCCCGTCAGCCTCCTCGGCGGCTGGTACGACGTGTTCCTGCCGTGGCAGCTCAGGGACTATCTCGCGCTGCGCGCCGCGGGGCACTCCCCGTACCTGACCATCGGCCCCTGGTGGCACACCGACGCCCGGCACGGCCTGCCGTCGCTGCGCGAGTCGCTCGCCTGGTTCCGCGCCCACCTGCTGGGCGACACGTCCGGGCTGCGCACCGACCCCGTCCGCGTCTATGTGACGGGCGCCGGGGAGTGGCGGCACTACCGCGACTGGCCGCCGCCGGGGATGCGCCAGGCGCGGTGGCACCTGCACGCCGGCCACGGCCTCGGCGAGGACGGCCCGCGGGACGCCCCCGCCAGCACCTACCGGTTCGACCCGGCCCGCCCGACGCCCGCGCTCGGCGGCCCTACCCTGCTCGGCAGCTCCCGCCCGGTCGACAACCGGCCGCTGGAGCGGCGCCCCGACGTCCTGGTGTTCACCTCCCCCGCCCTGGCCGCCGACCTCGACGTCATCGGCCCGGTCGGCGCCGACCTGTTCGTCCGCTCCGACCGCGAGCACACCGACTTCATCGTCCGGCTCTGCGACGTCGCCCCGGACGGGACGTCCCGCAACGTCTGCGAGGGCGGACTGCGGCTGCCCGCCGCCGCGGACAAGCCCGTCGGGACCGCCGGCGTCCGCCGCATCGCCGTCGACCTGTGGCCGACCGGGCACCGGTTCGCACGCGGCCACAGGGTCCGCGTCCACGTCACCAGCGGCGCCCACCCCAAGGTCGCCGCCAACCCCGGCACGGGCGAGCCCCTCGCCACCGCGACCCGGATGGTCCCCGCCCACCAGGAACTCTTCCACGACCCGGACCACCCCTCAGCGATCATCCTCCCCATCGTCGAACGCTCCCCGGAAGCCGTCCTCCCAGCCCCCACCGAGGAATCTCTCCCGTAAACCCCGAGCCCCGGCAGGTTCACCCCAGCCACCAGAGCACAATTCACACGACCGCACACGCCCCAGCACCGAAGAACACACAACCCGCCAAACCGGGCCCCGGCAGATTCAACCCAGCCACCGGAGCACGGTTCGTGCGGCCGGAGGCGCCCCAGCGCCGGAGGTCGCACGAACCGCCGAGCCGGGCGACCGCAGCGACACGACACCGACCGAGACGGTCACAACAATGCGAAACCGTGTCGTGAGGATCGACCGGCTCGCAACGGGGGTTCCAGGGCCGGCGCCGACGAGGCCGTCGTCGTCGACCCGGGCCCCAAGGACGGCAAGCACCTGCGGCGCGTCCTGGAGACCGTCGAGGCCCAGGGACGCCGC
>NZ_JBEZGN010000070.1:0-20594 GCF_040650055.1 Spirillospora sp. NPDC048819 | reverse complement strand
ATGCTGCGGATCCCGGCCGTCCAGGACCGCCTGGACGCCACCGGGCGCCGCCTGGAGGTCATGCTCGGCTACTCCGACTCGGCCAAGCAGCTCGGGACGCAGAACGCCTTCTCAGGCGGCGTGTCCGGGTCTGCTTGACGTCCTTAATCCCTAACCGCTATCTATTGGCTAGCCGTTAGGGGTGGTGCATGCAGGACGCGGTGCTGGCGATGCTGGCGAAGGAACCGTCGCACGGTTACCTCCTGCGCGAGCGGCTCCGCAAGGCCCTCGGGCCGCTCGGGGAGTCGATGAACGCGGGGCAGGTCTACGTGACCCTGGCCCGGCTGGAGAAGGCCGGGCTGGTCACGTCCGAACGCGCCGATGGGCTCGCGGACCGGCCGGACCGCAGGGTGTACGCGCCGACGGCGGCCGGGCAGCGGCGGGTGGCCGCCTGGCTGAGCGAGGTGAACTGGCCGAAGCCGAACCTGGCGGAATTCCACCTCAAGCTCGCCGCCGCGGCCGCGGGCCGGCTCGCCGATCCGGTGGAGCTGGTGGACGCGCAGCGCCGCGAGCTGCTGCGGCGGCTCGGCGAGGCGCAGCGCGCGTTGCTGGCGGAGCCGGACGGCTCGACCGCCGGCCTGCTGCTGGAGGGCATCGCGCTGCGGTTGCAGGCCGACCTGCGCTGGTTGGAGGCATGCGAGCGGGTCTGGTCAAAGATCGCTGACGAATCCGAGGATGCATGAACGAGTTGGGCGCGGTGCTGCAGGTCCGCAGCCTGTGCAAGGAGCACGGCCGGGGGCAGGGCCTGGTCCGGGCGGTCGATGAGGTCGACCTGGACGTTCCGGCGGGGCAGATGCTGGCGGTGACGGGGCCGAGCGGCTGCGGGAAGTCCACGCTGCTGCACCTGCTGGGCGGGCTGGAGCGGCCCAGCAGTGGGGAAGTATGGCTGGCCGGCCGGCGGATCGACGCCCTGAGCGAGCGGGCGCTGGCCCGCCTCCGGCGACGGTCGGTCGGTTTCGTCTTTCAGTCATTCCACCTGGTGGAGGAGCTGTCGGCGCGGGAGAACGTGGAGCTGCCCGTGCTGCTGGCCGGCCGTTCACCGCGTGCGGCCCGGCGCCGCGCGGATGCGCTGCTGGAGCGGGTCGGGCTCACCGACCGCGCCCGGCACCTGCCGTGGGAGCTGTCGGGAGGGCAGCGGCAGCGGGTGGCCATCGCCCGTGCCATGGCCAACGAGCCGCTGGTGCTGCTGGCCGACGAGCCGACCGGCAACCTGGACACCGCGGCGACGCTCGACGTGCTGCGGCTCTTCGAGGGGCTGCGCGCAGCCGGGCAGACCCTCCTGATCGTCACGCATGACGAGCGGGTCGCGGCCACCGCGGACCGGGTCGTGTCGATGCGCGATGGGACGTGCGTCGACGACACCGGGCTGGCGGGCCGTGCCGCCGGGGCGCTCGGGGACATCCTCGGGTGGGGAGAGTGAGCCGCGTGGGCCGCGTCCTGCTGGTGTTCCGCCTCGTCGTGGCCGACGTGCGCCGGCATCCCGCCCAGGCCGCGATGATGCTGCTGGCGATCACCGCCGCCACCGCCACCCTTTCCCTCGGCATGTCGCTGCGCGGCGCGACCGACACGCTCTACCGGCAGACCCACGCCGCCACGGCCGGACCCGACGTGGTGGCGCTCTCCCCTGGCGGCGACCGGGCCGCGACCTCGGCCCTGACATCGGTGGCACAGGCGCCCGAAGTCACCGCCCATAGCGGACCGTACCGCCAGTACTACACGACGTTGAAGGCGCGGGGCCTGACGTCGGCCGCGGTGGCGCAGGGCGCCGAGGCGACGCCGGGCCCGATCGATCGCCCGCTGGTCACCTCGGGCACCTGGGTGCGTCCCGGCGGTGTGGTGGTCGAACGGGGCTTCGCCGCCGTCCTGGGCGTCCGGGTCGGCGACCGCGTCACCGTCGCCGGCCGCTCGCTTCCCGTCGCCGGGATCGCCGTGACCGCGGCGCACCCCATCTATCCGGGGGCGCAGATGATCGGCCCGAACGGCGGTCCGAGCGACTACAGCGGCCTGGTCTGGATGAGCGAGGCCGACACCAGGACGCTGGCGGCCGCCGACCTCCCTGTGACCTCCCTGCTGTACCTGAAACTGCGGGACCCCGCCGCCGCTCAGGCGTTCGTCGACTCCCGCGGGCTCGGTGACGACCACCTGACGCACTTCTCCACCTGGCAGTCCATAGCCGAGCGGGACAAACGCGTACTCCGGCAGAGCCAACCGGTCCTGGTCATCGGCAGCTGGCTGCTCGCCTTGCTGGCCGTCGGCGGCGTCGCCACGCTGGCGGCGGGACGCGCCACCGAGCAGACCCGGCGGGTGGGGCTGCTCAAGGCGGTCGGCGCCACGCCCGCCCTCATCGCCGGCGTCCTGCTCGGCGAGTACCTGACGCTGGCGCTGGTCGCCGACGCGCTGGGGCTGACGATCGCCCGGGTGGCCGCGCCCGGCCTCGCCAACCCGACCGCGAGCCTGCTGTCCACCGCCGCGGGCCCGACCGGTGACACCGTCGCCGTCACGACCTTCCTGGCCCTGGCCGTGGCGGTCCTCACCACCCTCGGTCCCACCCGGCGCGCCCTACGCACCGAGACCGTCACCGCGCTCGCCGACACCGGCCGCCCGCCCAGCCGCCGGCCCTGGCTGAACGGCCTGTCGGCACTGCTGCCGCCCTCGCTGCTGCTCGCACTCCGCCTGATCGGTCGCCGCCCCGGTCGCGCCGTCCTGCACGCGTGGAGCATCGCGGTCATGATGATCGGCGTCACGGCCCTGCTGGTGGCCCGCGTCCAACCGGACTACGACTATGGCCTGGGCTCCTCCGACCTGGGCAATGTGCAGATCGAGCAGGGCCACCGCGTGCTGCTGTCCGTCACCGTCGCCCTGGCCGTGCTCGCCGCGGTGAACATCGTCACGATCACCTGGACGACGGCGCTGGAGGCCCGGCCCGTCATGGCCATCGCCCGCACGCTCGGCGCGACCCCCGGGCAGATCACGGCCGGGCTGTCCGCCGCGCAACTCCTCCCGACCCTGCCCGGTGCTGTCCTCGGCGTCCCCTTGGGTTTGTTCCTGGTGCTGTCCCTCTCCCCTCCGAACGTCGCCAGTCCCCCCACGTGGACGCTGCTCATCCCGGCACTCGCCGCTCCCTTGGCGACGGCGGCGCTCACCGCGCTGCCCGCGCGTCTCGCGGCTCGCCGGTCCATCGCACGGACCCTCAGCACCGAGGCGACCTGAGCACGGCGCCCGAGGCAGCCCAGGTCGAGCGACCCAGACCCCGGACCGCGATACGGGGCGCGGCCGCGCGGTGGGCGCGGAACTCTCGATCAGGATGGCCAGACGGGTTTGCGCTTCTCGGCGAAGGCGGCGATGCCCTCGCGGCGGTCGGCGGAGGCGGCGGCGGTGCGCCAGGCGTTCTCCTCCAGGTCGAGGCCCGCGTCCAGGCCGACGCCGCCGCCCTGGCGGAGGGCGCGTTTCGCGGCGCGGACGGCGACCGGGGAGTTCCCCGCGATGACCCCGGCGAGGGCGAGGGCCTCGTCGCGGGCGGCGCCGGCGGGGACCCTGCGGTCGGCGAGGCCGTATTCGACGGCCTCCTCGATGCTCAGGCGGCGGCCGGTGAAGACCAGGTCGGCGGCCCTGCCGGGGCCGAGGCGGCGCAGGGCGAGCTGCGTCCCGCCGCCGCCGGGCACGAGGCCGACGCTCACCTCGGGGAGGCCGAACACGGCCGTCTCGTCCGCGACGATCAGGTCGGCGGACAGGGCGAACTCGCAGCCGCCGCCGAGCGCGTAGCCGTGCACGGCCGCGATGACGGGCTGGGGGAGGTTCAGGACGCCGCGGAACGCGGAGGTGAAGACGGGCCGCTGCGCCATGATCTCGTCGTCGGTCATCGCGTTGCGTTCCTTGAGGTCCGCGCCGACGCAGAACGCCTTCTCGCCCGCCGCGCTCAGCACCACGGCCCGCACGGCCGCGTCCGCCGCCACCTCCGCGCACACCGCCGCGAGCCGCCGCGCCATCGCCGTCGACAAGGCGTTGAGCGCCTCGGGCCGGTCCAGCACGATCTCCGCGACATGCCCGTCGCGCCGCAACGTCACACCATCCATGAACGGCACCCTAACGATCGCGGGGTGTCTTGACGGACGGCTGCCCCCAAGATCGAGTCGCGCATGGGGTTGGATTGGGAGGGTGAGCGAGTCACCCTACGGGGATCTTGGACGGCCGCCGCTGCATGAGGCGGCGCTGCAGCGGGCGCTCGTGCGGGAGGGCGGGCTGTGGCGGGAGGTCCGCGTCGTGGCCGAGACGGGGTCCACCAACGCCGACCTCGCCGAGCGGGCCAGGGGCGGCGCGCCGGAGGGGACCGTGCTGGTCACCGAGATGCAGACGGCGGGCCGGGGGCGGCTCGGGCGGTCCTGGACGGCGCCGCCGCGGTCGGGGCTGATGTTCTCGGTGCTGCTGCGGCCGGAGGTGCCGGTGCCGATGCTCGGCTGGGCGCCGCTGCTGACCGGTGTCGCCGTCGCCACCGCCGTCCGGCGGATGACGGCCTGGTCGCAGGAGGGGGACGGGTTCCTCAGCGGCGGCGACGCGGCCGTGGACGTGCGGCTCAAGTGGCCGAACGACCTGCTGGTCGGGGACCGGAAGCTGGCGGGGATCCTCTCGGAGAAGACCGACGGCGGGCTCGTCGTCGGGGTGGGGCTGAACGTGGGGCTGCGGGAGGAGGAGCTGCCGGTGCCGTCGGCGACGTCGCTGGCCATCGAGGGTGCGCCGCAGAGCGACCGGGCGCCGCTGCTGCGCGCGATCCTGCGGGAGTTCGCGACCTGGTACCGGGAGTGGACGGCGCTGGGCGGTGATCCGGAGACGAGCGGGCTGCGTACCGCGTACAAGGACCTGTGCGCCACGCTCGGGCGGCGGGTGAGGGTCGAGCTGCCCGGTGCGGAGACGTTGGCGGGGACGGCGCGGGACGTGGACGGGGCGGGGCGTCTGGTGGTGGCCGGGACGGGCGGGGATCGGGTGGTCAGCGCGGGAGATGTGGTGCACGTCCGGTGAACGGGGAACGGCGATCCACGGTCCGAACGTTGACCGTGTTGCTGATCTGCGACGATATGTTCCGGAACCGATCCATGACGCCGGTGTCCCCGCCCGGGGCGGCGGCGGACTGAGGGGCGGATGATGGCGGCCGGATTGCCGGATCCGAAGGAGATCGAAGAGCTCCTGCTGGGGGGCGAGCTGCGGTACACCCGTGTCGACGCCGTCCGGCTGTCCGGGGTGTCCCGGGAGTTCTCCGGCCGGATCTGGCGTGCGTTCGGGTACCCGTCGATGCCGGACGAGACCGTCGCCTACACCGAGGGCGACGTCGCCGCCCTGGACCGTCTCCGCCGGCTCGTGGACGACGGGATCCTCGACGAGGACGGCGTGATCCGGCTGGTCCGGGCGTTCGGGCAGACGATGACGCGGCTCGCCGAGTGGCAGGTCAACCTGCTGCGCAGCATGCTGCCGCAGGACCCGAACGACATGCCGTCCGCGGAGGCGGTCGACACGATCGTGGACATCGCCGAGAAGCACATGGGCGAGTTCGAGCCGCTGGTCGTGCACGCGTGGCGGCGGCAGCTCGCGGCGGCCGGGACGCGGGCGCTGGCGGCGGCGGCGACGCGGGAGAACGGCGACCCGGCGGGGCGGCCGATGACCACGGTCGGGTTCGCGGACATGGTGTCGTTCACGCAGGTCAGCCGGGAGCTGGAGGAGATCGAGCTGGCCCGGGTCGTGGAGTGGTTCGAGGAGACCGCCGCCGACATCATCGCGGCGTGCGGCGGCCGGCTGGTGAAGACGCTCGGCGACGAGGTGCTGTTCAGCGCGGAGACGCCGGAGGTCGGCGCGGAGATAGCGCTGACGGTGGCGGCGGCCATCCAGGACGAGACGGAGGTCCCGGACGTGCGCGTCGGCGTCGCGTACGGGCCGGTCCTGCCGCTGATGGGCGACGTGTTCGGTACGACGGTCAACCTCGCGGCCCGGCTGACGTCCCTGGCGCGGCCCGGCTCGGTCGTGATCGACAGTGAGCTGGCGGCCCAGCTGGAGAAGCGGCCGGTCTACGAGGTCACCCGGATCGTGCGGCGCCCGGTCCGCGGCCTCGGCATCATCCAGCCGTACGTGCTGCGCCGCAATCCCGCGCCGAAGCCGCCGGACACCGGGGCGCCGTAGCCGCTCAGACGGGCTTGGGGCCGTCGTCGCCGGGGGATCCGGTGAGCCGCTGCTTGTAGTTCTGCTCGCCGAGTTCCTGGACGAGGCTCAGCTCGGTCTCCAGGTAGTCGATGTGCTCCTCCTCGTCGGCGAGGATGTCCTCGAAGATCCGGGCGGAGGTGACGTCGCCGCGCGAGCGCATGAGCTCGATCCCTGGACGCAGCCGGGCGACGGCCTCCATCTCGATGGCGAGGTCCGATTCGAGCTGCTCGACGATGGTCTGCCCGATCCGCAGGGTGCCGAGCTTCTGGTAGTTCGGCAGGCCCTCCAGGAACAGGATCCGGTCGGTCAGCCGCTCCGCGTGCCGCATCTCGTCGAACGACTCGTCGCGGGTGTGCTTGGCGATGCGGGTGAAGCCCCAGTTCTCCTGCATCTTCGAGTGCAGGAAGTACTGGTTGATCGCCGTGAGCTCCGCGGTGAGCTGGTCGTTCAGCAGCGCGATGATGTCCTTGTCGCCTTCCATGGTGCCCATGCTTCCACGAAGGGTGGGTTCTGGACAGCACTGACCCCCGCGATGGCGTTTTGTCCGCCGGGCGCGGCGGTGCCATGCGGGTGCCGGGACGGGCTCAGGCGGCGGTCTGCGGAGCGGTTCCCCCTTCGCTGGTCTCGGGGACGATCTGTGCGGCGACGTCCGGTCCGGGCATGGCCTCCTGGGGCGCGGCCGGTGCGGGAACGCCGGGTCTGGTGGGCTGTGGAACCCCGGGGGCCTCGGGGACGGGGGCCAGCGCGGCGGGGCCGCCGGTGAGGGCGTCGGCGAGTTCGCTCGCCGTCCGGTATTCGCTGACCATCGTGTGGATGCGCTTGGTGCACATGCCGCAGCCGGGCTTGAAACCGCAGGCGGCCTTGACCTCTTTGGCGGTCGTGCATCCGTCCGCCATGCAGCCGTGAACGTCGTCCTCGGTGACGACGTTGCAGATGCACACGTACATGCCGCTTGTGGACCTTCCGTGCGGTTCGACCTGGCTCCAAGCGCCTGACCTGGGGAGCTTAGGGCACCCTCATTAAGGTTAGGCTCCCCTAAAGTAGCTCAGGAATGTCCGTTCTGGCCAGTGGGCTCCCAATCGGTACCGGTGTGATCTAAACCTCACGGGGAAGGCCCTTCCCGTGCGCAGCCGCGCTCGCGCGCCCGCGGCGGGCGGAGCCGCATGGACGGGAGGGGCGGGACATTGGCGGAGATCTGGCCGGGTGACGCCTATCCGCTCGGGGCCCGGTTCGACGGCGCGGGGACGAACTTCGCCGTCTTCTCCGAGGCGGCCGAGAGGGTCGAGCTGTGCCTGTTCGACGGGCCGGCGGGCGACGGCGAGGAGACGCGGCTGGCGCTCCCGGAGGTGGACGCCTTCGTCTGGCACGCGTACCTGCCGGGCGTCATGCCGGGCCGGCGGTACGGGTTCCGGGTGCACGGCCCGTACGACCCGCGCCGGGGCCTGCGGTGCAACCCGGCGAAGCTGCTCCTCGACCCGTACGCGCAGGCGGTCGAGGGGACGGTCGACTGGGACGAGTCCTGCTTCGGCTACGACTTCGGCGACCCGTGGTCGCGCAACGACGCCGACTCGGCGGGGCACACGATGCGGTCGGTGGTCGTCAGCCCCTACTTCGACTGGGGGGACGACCGGCCGCCGCGGACCCCGTACCACGAGACGGTGATCTACGAGGCGCACGTGAAGGGCCTCACCGCCCGGCACCCGGACGTCCCGCGGGCGCTGCGCGGCACGTACGCGGGCCTCGCCCACCCGGTGATCACCGATCATCTGCGCTCGATCGGGGTGACGGCGGTGGAGCTGATGCCCGTCCACCAGTTCGTCCACGACGACGCGCTGGCGAGCCGGGGGCTGCGCAACTACTGGGGCTACAACACCATCGGCTTCTTCGCGCCGCACAACGAGTACGCGGCGTCGGGGGCGCGGGGCGAGCAGGTGCTGGAGTTCAAGGCGATGGTGAAGGCGCTGCACGCGGCGGGCATCGAGGTGATCCTCGACGTCGTCTACAACCACACCGCCGAGGGCAACCACCTGGGCCCGACGCTGTCGTTCCGCGGCATCGACAACGCCTCGTACTACCGGCTCGCCGACGACGACCCCCGCTACTACACGGACACGACGGGCACGGGGAACAGCCTGCTGATGCGGAGCCCGCACGTCCTGCAGCTGATCATGGACTCGTTGCGGTACTGGGTGACCGACATGCACGTGGACGGGTTCCGCTTCGACCTCGCGGCGACGCTGGCCCGTGAGCTGCACGCGGTGGACCGGCTGTCGGCGTTCTTCGACCTCGTCCAGCAGGACCCGGTCGTCTCGCAGGTGAAGCTGATCGCCGAGCCGTGGGACGTCGGGGAGGGCGGCTACCAGGTCGGCAACTTCCCGCCGCTGTGGACGGAGTGGAACGGCCAGTACCGCGACACCGTCCGGGACTTCTGGCGCGGGGAGCCGGGCGCGCTGCCCGACTTCGCGTCCCGGCTGACGGGCTCGTCCGACCTGTACGCCGACGACGGCCGCCGGCCGATCGCCTCGATCAACTTCGTGACCTGCCACGACGGTTTCACCCTGCACGACCTGGTCTCCTACGACGCCAAGCACAACGAGGCCAACGGCGAGGGCAACCGGGACGGCACCGACGACAACCGGTCGTGGAACTGCGGCCACGAGGGCCCGACCGACGATCTGGACGTCGTCTCCTTGCGGGAGCGGCAGAAACGCAACCTCCTGACCACGCTGTTCCTGTCGCAGGGCGTGCCGATGCTGCTGCACGGCGACGAGATCGGCCGGACGCAGGGCGGGAACAACAACGCCTACTGCCAGGACGACGAGCTGTCCTGGGTCGACTGGACGGGCATGCGCGACGACACGCGCTCGCCCCGGCGGGGAGGCCCCGCAGGCCGCCGCGGGTTCGACGATCAGCGGGGCTTCGACGAACGCGGCTTCCTGCTCGACTTCGTCCAGAGCCTGTCCAGGCTGCGCACGGAGCATCCGGTGTTCCGGCGGCGCCGGTTCTTCCTCGGCGACCAGCGGACGAAGAAGGCGCGCCGCGCCGCGAAGGCCGGGGCCGAGGACCTGCCCGACCTCGTCTGGTTCACGCCCGGCGGCGCGGAGATGGCCGACGGGGACTGGTCCGCCGGCTTCAGCAAGTCGCTGAACGTGTTCCTGAACGGCGACGCGATCGGCGAGCCCGACCCGAAGGGCAGGCAGGTCAGGGACGACTCGTTCCTTCTTCTGATCAACGGGCACGACGGGGATCTGACGTTCACGCTTCCGCCCGCCACATACGGGCAAATGTGGATAAAGATGCTCGACACCGCGGATCCGTTGCTCGCCGAGGAGGAGTCGCCCGTCGTGAAGGCCCGCGAGACCGTCCCGGTCGGCGACCGCTCGATCCAGGTCCTGCGCCGTGTCTGAGCTGTCCGGACGAGCCGTGAACGAACACGCCGAACCCGCCGCCGAGGAACCGCTCCCCGACGACCCCCCTGATGAGGAGACCGTGTCCGAGGACCACCTGGCCGAAGAGAAACTGTCCGAACCGAGCAGCGCCTACGAGTCCGTCCCCGACGACGACGGATTCGACGCACCCCCGTCCGGCACCTACCGGCTCCAGCTCCGCGGGACGCCGGAGGAGCACTTCGGATTCGCCGAGGCCGCCGCGCTGGCTCCCTATCTCGCGTCCCTCGGCGTGTCGCACGTCTACCTGTCGCCGGTCCTGCGGGCCGCGCCCGGGTCCACGCACGGCTACGACGTGATCGACCACTCCCGCCTGGCGGACGAGCTGGGCGGGGCCGAGGCGTTCGGGGCGATGGCGGCCCGCTTCCGCGCCCACGGGCTGCGGCTGCTGGTCGACGCCGTCCCGAACCACATGGCGATCCCGGAGCCCGGTGACCCGAAGATGCCGCTCACCGCCGTCCTGGCGGAGGGGCGGGGCTCGCCGTACGCGAAGTGGTTCGACATCGACTGGGAGGCGGGCGGCGGCCGGGTCGTCCTGCCGGGTGAGGGCGAGCCCAACTACCGCCGCTTCTTCGACATCTCCGGCCTGATCGGGCTGCGGCAGGAGGACCCCGAGGTCTTCGAGCGCACGCACGGGCTGCTGCTCGGCCTGGTCGAGCAGGGCCTGGTGGACGGCCTGCGCATCGACCATCCGGACGGGCTCGCCGACCCGCGCGGCTATCTGCGGCGGCTGTCGGAGGCGCTCCCGGACGCCTGGCTGCTGGTCGAGAAGATCACCGAGGGGGAGGAGCGGCTGCCGGCGGACTGGCCGTGCGCGGGCACCACCGGCTACGACGCGCTCGGCATGGTCGGCGGCCTGTTCATCGACCCCGCCGGGGAGAAGCCGCTCACCGACCACTACGTGTCGATCACCGGTGGCCCCCGCGATTTCGAGGAGGTTGAGCGCGACGCCCGCCTCCACGCCGCGACGCACGGCCTGAAGCCCGAGATCGACCGGCTTCTGCGCGTCCTCCAGCGCGTCGTGGGGGACCGTGTAATGGAGCAACGCCCCGGCTTGGAGCGGGCTCTGGTCGAGCTTCTCGTGGCCATGCCGGTCTACCGCGCCTACGTCGTGCCAGGTGAGGACGCGCCGCAGCAGGCCGTGAACGTCCTTGACGAGGCCGCCCGCCGTGCGCGGGCGCATCTGCCGAAGGAACTGCACGGCGACCTGGACAGCGTCGTGGAACTGGCCCTGGGGCGCGGGGAGCGCACCGACGCCGAGTTCATCGTGCGGTTCCAGCAGACGTCGGCTCCGCTGGCGGCCAAGGGCGTGGAGGACACCGCGTTCTACCGGTGGAACCGCATGGCCGCGCTGAACGAGGTCGGCGGCGACCCGAGCCGGTTCGCCGTGAGCCCCGAGGACTTCCACTCGTACTGCGTCAGGCTGGCCCGCGACTGGCCGTCCACGATGACGACGCTGTCCACGCACGACACCAAGCGTGAGGAGGACGTGCGCGCCTGGCTGTCGGTGCTGTCGGAGATGCCGAGCGAGTGGGCGGAGGCCGTGGACCGCTGGCGGCACTGGAGCCCCGGTGAGTCGCCCCTGGAACCGGATCTCGAATACCTGCTGTGGCAGACGCTCGTCGGCGCGTGGCCGCTCACCATCGGCCGCCTGGAGGAGTTCCTCACCAAGGCGATGCGCGAGGCCAAGACCCGCACCTCCTGGGCCGACGTGGACGCCGGCTACGAAGAGGCGGTCCTCGCCTACGCGCGCGGCGTCCTGGCGAACCCGGACCTGGTCACCGACCTGGCCGCATTCGTGGGGAGGCTGGCCCGCCACGCCCGGGTGAACACGCTCGGGCAGAAGCTCGTCCAACTGGCCATGCCGGGCGTCCCGGACGTCTACCAGGGCTGCGAGCTGACCGGCCTGGCGCTGGTCGACCCCGACAACCGGCGGCCGGTCGACTACGGGCGGCGCCGCGAGCACCTCCAGCGGCTCGACACCGGGCGGCTGCCGAAGGAGGTCGACGACGAGAAGCTGCTGGTCACCTCGCGGACGCTGCGGCTGCGCCGGTCCCGTCCCGACTGGTTCGGCCCCGGCGCCCGGCATGAGCCGGTCACGGCCGGCGGGCCCGCCGCCGAGCACGTCATCGGGTTCGCCCGCGGCGAGGCGGTGGCGCTCGCCACCCGGCTGCCGGTCGGGCTGGAGCGCCGCGGCGGCTGGGGCCGGACCAGGGTGGACGTCGTCCAGCAGGGCTGGCGGGACGTGCTGACCGGCTGCACGCACATGGGCCCGGTCCTGGACGCCGCCCGCGTCTTCGAGCATCTGCCCGTCGCCCTGCTCGTCCCCAGGGAAATCGATCGTTGAGCGCCGGTTTCGAGGTGTGGGCGCCGGTCGCCGGCCGCGTGGACGTCGTGGTGGGCGGCACCCGGCATCCCATGGAACGGCTGGACGGCCGTCCGGGATGGTGGGCGGCCGGTGTGCCGGGCGCGGGGCACGGGACCGACTACGGCTTCGCCCTGGACAGGGCGGAGGAGGTATTGCCCGACCCGCGCTCCCCATGGCAGCCGAACGGCGTCCACGGGCCGAGCCGCGTCTACGACCAGGCGCGGTTCGCGTGGACGGATCAGCACTGGCATGGACGCCCGCTCCCCGGAAGCGTCCTGTACGAGATGCACGTGGGCACGTTCACGCCGGAAGGGACGTTCGACGCGGCCGCCGAACGCCTCGACCATCTGGTGGCGCTCGGGATCGACGCGGTGGAGCTGCTGCCCGTCGCCGCGTTCCCCGGCCACCACGGATGGGGGTACGACGGTGTGCACCTGTGGGCGCCGCACGAGCCTTACGGCGGCCCTGACGGGCTGAAGCGTTTCGTGGACGCCGCCCATGCGCGCGGTCTGGCCGTCGTCCTGGACGTCGTCTACAACCACCTGGGGCCTGACGGGAACCGCCTGGCCGGCTACGGACCGTACTTCACCGACGCCCACACCACGCCTTGGGGTGACGCGGTCAACTTCGACCAGGAAGGGGCGGACGAAGTCCGGGCGTTCGTCGTCCAGAACGCGCTGATGTGGCTGCGGGACTACCACTTCGACGGGTTGCGCATCGACGCCGTCCACGCCATCACCGACCACAGCGCCGTCCACGTTCTCGAAGAATTGGCGCGGTCGGTGGCCGGTCTTTCAGCCCACCTTGGACGGAACCTGTTCCTCATCGCCGAGTCCGACCTGAACGATCCGCGCCTGGTGACGTCCAGAGAGGCGGGTGGATATGGGCTGGACGCGCAGTGGAGCGATGACTTCCACCACGCTCTGCACGCCGCTCTCACCGGCGAACGGCAGGGCTACTACTGCGACTTCGGCCCTCTGGAAACGCTGAAGAAGGCGCTCACGAAGGTCTTCGTTCACGACGGCGCCATGTCGTCCTACCGGGGTCGGCACCACGGCCGTCCGGTGGACGTCCAGAAGACCCCCGCGCACCGGTTCCTCGGCTTTCTGCAGAACCATGACCAGGTCGGCAACCGCGCTGCGGGAGACCGGATCGGCACCGTTCTGGCGTCCGCGGGAATCGCGCCGTCGATGCTCAAGGTCGGTGCGGCGCTGCTTCTGCTCGGGCCTTTCACGCCCATGCTGTTCATGGGCGAGGAGTGGGGTGCGTCCACCCCGTGGTGCTATTTCACCGACCACCAGGACCCCGAACTGGCGCGCGCGGTCAGCGAGGGGCGCCGGCGGGAGTTCGCGCGGCACGGCTGGAGTGGCGGAATTCCGGATCCACAGGCTGTGGAAACGTTCCGGCGTTCGGTCCTCGACTGGTCCGAGCCCGACCGGCCGAACCACCGTGACCTGCTCGAATGGCATCGGGCGCTGCTCGCGCTGCGCCGTTCCCTGCCCGAGCTGAACGACCCCCGGCTGACCGAGACGATCGTCGAGGCCGACGACGCCATGGCGCGCTGGCTGATGATGTGGCGGGGCCGGGTGTGCGTCGCGGCGAACCTCGGTGCCCGCCCGGTGGTCCTCCCGGCGTCCGCTCCCGGGAAGGCCGCTCCCCGGCTGCTGCTCGCCTCGGATCCGGCAATCCGTCTGGACGCGGACATCATCGGCGATTCCGGATCGGCCTCGGTGGCGCTGCCGGGGGCCTCCGCGGCCGTGTTCGGGTGACCTCGCGAGCCTCGTGGGGTGGGTGTGATGAGAACTGCGTCCCGATACAGCCTGATACGCCGTGTTCGAGGATGTACTACGAGTGGCAAACCGCAGGTCAAGAGCGCGGCGCACGCCGGGCAATGTTCAAGAATGGTCATACGATCGGTCCATGACCTCAGTACTGCTCGCCGAGGACGACACGTCCATCTCCGAGCCTCTCGCCCGCGCGCTGCGTCGCGAGGGGTACACCGTCGAAGTCAGCCCGGACGGCCCGCAGGCGCTGGAACGGGCGCTCGGCGGCGGCGTGGACCTGATCGTCCTCGATCTCGGCCTTCCAGAACTGGACGGTCTTGAGGTGGCCCGCAGGGTGCGGGCCGAAGGGCACGGCGTGCCCATCCTGATCCTGACCGCCCGGGCCGACGAGGTCGACACCGTCGTCGGGCTCGACGCGGGCGCCGACGACTATGTGACCAAGCCGTTCCGGCTGGCCGAGCTGCTCGCCCGGGTGCGGGCACTGCTGCGCCGGGGCAGCACCGAAACCCCGATCGTCCAGGGGGTGCGGATCGACGCCGAGTCGCGCCGCGCCTGGATGGGCGACCACGAGCTCCAGCTGACCACCAAGGAGTTCGACCTGCTGCGCGTCCTCGTACGGGACGCCGGCAAGGTCGTGACCCGCGAACAGATCATGCGCGAGGTGTGGGACACCAACTGGTGGGGTTCCACCAAAACGCTCGACATGCACATTTCCTGGCTGCGCCGCAAGCTCGGCGACGACGCCGGCAGCCCCCGCTACATCACGACCGTGCGGGGCGTCGGCTTCCGGTTCGAACGCGGCGACTAGCTCCGGCCGCCACGGCCGGGCGGAACCGCCCGGGGCCTTCCCGAGAGGCCCCGGGGGCGCGGTGCCGTGCGGTCCGTGGCCCCACCCTCGAAGGAGCCCTGATGAGGCGCCGACTCCTGCTGTCGACGCTCGCGGTGGCGGTGGTCGCGATCCTGTTGCTCGGCATACCCCTCGCCTACGCCGCCCACAAGCTCGTCTATGAGGAGGCCAGGCGGTCCCTGGACCGTGAGGCGTCCGCCATCGCCGGCGGCGTCGGCTTCGATCTGGAGGCGCACCGGCCGGTCGCCGGCGCGGTGATCGCGCGCGAGTATCCGGGCCGGCACATCTCGATCATCATGCCGGACGGCCGGACGCTCACCGCCGGCACCGCGAACACCCGTCCCGCGCTCACCGCCACCGCGGCACACGGCACGGTCCGGGTGCGGGTCTCGCGCCCCGAGGCCGGCGTCCGCGCCGACGCGCTGCGGCTGATGCTGCTCATCGCCAGCCTCGCCCTGCTCGGCGTCGCCGTCACCGTCGGCCTGGCGATGGTGCAGGCCCGCAAGCTGACCCTGCCGCTGGTCGACCTCGCCGAGACCGCCGACCGGCTCGGCAGCGGCAACGCCCGGCCGCGCCGCCGCCGCTACGGCATCCCGGAGGTCGACCGGGTCGCCGAGGTGCTGGACCGCAGCGCCGTCCGGATCGCCGACCTGCTGGCCAACAGCCGCGAGTTCGCCTCCGACGCCAGCCACCAGCTCCGCACGCCGCTGACCGCGCTGTCCATGCGGCTGGAGGAGATGATCGAGGCGGCCGACTATCCCGACGTCGTCCGGGAGGAGGGCGCGGCGGCCGTCGCGCAGGCGGAACGGCTCGTCGCGGTCGTCGAGCAGCTGCTGTCGCGCGCCAAGCACGACCGCACGGGCGGCGCGATCGCCTCGCCCATCGACGAGATCATCGCCCAGCAGGTCGAGGAGTGGCGGCCCATCTTCCGGCGGGACGGCCGGGACGTGCGGATCATCGGAGAGCAGGGGCTCGTCGGCATGACCAACCCCGAGGGCCTCTCCCAGATCGTCGCGACGCTCCTGGACAACTCGCTCATGCACGGCGCCGGCACCGTGACCATCCACACCAAGCCGGGCATGAGCTCGGTGGTGGTCGAGGTCGGCGACGAGGGCGCCGGGATACCGCCCGAACTGGAGCCGAGGATCTTCGAGCGGAGCGTCAGCGGCGGCCGCGGCACCGGCCTCGGGCTCTACCTGGCCCGGTCCCTGGCCACGGTGGACGGCGGGCGCCTGGAGCTGGTCCAGTCCCGTCCCGCGGTGTTCGGGGTCTTCCTCCGCCAGGCCGCCGAGGCCCGCCTCGCGGCGGAAAGGGTCGTCATGGGCCCCGCCTGAGCGGGCGGGGCCCGAGCCGGCGGGGGGTTGAGCCGGTGGGCCCGGGCGGGCGGGCGGGCGGCCTAGATTTCGGCGTAGTCCTCGGCGGCGTGGGCGTCGAGCGGGTGGCCGAGGCGCGGCGACGGCGCCGCCTGACCGTTGGCCCGGTGGATGCCCGGCGCCTCGGCGGCGGGCGCCTCCGGCAGCCCGGACGCGGGGTCGACCTGCGGCGCGCTCGACGGCAGGAACACCCACTTCTTGTACGACCAGAAGCGGAACAGGGTGGCCACACCGGTGCCGACGACCAGCGCGGCGTTGTAGTAGATGGCGCCCGACAGCCCCAGGACGTAGTGCGAGAAGCCGATGAACAGCTCGGTGATGACCAGCCCGACGCCGTTCAGTGCGAAGAACAGCACGTACTCGCGGCCGAGGCCGGTGCGGTCGCGGTGCCGGAACGTCCAGTAGCGGTTGGCCAGGTAGGAGAACGTCGTGGCGACGACCGTGGCGATGCCGTTGGAGGTCAGCGGGCCCATCCCCAGACCGCTGTGCAGGCCGTTGCCGATCGCGACGGTGATGACGAACGCGACCGCGCCCACGCTGCCGAACTTGGCGAGTTCGCGCACGAGGTGCTCGAACTGCCGATGGAGATTGGCGACCAGGCTCACGAAGGGGAACCGTCCTTCCGGACTTCGGCGGTGCGCCACGGACGACGGCGCGGCTGCTACTGCGGAGGCACCACGAGAATAGACGCCCGTGGCCCCGGGGACGTCGGAACAAGAACGTTTCACGTCGTCGGTGCGTTCCCTGCCCATTGTCGCCCGCCCCACACAGCTTCGACGCAGCGGCCGGATGATTCGTTCGCGCGCGGCGGCCGATAACCTTCAGACGTGACAAGACCAGCTCAGCGGCGGGAGGCGCCGGTCGTCGGCATGGCGGGCGGGGGACAGCTGGCCCGGATGACGCAGCAGGCCGCGATCGGGCTCGGCGTGTCGCTGCGCGTGCTCGCCGGGGCGCCGGACGAGTCGGCGGCCAAGGTCGTCTCCGACGTCCGGGTGGGCGATGACCGGTCCCTCGACGACCTGGTGTCGTTCGCCAAGGGCTGCGACGTCGTGACGTTCGACCACGAGCACGTTCCGGGGCCGCACATCCAGAAGCTCGAGGATTCGGGTGTGCCGTGCCGTCCCGGATCGGCCGCCCTCGCGCACGCCCAGGACAAGCTCGTCATGCGCGACCGGCTCAGCGCGCTCGGCGTGCCGTGCCCCGCCTACGCGCACGTGCCGCCGTCGGCGCCGGCGGCCTTCCTGGAGGCGTTCGCCCGCGAGCACGGGTGGCCGATCGTGATCAAGGCCACCCGCGGCGGCTACGACGGCAAGGGCGTCTGGATCATCGACGACCTCGGCCGCGAGGCGCACGACCTCGTCCAGCGGCTGCTGTCGGAGGGCGTCGACCTGATGGCCGAACGGCACGTCCCGTTCAGCCGCGAGCTCGCCGCCGTCGTCGCGCGCTCCCCGTACGGGCAGGGCGCCGCGTACCCGATCGTGGAGACCGTCCAGGAGGGCGGCATCTGCACCGAGGTGATCGCGCCGGCGCCGGGCCTGCCGCGCGGGACGGCCGCCGAGGCGCAGCGTCTCGCGCTGACCATCGCCGCGGAACTCGGCGTCGTCGGCCTCCTCGCGGTCGAGCTGTTCGAGACCGGCGAGGGGCTGCTGGTGAACGAGTTGGCCATGCGCCCCCACAACTCCGGGCACTGGACGATCGAGGGCGCCCGGACGTCGCAGTTCGAGCAGCACCTCCGGGCCGTCCTCGACCTGCCCCTCGGCTCCACCGATCCCACCGCCCCGGTCGCGGTCATGGCCAACGTCCTCGGCGGCGACGACCCGGACGTCTACTCCCGCTACTTCCACGTGATGGCCCACGACCCGGGCGTCAAGGTCCACATGTACGGCAAGGAGTCCAGGCCGGGCCGCAAGATCGGCCATGTGACCGTCCTCGGCGACGACGTCGCGGACGTCCGCGCACGCGCCCGCCACGCCGCCGACTACCTGCGGTGGGGAACCGAGATGAAGGAACGCACATGACGACGGAGCCGCTGGTCGGCGTGGTGATGGGCAGCGACTCGGACTGGCCGGTGATGGAGGGCGCCGCGCAGGCGCTCGCCGAGTTCGGCGTCCCCCACGAGGCCGACGTCGTCTCCGCGCACCGGATGCCGCACGACATGATCGCCTACGGGGAGGACGCGGCCGCCCGCGGGCTCCGCGTGATCATCGCGGGTGCGGGCGGGGCCGCGCACCTGCCGGGCATGCTGGCGTCGGTGACGCCGCTGCCGGTGATCGGCGTGCCCGTCCCGCTGAAGTACCTGGACGGGATGGACTCGCTGCTGTCGATCGTCCAGATGCCCGCCGGGGTGCCCGTCGCCACCGTCGCGGTCGGGGCCGCGCGCAACGCCGGGCTGCTCGCCGTCCGCATCCTGGCCGCGTCCGACGATGACCTGCGGGCCAAGATGAAGGTCTTCCAGCAGGACCTCTACGGGCAGGCCAAGGCCAAGGGCGCGCGGCTCCGGAAAGGCCGCTGAGCGTCCGCCCGGGTGCCGGACGGGCCGGCGGTCAGCGCCGCAGGGCCCACTCGACCGCGGGGCAGCGGTTCATGACGACGTCGAGCCCGGCGTCCTTCGCGCGCCGGGCCGCCGCCTCGTCGATCACCTGGAGGGGCAGCCACACCGCCTTCGCGCCCGCCGCGATCGCCTCGTCCACCGCCTGCCCGGCGTGCTCGGCGCGGCGGTAGACGCCGACCACGTCCACGCCGGAGGCGTCCGGCACCTCGGCGAGGGACGCGTAGCCCTTCTCGCCCAGCACCTCCCGCGCCGCCGGATGGACGGGAATGATCCGCTTCCCGCGCTCCTGGAGCAGCCGCGCCTGGGTGTGGACCTCGCGTTCGGGGTTGTCGCCGAGCCCGACGAACGCCCATGTCCTGGACTCGTTCAGCAGCCGGCGGATCACGTCCTGGTCGGCGAAGGCATCAGTCATGTCCGCGACAACAGCGCCCGCGGCCGGTTAGTTCCCGTTCAGGGGCGTCCGAGGGCCCGGTAGTTCCAGCCGGCGGCGCGCCACTGCTCGGGGTCCAGGGCGTTGCGGCCGTCGACGATGTTGCGTTCGGCGACGACCTCGGCGAGCGCCGACGGGTCCATGTCCCGGAACTCGGCCCATTCGGTCAGCAGCAGCACGACATGCGCGTCGCGCGCGGCGGACATGGCGGAGTCGCCGTACTCCAGGCTCGGCTGCGCGCGGCGGGCGTTGCGCATGGCCTGCGGGTCGTACACCGTGACCTTGGCGCCCTGCGCGCGTATGGACGCGGCCACGTCGAGCGCGGGGGAGTCGCGGACGTCGTCGGAGTTCGGTTTGAACGCCGCGCCGAGCACCCCGACCGTCCGTCCGGCGAACGAGCCGCCGAGCAGCTGCCGGGCGAGGTCCACCATCCGGATCCGCCGCCGGATGTTGATCTCGTCGACCTCGCGCAGGAACGTCAGCGCCTGGTCGGCGCCCAGCTCCCCGGCGCGGGCCATGAACGCCCGGATGTCCTTCGGCAGGCAGCCGCCGCCGAAGCCGAGGCCGGGGCCGAGGAACTTGCCGCCGATCCGGTCGTCGTAGGACAGCGCCTCCGAGAGCTTCGTCACATCGGCGTGGGCGGCCTCGCAGACCTCCGCCATCGCGTTGATGAAGGAGATCTTGGTGGCGAGGAACGCGTTCGCCGACACCTTGACCAGTTCGGCGGTCGGATAGTCGCTGGTGATGAACGGGGTGCCGGCCTCGATCATCGTCCGGTAGACCTCGCGCAGCACCTTCTCGGCGTGCTCGGCGGCGCCCTGGTCGGCGGGCAGCCCCGCGACGATCCGGTCCGGGTTCAGGGTGTCCTGGACGGCGAAGCCCTCCCGCAGGAACTCGGGGTTCCACGCGAGGACGGCGTCGCCGCCGACCGGCGCGGTCCGCGCCATCGTCTCGGCCAGCCGGGCCGCGGTCCCGACCGGCACGGTGGACTTGCCGACGACCAGGCACGGCCGGTTCAGCAGCGGCGCGAGCGTGCCGATCGCGTCGTCCACGTACGTGAGGTCGGCGGCGTACTCCCCGGCCTTCTGCGGGGTGCCGACGCACAGGAAGTGCACCTCGCCGAACTCCGCGGCCTCCTTGTAGGACGAGGTGAACCGCAGCCGGCCGCTCTCCAGCCCGCGGCGCAGCACGGGCTCCAGGCCCGGCTCGAAGAACGGCAGGTCACCGGCCGAGAGCCGGGCGATCCTCTCCTCGTCCAGGTCGAGACCGAGCACCTCGAAGCCGAGATCGGCCATGCACGCCGCGTGGGTGGTGCCGAGGTAACCCGTTCCGATGACCGTCAGCCGGTGGGACAAGGCCTGCTCCTCTCGCTTCGCTGTCGCCGACTAGCGGCCTCATTCACAAGGTGCCCGTTGCGGGCGGCTCCGTGCACCGGCCAACCGACCGTACTGGCCGGTAGCATTCGGGTCATGAGTTCTGACTTTCCCGCGTACGCGCCGTCCGAGGAGCATGAGCTGCTGCGGCGGACGGTGCGTGAGCTGGCCGATGCCAAGATCGCTCCTTTCGCGGCGGT
>NZ_JBEZGN010000069.1:0-20852 GCF_040650055.1 Spirillospora sp. NPDC048819 | reverse complement strand
TTCCTCAGCCCACGCACGGTTGAAGCCCACCTCCGCAACATCTTCCGCAAGCTGGGCATCACCTCCCGCCGGCAGCTCAGAGAACTGCCGCTTCCTGACCGGACAGGCAGACCGCGGTCAGAAGCTCCGGATGACCGGGCTAGGTAATTCTCCCTGACGCGAACGAGCGTCTGCTGCGCGAGTCTGGGGACACCGCAACGCTCCGAAGCGAAGGGAACGTCGTGTTCGCCGGTCCCGTCATCGAAGTTGATGAACTCAACGTGGGTTTAAAGGACCTCTGGCCCGACGAGTATCTGACCTGCCACGTGGCGAGCGGTAAGCGCTACCGATCTGATTCGTCCGGCCACCGGGAACCCACGGTCGACCCGAGATGACGACCTGTTACAGCACCGAAACAGGAGGTTCAACGAACAATGTCCATCGACGTCAACGTGACCAGGAATCCAGACCGGCGGCGCTACGAAGCCTCGGTCGGCGAGACGGCGGTCGCCGGATTCATCGACTACCAGGAGACCAGCGAGCTGATCGTCCTGACCCACACCGAGGTCGACCCGACCTTCGAGGGGCAAGGAGTCGGCGGCGCCCTGGCCCGCGCCGCGCTCGACGAGACCCGCGAACGAGGCCTGAAAGCGCTGGTGATCTGCCCCTTCATCATCAATTGGCTGCGCAAACATCCCGAGTACCACGACCTGCTCTACAACGCGGCACCGTCCAGGGTCAGCGACTGAACAGTCGGACACGACAGTGACGGAGGCCGGTATGAGCGGTGGATCCGACGCCTGGCCGAAGTCGTGCGGCGCTGCCCCTCGGGCACGCTGCAGTACCGACTCGCGGACGGCGGTACCTAAAGGCGCACGTCGCGGGTCCGCCCGCGCAGCTTCGGCACCACCCGAGGAAGAAGGTAGGGACCCCATGACTGCATCCGTGACCCAGGGACCGGACTTCACCGGGCTGCGCGCGATGTACATCAACTGCACCCTCAAGCGTTCCCCCGACCGCAGCCACACCCAGGGCGTGATCGACCGCAGCGTGGCCATCATGGAGGCGAACGGGGTCGGCGTGGATCAGATCCGCGCCGTCGATCACGACATCGCCACCGGCGTCCGCCCGGACATGACCGAGCACGGGTGGGACACCGACGAATGGCCCGCACTGCTGCCCCGGGTCCTGGCTGCCGACATCCTGGTCATCGCGGGACCGATCTGGCTCGGCGACAACAGCTCCGTGACCCGCCGAGTGATCGAGCGGCTCTACGGCTACTCCGGCGTACTCAACGAGCGCGGCCAGTACGCCTACTACGGCCGGGTCGGCGGCTGCCTGATCACCGGCAACGAGGACGGCCTCAAGCACTGCGCGATGAGCATCCTCTACAGCCTGCAGCACATCGGGTTCACCGTCCCGCCCCAGGCCGACGCGGGCTGGCTCGGTGACGTCGGCCCCGGCCCCTCCTATCTCGACGAGGGCTCCGGCGGCCCGGACAACGACTTCACCAACCGCAACATCACGTTCATGACCTACAACCTGCTCCACCTCGCGTCGATGATCCGACGCGCCGGTGGGATCCCGGCCTACGGCAACCAGCGAACGGCCTGGGACGCCGGTTGTCGCCCCGACAACGACAATCCCGAACACCGCTGATCATCTCCGGCGGGTTCCGAGACGAGTTCACCACCGATCGCGACCGGGCTCGAGGAGCCCGTCCCGCAGGTCAGGAGCACAATGACCGCCACACTCTCGTCGCCCCGCGAAGGGTATGAGATCCGATGACCGGCGCAGCGATGACGAGCTGGCCGAGCCTGCGGGTCCCGGACTGGACCCCCACCCGCGACACCCTGCACATGTGGACCCAGATCGTGGGCAAGATCCGCATGGCCCACGCTCCGCTGCTCAATCACTGGTGGCAGGTGACCCTGTACGTCAGCCCGCGCGGGTTGACGACGTCGGCCATCCCGCACCGTGCGGGGGCCTTCGAGATCGAGTTCGACTTCCTCGGCCACCGGCTCGAGATCCGCAGCAGCGACGGCGGCGCTCGGAGCCTCCCGCTCCAGCCGATGCCGGTTGCCGAGTTCTACACCCGAATCCTGGCCATGCTCGACCGGCTCGGGATCGAGGCACCGATCCGGCCGCACCCCAACGAGGTCGAGCCGGCGATCCCCTTCGCCGACGACCACCACCACGCCTCCTACGACGGCGAGGCGGCCGCCTTGTTCTGGCGACAGCTGCTGCAGGCGAACCGGGTGATCGGCGAGTTCCGGTCGCACTTCGTCGGCAAGGTCAGTCCGGTGCACTTCTTCTGGGGAGGGATGGATCTCGCCTGCACCCGCTTCTCCGGGCGGTCGGCTCCGCCGCATCCCGGCGGAGTACCCAACTGCGGGGACTGGGTCATGGTCGAGGGCTATTCCCGGGAACTGTCCAGCTGCGGGTTCTGGCCCGGCGGCGGAGAGGAAGGCGCCTTCTACTCCTACGCCTACCCCGAGCCCGACGGGTTCGCCGATCAGTCGATCGGCCCCGAAGGCGCGTACTTCAGTTCTGAGTTCCAGCAGTTCCTGCTGCCCTACGAGGCCGCCCGTGCCGCGCCCGACCCGGACCGCGCGGTCGCCGAGTTCCTCCACACCACCTACGAAGCCGCCGCGGACCTCGGACGCTGGGACCGCTCGGCGCTGGAAGACGACCCCTTCCGGTGGAACGGAACCTCCGCGCCTCGCGGAAACGTCGATGCCTGACCGCACCGAACTACCGGCCTCCAACCGAGGACACGCCAACACTACGAGGATCAGGGCGCGGGTCAGCCGCCCGTCGTCCTCGTCCATGGTTGTCCGCTGAACGGTCACAGCTGGGAGCGCCAGACGCGCGAGCTGCTCGCCGCCCGCGAAACCGGGCCCCGCGGTATGAGGGCGTCCACCCCGCCCCGCGCGCCACCGCCGCCCCGTGCGTTCGGTAACCCTCAGGTCCGTGGCGATCGCAGCGACACCGTCACCACCGGCGAATCGCTCGGCCGCATGCATCCGCTCCCGCCGCTGCTGCTGCTCGGCGGGGGTGTACCCACCTTCGCTGCGCGTACCGCATGCCCAACTCATACGCCCACCCGTCCTCACCGTCTGTCATCAGCGCAGTGAGGTCTCGCTCACGCAACGACGACAACCGCATCCCCCACAGGAACGGCTCTACGAGTTCAGCCTGGTTGGGCCCTTTACAGCGGCTCACAATGGCGGCGAGATGCTCGGTGGTTAGACGGAAGTGGAAGGCATGAAAAGGCTCTTGACTCAAATTCAAGCGCGTCGGTAGTTTCTCGGGGAACGGTCGGAAAAAGTGCATTGAACACGTCCGCTTCCCCATGCTCCGCTGAAATGTGACCGAAGAGCCCGCGGACGGCAACCCCCGCCATGACACCGGACGACGAAGGAACCCCCGTGCTACCCGCTCTCCGTAGATGGACCATCACCGCCGTCGCCGCGTTCACCGCGTCGACGGCCGCGCTGACCGGCGCATACTTCACCGGACAGCAACCGCAGGCCGCCAAGGTCGGCGCCGTCTCCCACGCCGCACCCGCGGCCGAGGCGATCGCCGCGGCCAACCTGTACGTCGACCCGAACTCCAACCCGGCAGCCTGGGTCGCCGCCAACCCCGGCGACCCGCGGGCCGCTCGCATCAAGGCGGCCATCGCCGATCGGCCGATCGCACGCTGGTTCGGCAACTGGGACAGCGACATCACCGCGGCGGTGTCCCGCTACGTCGGCGGCGCCGAGCAGGCTGGCGCCACACCGATGCTGGTGGCCTACAACGTCCCGGGCCGTGACTGCGGCAGCCACTCCGGCGGCGGCGCGGGCAGCCCGGAGGCCTACCGCACCTGGATCGGGCAGTTCGCCACGGCCATTGGCAGCCGTCAGGCGATCGTCGTGGTGGAGCCCGACGCAGTCGCCCAACTGGACTGCCTGCCGAACGACACCGAGCGGCAGATTCGGCTCGACCTGCTGAAATACGGTGTGCAGCAGCTCAAGCAGAAGGCGCCGAACGCTTGGGTCTACCTGGACGCCGCCAACGCCAACTGGATCCCCGCCGGCACCATGGCCCAGCGTCTGCAGGCCGCCGGGATCGCGGACGCACGCGGCTTCTCGGTCAACGTGTCGAACTACTACACCACCGAACAGTCCGTCACCTACGCCAAGGCCGTCAATGCCGGGCTCCCCAGCGGCAAGACCTTCGTGGTCGACACCAGCCGGAACGGCAATGGCTCCAACGGTGAATGGTGCAATCCGGCCGGACGCAGGCTCGGCACCCCGCCCCGCGAGGGGGCCGACGCCGAACTCGAACTGTGGGTCAAAGTCCCCGGCGACTCCGATGGCGACTGCGGGATCGGTGCCGGGATCCCCGCCGGCCAGTTCAGCCCCGACCTGGCCATCCGCCTGATCGACGGCACCCGATAGCCGCTCTTGGGTGAGCCGCCCGCGCCATACCAGTGAGCTCTCGACCTGGCTTTGGCCGAGGGCTCACTGCTCACTTGTGGGCGACCTCGGTAGGGACCGTCAGCATCACGGGTTTCCTCTTCAACCTGATGGACGTGAGGGCCGGCGTGACCAGTTCCTGCTCCACGCCGGTCCCGAAAGTGGTGGCTATGGCAGTGCGGCTGGAGTATTAGGCGGATGTCCGGGGAGCGAGATGCTGGAGGAAGAATTCGGTCATGAGGGCGAGCGTGTTCTTGAACTCCTGGTTATAGACGACGAAGTGGCCGCCGGGCAGGGTGACGAGCTGCTTAGGGTGCAGGGCCCGTTCATAGGCGGCGAAGGCCAGGTCGCTGTGAGTGAGGATGTCGTGCTGGGCGACGACGAGCATGAGCGGTGTGGGGGAGATGCGGGCGATATAGTCGCCCGGCTCGTAGCCGGCGATCGCCTCCACCGACCGGAGCGTGACCTCGTTGCGCCACGTCGCCAGGCGCTCCGGTTCGATCGCCTGGTACCACTCGTAGGTTTCCCGGTCGGCCATCGCGGCGGGCTCCCCGGGGGTCGCGGTGATGAGGGGGATCATCGCAGGCGCCTCGCCGTTGAACCGGGCGAGCCGGTCGGCGTCGAAGCTCCTGCGTACCTCGGCGAGGGCCTCGCTGGGGATGAACCGCGACAGGGTCGTCCCGCCGCTGATGACCGGCACCTGCGAGTACACGGCCTTGACCCGCCGGTCGACGGCCCCGGCGACGAGCACGTGCCCGCCTGAGAAGCTCGACCCGAACACCCCAATGCGCTCGGCGTCCACCTCGGGACGTGTGCACAGGAAGGTGACGGCGTCCCGGTATCCCTGGATCTGTGTCCAAGGATCGACCTCCTGGCGTGGCTCGCCGTCGCTCGCGCCGAACGAGGCGTGGTCGTAGAGGACGACCGCCAGCCCGGCCGCGGCGAGTGCTTCGGCGATGTCGTCGGTGTACTGCTCCTTGACCGCCCCGAGTCCATGGGTGACGACCACGGCCGGGTGCGGGCCGGAGGTGCCGTCGGGCGTGTAAAGCCACCCGCGGAGGGTCGTCCCGGCAGAGACGAACTCGATGTCCTGGCGCATTTGCGGATCCTTTCGCTGGTGTTTGCAGGTGTACGCGGCCTATGAAGGGCCGGGGGAGCCCCCCGGTGTGAAGGCGCCGCTGAGGGCAGCGGCGTACGCGGCCGCGGCGGCGACCTCGGCGACCTCGTCATCCACCGGCCCGCGGGCGACGAGCAGGCGATAGTAGATGGGGGCTCCGACGGCGCTGATGATCGCGATGCCGTCGGTTCCCGGCGGTAGTTCGCCGCGTTCTACGGCCCGTTCGACGATCCGGGACGCGAGGCGGTTGCGCTCGGCGATCACCGTTGCCCAGGCGGTGGACGCCTCGGGGGACCGGACGGCGGCGGCCACGACGCCCTCGACGAGCGCCCGCGCTCTGGGCTGCTGATACAGGCCGGCGATCTCCAGCGCGAGCGCCTGAAGGTCGCCCTTGAACGAGCCGGTGTCCGAGGCCGCACGGCCCCCGTCGCGCGCGGCTTCACGTCCATGCGCCACCCCTCTCTGTGCGTCACGGACAGAGTAACGCGAAGTTCTTCGCATTAACAGCCTCGGTGGCAGCTGAGGGCCCTGCTCGACCGTGTCCCACAAGGTCGAAGACGGAGTTGACGGGCCGCGCCGGGCAGGCCGCTGAGGCACCGCGCGAGCGTTCTCGGCATCGAGGGCGACGAAGTCTTGTCAGCGGTTGGTGACAGCCTCGTGTGGGGTGGCGCGGGGGAGTGCGACGTACGCGCCGCCACCGACAAGGCGGCCACGGACGCCGACCGGGAACGTGCCTACCTAACTGCCACGAGGCCGGCCTGCGACGGGGTCGTTCAGGGCCTGCGGCCGTGGAAGGTGCGGCGTAGGTCGCTCACCCAGGCGTCGGGGTTCTCCCAGGGGATGAAGTGGCCGCCGTGGTCGTGGGCGTTGACGTTGACGTGGTTGAACCAATCGGCCTGCGGGCCGGTCTTGAACGCCCGGACGCGCTCGTCGGCGGTGTGGACGCCGGGCGGGTTCTCGTACGTGACGAAGGTGAGGCCGACCGGGGCCTGCACGACCGGGGTGCGGTCGTGGGCGGGGGCCCAGGGGTAGCGGTTGGCGTTGGCGTAGTAACGCATCGACGTGGCGATGGAGTTGTTCGCCCAGTAGATCGTGGCATGGGTGAGCAGGTCGTCCTTGGTGAAGACGGACTCGAGGTCGCCGCCGTTGTCGCTCCAGGCGTTCCAGCGCTCCAGCAGCCAGGCGAGCAGTCCGGCGGGTGAGTCGCTCAGCCCGTGGGCCAGGGTGGCGCCGTCGAGCATGTGCACGGCCAGGTGGGACGCCGAGCGGTGGTCCATCTCCATGATGCGGGCGCGGACGTCGGTGGGCTGGTCGTCGGTGAGGGGCCGATTCCGGGCGAAGTCCCAGGCCCGGGGGCCGGTGAAGAAGTCGAGCGGCAGCCCGGAGCCGATGTGGATGCCGTACAGCTCGTCGGCGTACTTGTGCCCGAGCTGGCTGGAGACGATCCCGCCGATGTCGCAGCCCCCGGCGGCGTACTTCTGGTATCCCAGGGTCTCGGTCATCAGGGTGTGCCAGAGGTCGGCGACCTTCCAGAAGTTGACGTCCGGAAAGCCGGTGAGCGGGCCGGGGAAACCGAACCCGGGCAGGGACGGCACGATGACGTCGAACGCGTCGGCGGGGTCACCGCCGAACGCGGCCGGGTCGGCGAGCGGGTCGATCACCTTCGACCAATGCCAGAACGTCCACGGCCAGCCGTGGGTGAGGATCAATGGGATCGGGCTAGGGCCGCGGCCGGGCTTGCGCATGAAGTGCACTGAGACACCGGCGACGCTCGCCTGGTAGTGCTCGTAGGCGTTGATGGCGGCCTCGGCCTCGCGCCAGTCGTAGCCGTCCCGCCAGTAGGCGACCAGTTCACGCAGATAGCTGTCCGGGACGCCGTATGACCAGTCCTCATTTCCCTCGTCCAACGGCGGACGGGTCAATGTGAGACGGGCGCGCAGGTCATCCAGGACCTTGTCGGACACATGGATCGGAGTGGGCTCCAGGGGGAAGGCGTGCGAAGTGGTCATGGCGTGGTTCCTTCTGGGTAGCGGGAAGGCTGCATACGAGTGCCACGTGAAACAGTTTCTCGGAGCACCCGGACGGCGCCGGGCCCACGGCCGGCCAGTCGAACTCCCCATCGGGCCCCGCGATGTGAGCGTCGATCTATGCGCGAACCCAGTAAATGATGGCAGGGGAGTCGGCCGTATCCGGAGCGTCCTCAGCGTGTGGAGTCCGTCGTCGGTGGCTTTAGCGTGTATCGCCGGAGCAGGAAGCCCGCGTAGGCGGAAGCGCGACGGTCGCGCAGGGGCGCATTGGACGCCTTGCGCATGATGCGTGCGGCGGCGGATGCGTAGGCGACGCCGCCCGCCAGGGAGGCGAGCAGGGCCAGAAGCCCGGAGTAGTGGTCCAGCAGTGGATAGATCTGCCAGTGGACGAGGTAGATGTACAGCGAAGCACCGGCGAGCAGCCCGGCGAGGCGGTTGAACAGGGCGGTGCTCGGCAGCGCGGGGATCCAGATCAGCAGCGTCACGCCGCCGATGACGATGAGTTCCCGCAGCGTTTCGCCGGAGCCGAAGTAGCCGGGGACGGTGGCGAGCACGACCACGGTCACCAGCGATCGTCGCGCGGTGGTGGCCGCCTTCGCCGCGGCCCACCCCAGGGGGAAGATCCAAAGCGCGGTGATCGCGTCCGGGAGGTCCGAAAGGCCGAAGAAGTCGTAGCGGACGATTAGGGCGGCCGGCAGCAGCGCGAGGGCGAACCCGAAGGGCGCGCGGCGTTCCGCCCGGTCGAGGGCCGGGACGCTCAGCCACGCGGCCATCGCGAGCAGGATGTACACGATGATCTCGATGAACCAGTAGTTGCTGTTGTACCCGAACGCGCTCTTCAGCAGCAGGGCGTCGACAAGGTGGTAGTCGGCGGTGAGGAGTGCCGCGACGATGAGCCAGATGACGCTCGGCACAGCGATCCGGTTCAGGGCACCGAGCACGCGCCGGCGGCGTTCGCCGCGTCCGGACGGGGTGAGGTGGAAGCGGGCGAAATTGAAGCCCGCGACCGCGAGCAGTATGTGCGCCCCGCCCCGGAAGGTGAAGATCGAGATGTGCGATCCGACGATGAGAACGATCGCGACGGCGCGCAGCAGGATACCGGTCTCCAAGGTCCGGCGCCGGGAGCGCCCGTCGGAGCGCCGCAGGTCGCGGATGGGGCGGGTGGGCCAGTCGGCGGGCAGCGTCCCGAGTGCCTCCTCCAGCTTCAGCGACATTTCGACGTAGGAGAGCGAGTCGCCGCCGAGATCCACGAAGCTGTCGTCCTCGGTGACGGCGGTCCGATCGAGGATCTGCGCGTACAGGCGGACCAGGTCCGTCGCCGGTACCGGTTCGCGACGCGCCGGCGCCGGTTCGGGACGCGCCGGTACAAATTCGGAACGCGCAAGCCGCAGTACGGCCGGGCGGTCGGGCTTGCCCGTCGAATGCCGGGGCAGCTCCGGCACCGCGTGCACGCCGATCACCCGGGCGGGCAGGCCGCATTCGGCCGCGACGAGCCGCCTGACGTGCCGGGTGTCGGCGCCGCCCGCCACGGCGACGACCAGGCCCTCGTCGTCGCCGGTGCAGAGCGCCGCCAGGCCGTGCCGGGCGAGCATCGCCTCGACGCTCTGCGGGTCGATGCGCAGGCCGTAGAGCTTCAGGAACCGGCTTCGCCGCCCCACCACTTCGTACAGGCCGCCGGGGAGGAGCCGGGCGACGTCGCCGGTGCGTAGTTCGTGGACGGTGCGGCCGAGGGCGAGGTCGGCGGAGCCTTCGGCGTAGCCGAGCATGACGTTGGGGCCGGTGTACACCAGTTCGCCCGTGTCGACGCCGGGCCAGTCGGGTAGCGGTTCGAGCCGCAGCGACCCGCCCGGGACGGGCACGCCGATGGCCTGGGGGTGGGACGCCACGAGATCGGGCGGCAGGTACGCCATCCGGGCCGTCGCCTCGGTCTGCCCGTACATGACGATCAGGTCCCAGCCGCGCCGCCGCCCGAGTTCGGCGTAGCGCGCGACGTGGTCGGGCGCCAGCCGGCCGCCGGCCTGGGTGACGTACCGCAGATGCGGGAGCCTCATGTCGGCGAAGCCGACCCGGTCGAGCAGGCCGAAGGTGTAGGGGACGCCCGCCAGCGACGTTCCGCGCGCGTCGCGGAACAGCGTCCAGAAACAGTCGTCGGCGACCGAGAGGTCGGTGAGGATCAGTCCGGCGCCGCGCAGCAGGTGGCTGTTGATGACGGACAGGCCGTAGCAGTAGTACATCGGCAGGGTGGTGGCGGCGCGGTCGCCGTCCCGGATGTCCAGGTACTCGGCGATGGACGCCGCGTTGGCCTGCAGGTTCTCCTGCGACAGCCGGACGAGCTTCGGTGCGCCGGTCGAACCGGACGTGCTGAGAAGCAGCGCCAAGTCGGGGTGCAGCGTGTGCGCGGAGACGGGCCGGCGTTCGTCGAGCGTCCCGTCCGGGAGAGCGACGACGTCCGGGTCGTACACGTCGATCAGGGACGACATCGAACGGTCGTGCGGGACGAGCAGGACGGGATGCCCGGCCGCCAGCGCCGCCAGGTAGACGACCAGAGCGTCCACCGTGTCGGCCCCGCCGAGCAGCACCAGCCGGCGTTCGGTGCCGAGCCGCTCGGCGGTGGCCGCCGTCCGCGCCGCCAGTTCGCGGTAGGACAGCGTCCCCTCGGCGGTGACGACGGCCGGCCTGTCCGCGTACTTGGCCAGGTCACGGGCGAACGGGACCGGACGAAACTCCAGGTGGGGGCGACTCACACGCGCATCTTAAGTAAGGCTAACCTACATACCGACACCGCCCCCTGTACGGCACCTCCGAGGTAGGCCCATGCGACACCCCCTGCGACGTTTCACGACCGCGCTCGCCCTCGCGGCCGTCCTCCTGCCGATGGGAGCGGCCTGCGGCCTGGGCTCCGACGCCGGCCTCATCATCTACTCCGGCCGCAACGAGGGCCTCGTCAAGCCGCTGCTGGACAAGCTCGAGGACGCCGTCGGCACCGATGTCGAGGTCCGGTACGGCGCCAGCGCCGAACTGTCCGCGCAGATCCTCGAGGAGGGCGACGGCACCAAGGCCGACCTGTTCCTCTCCCAGGACGCCGGGGCGCTCGGCGCCCTTGCGAAGGCGGGACGCCTCGCCAAGCTGCCGCAGCCGTCCCTCGACAAGGTCGCGGCGCAGTTCCGCTCCGGCGCGGGCGACTGGGTCGGCGTCTCCGGCCGGGTCCGCGTGCTCGCCTACAACCCGAATCTCGTTCCCAAGGCGCCCGACAGCGTCCGCGACCTCGTCAAGCCGGAGTGGAAGGGCAAGATCGCCTACGCGCCGACCAACGCGTCCTTCCAGGCGTTCGTGACCGGCATGCGGGTCCTGGACGGCGACGATGCCACCCGCAAGTGGCTGGATGGCCTGAAGGCCAACGGCGTGAAGGCGTACGAGAACAACATCGCCGTGCTGGACGCGGTGAACGCCGGGCAGATCGGCCTGGGGCTGATCAACCACTACTACTGGTACGAGAGGGTCGCGGAGAAGGGTGAGAGCAGTGTCACCGCCAAGCTCCACTACCTTCCCGGCGCCGACCCCGGCGCGCTGATCAACGTGGCGGGTGTGGGAGTGCTCAAGGGCGCCGCGCACCCCGCGACCGCGCAGAAGGCCGTCGACTTCCTGCTCTCCAAGGCGGCGCAGACCTACTTCAGCGACGAGACGAAGGAGTACCCGCTGGCGTCCGGGGTCACCAGCAACGTCCCCGGCCTGCCGCCGCTGGACTCGCTGAAGGCACCCGAGATCGACCTCGGCGAGCTGGACTCTCTCCAGGAGACCCTGAAGATGCTCCGGGAAGTCGGCATGGTCTGACCGGATGACCACGGCCCGCGCCCCCTGGGTGCTCCTCGCCCCGGCCTCCCTGGCCGGGACCCTGGCCCTGCTGCCGCTCGGCTATCTCGCCGTACGGGCGCTGGAGCGCGGCTTCGGGTTCGCCTGGAGCGTCGTCACCACCGAGGGCACCGCGCTACTGCTCGTCCGAAGCCTGACCCTGGCCGCCACGGTGATGCTGGCGTGCCTGATCCTGGGTGTCTCGCTGGCGTGGCTGACCGTCCGGACGGCGCTGCCCGGCGCCCGCGCCTGGTCGATCGTGGTCACGCTCCCGCTGGCCGTGCCCAGCTACGTGGCGGCGTTCGCGTGGCTGTCGGCGGTGCCGGGACTCGCCGGGTTCGCCGGGTCGGCGGTGTCGCTGACGCTGGTCAGCTACCCGTACGTGTATCTGCCGGTCGCCGCCGCGCTGCGCGGCATCGACCCGGCGCAGGAGGAGACGTCCCGGTCGCTCGGGGTCGGGCCGGGCCGGACGTTCCTGCGCGTCACCCTTCCCCAGCTCCGCCCGGCGGCGGCCGGCGGCGGCCTGCTGGTCGCGCTGTACGTGCTGTCTGACTTCGGCGCGGTGTCGCTGATGCGGTACGACACGTTCACGCGCGGCATCTACACGTCCTACCAGGCCAGTTTCGACCGCACCCCGGCGGCGGCGCTGAGCGTCGTGCTGGTCGTGATGACGGTGGCGCTGGTCGCCCTGGAGACCCGCACCCGCGGACGCCGCGGGCACGCAAGGACCGGGACGGGGACGGCCCGCCCGCCGGTGCCGCTGCGCCTCGGCCGCTGGGCGGCCCCGTCACTGGGCTGGTGCGCGGCGGTCGCCGCCGCGGCCGTCGTGTTCCCGCTCGCCACGCTCGCGTACTGGCTGGTGACGGGGAACCGCTCCACCTGGGACCCGGCCGCGCTCGTGAACACCGCCGGGGTCACCCTCGCCGTGGCCGCCGCGGGGGCGGCGCTCACCACCGTCCTCGCCCTGCCCGTCGGCGTCGTCGCCGCCCGCCACAGGGGACGGCTTCCAGCCCTGCTGGAGCAGGCGGCTTACGCCGGGCACGCCCTGCCCGGCATCACCGTCGCCCTGGCGATGGTGTTCTTCGCCGTCCGGTACGCCAACCCCCTTTACCAGGAGCTGCCGCTGCTGGTCTGCGCCTACGCGGTGCTGTTCCTGCCGCTCGCGGTCGCCGCGACCCGTGCGGCCGTCATCCAGTCCCCGCCGGTACTGGAGGACGTCGCCCGCTCCCTCGGCCGCGGCCCGCTGCGGGTCCTGCGATCGGTCACCGTTCCGCTGGCCGCACCCGGCATCGCCGCCGGCGCCGCCCTCACGTTCGTGGTCTGCATGAAGGAACTGCCTGCCACCCTTCTGCTGCGTCCCACCGGGATGGACACCCTCGCCACCCGGCTGTGGACGGAGACGGGCGTCGCCTCCTACGCCGACGCCGCGCCGTACGCGGCCGCACTGATCCTGCTCGCGGCCGTCCCCTCGTACCTCCTCGGGAGGCGCACATGACCGATCTGCAGGTCGAGAGCCTGACCAAGGCGTACGGCCCGGCCACGACCGTCCTGGACGGGCTCGACCTCACCGTCCCGAGCGGCTCGCTGGCCGCCGTCCTCGGCCCTTCGGGCTGCGGGAAGACCACCCTGCTCCGCGTCATCGCGGGCTTCCTGCGCGCCGACGCCGGGACCGTCACCGTGGGCCGACGCCTCCTCACCGGCCCCGGGACGCACGTCCCGCCGGAGCGGCGCCGCATCGGCATCGTGCCCCAGGAGGGCGCACTGTTCCCGCATCTGAGCGTCGCCCGCAACGTCGCCTTCGGCGTGGCCGACCGGACCGCACGCCGCCGGCGCACCGAGGAGATGCTCGAACTGGTGGGACTGGCCGGGTACGGCGACCGGATGCCGCACGAACTGTCCGGCGGACAGCAGCAGCGGATCGCGCTGGCCCGCGCGCTGGCGCCCGAACCGGCGCTCGTGCTGCTCGACGAACCGTTCAACGCGCTGGACAGCGCGCTGCGCGCCGGGGTGCGGGCCGACGTCCGCGCCGCCCTGCGCGCCACGGGTGCGACCGCCCTGCTCGTGACCCATGACCAGCAGGAGGCGTTGTCGATCGCCGACTTGGTGGCCGTCGTCCACAACGGGCGGGTCGCACAGTGCGGCCCGTCGCATGACGTTTACAGCCACCCCGCCGATCCCTGGGTGGCGGGGTTCGTCGGCGACGCCGTCCTGCTTCCGGGGGACGCCGCGAACGGGACGGCGACGACCCCCCTCGGCCAGGTCGAGCTGCGCGACTGCGACGCGGCCGTCCAGGGGACCGTGATCCTGCGGCCCGAGCAACTGCGGCTCACCGACCCCGGCGGCACGGCGCCCGCCGGGACGGTGACCGACGTCCGTTACTACGGCCACGACGCCATGATCACGATCGACGTCGAGGGTCTCGACACGCCGGTCGACGTCCGCGTCGACGGGCACGTGCGCCTGCGCCCCGGCGACCGCGCCGGCGTCCGCGTCACCGGCCAGGCCACCTTCCACCCGACGCCGTCCGACGCCAACGGTGCGGGCGAGGTCCAGGTGAAATCCGTCTCGGGTTAGCGCACCAGCGGGATGGCGACCTCGGCCAGGACGATGAACAGGGCTGGGCAGCTGCCGAGTACGCCGACAGGGCCGGGCGCTGAGCGATGGCCGGTGCATCCCGCAGAATCCGGTGATACCCGCTGATGCGCGTGCGATGTCACGTGCCCTCGCTCGTGGATGTCGGACCTGGCTGGGCCAGTCGGGCGTCCGGGGGTCTGATGTTACGGATGTCAAGCCGCAGCTGGGGCTGTCGCGCGGGGTGGGCAGGCGATGACCTGGTGGATCTCACCCACGGGCCGGGTCGGTCACGGCCGTGTCAATGGCTTCGAGTGTTGGAGGTCGCAGGTGGCGCGCTGGAGACCCTTCCGCGCCAGCGATGCTCATACGGAACAGTGCCTGGCGATGCCAGTACGACAGCGTCGACGCGGGGCGTGTTTGAGCTTCCCCCGGTTCCACGGACACGTGATGCGACGGCGGTGATCCTGCCGCGCCACGCCCAGGTCGGACGCTCGTCTGGGACTGGAGCGTGCAGGAATGGGCGGAGGTGATCGGCGAGGATCGGGCAGGATTCCGTCGCTCGGGCCCCTGCCCGGGCCGATGACGCGGTCCGGTCCCGTCCTTTGCGGTGCCAGGTCTGGTGCTGGCGCAAGGCTGCCTTGCTCAGTCGACTCTGCCGTTTCCTGGCCCTGAGAGAGACCGGGAGCTTTCCCGCGATCGCAAGCGGAACGGCCCCGAACCATCGAGCGGGTTCGGTGTTACCTGTTCGGTCACCCTCACCGAAGGCGTGGGAGGTTGCGGTGCCCGAAGCAGTTGCACGGTCTGGTTTATGCCTGCATAGGCGATCGTTGCCGTTGCGACCGCACCGAGCAGCGTTCCGACTGCGGTGATGATCGCTGGGGTGTTCCCACCATGGTCGGGAGGCGGGCTGCACGACGAGCACGGACGGATTCGAGGCTGAGGCAGAAATCGTTGGGGTCGGCTGTGGGGCTTCCTGTGTGGACGGAGCTTGGACTGCGAGGAAGCCCGTAGCACGCCAGCTTGCTTACTTCATGCAGCGACTGTTCGTCACTTTGTTCTCCCGACACATGAAGCAGTGTGACGGTCGACCAAGATCGGTTTGGGCTTGGCGGGAGTTCACCCACATTAGGCCAATCGGGCAACGGCGGGTTGCCCAGGCCGCGCTGATGGGCTGTCCGCCCCCCGGCTGACTTGGTGCGGAAAGGAAGGGACCCACCAGCCGGAGCCGATGAGTCCCTCGGGTGCTGCGTTTAAGGGTGTGCGGGCTGGGCTAGTGCGCGGCCTCGTACTGCTCGATGACGTTGGCTGGGATGCGCCCACGCTCGTTGACCTTGATGTCGTTGGCCTTTGCCCACTGACGGATCTCGGCGCTGCGCTCACGGCCGTTGGTGCTACGGGCCTGAGCTTTGCCGCCCCTGGTGGCCTTGAGTCGTCGACCACTCTCCATGTAGGCGTGCAAGGTGCTACGGAGCTTGTCCGCATTGCCTTCGTTCAGGTCAATCTCATAGGCCGAACCGTCGATGGAGAATCGTACGGTCTCGATGGCCTCCGAGCCGTCGATGTCGTCCGTCATCTGGACGATTACCTTCTGAGCCACGTCTTCCCCCTACTTGCCGTTCTTCTGATTACCTTGACCGTAGCTGATTCGGGCACGTAGTTAGTCCGAATCAGAGTCCGATCCGGTGTCAGCAAGGGGACGGGAGTTCCCGTCGCGCCGTTCGGGATGGAGTTACCCGGTCCTGTGGACACCTGATCGCTTGGGACGAGGGATCCCGGGAGGGGTCCACAAGTGCCGATGTCACGATCGCCGTATCCGCCGGAGTTCGGCTGCAGATGGTGGAGCGGGGGCGGGCCGGTCGGACGCCGGAGGGACCCGGCCGAAGAGTTCGAGCCCGTGCTTGCCGAAAAGCACGTCCGCGCAGGTGGGAGCCGTAATGTCCGGTGGTTCGGGGGCGCAGGGCCGGGAACCGTCGCGGGACAGGTCACGACAACCGCCCTCGCCCCGGGGTGATGGGGCGGTTGTGCTGGTGCGACTGGCCTACTTGACCCTGGCGAACACGTTCGCGGTGCTGCGTCTGCTTCCGATGACCGACGGGGAGAAGGCCGCCGAGACCTTGTTGTTGCGGCATCAGATCACGGTGCTGGAGCGCCGGCTGGATGGGGCGAGGGTGCGGTTCACCGGTCTGATCGAGCACTGCTCGCGGCGCTGCTGCACCGGTTGCCTCGTGGTGTACTGCACGACGGGGACTGGCCCGACATCCTGGTCGTCGGCGAGGGCGACCGCTACGAGCTGAACGGGGGTGAGGGCGCCTACGAAGCCGCCGCCGCGCTGCGGGAAGCGGGCGGCCCCGCCTACGTCCCGCACCCGTGCTCGCTGCCCCGCGAGTGGGGCATGTTCGCCCCCGTCATCTACGTCGACCCGCACAAGGTCGTGGTCCGGCGGTTCTACTCCCACCGGCTCTCCGACTTCGCCTCCCGCAACCGCAATCTGATGCTGTTCACCCTCCCCGGCCGCACCGACCCCATCCGGATCGTCGCCACGCACGGCGACATCTACTCCGGCCACACCCGGCTGGCCGACCCCCCGCAGGCTCCACCGGCTCCCAGACCCAGCGATCCCGTGCGCCATCCTGGGATTGGAACACCGTCCCCAGCGGCCCCTTCGAACCGACCGACCTGAACACCCCCGGCGTCCACAACCCGCGCGGGATCAACTACCGCGTCAAGTGGGAAGGCGGCGCCCGGCAGGCGGGCCCGCACGTCCACGACACCCGCGCCGAGCGGCCCAACGGCTGCCAGTGCCTCGCGATCGACGGCATCCTGCTCAACGACCCGCTTCGTGACGCCTACGTGCCCGGAAGTTACCGCGTCCACGACTTCCGCGACCCGCAGAACCCCGGAGGGTGAGTTTCGTCGACGAGGTCAGCGAGACCGTCCAGCTGCCCCGGACGTCGCGTCGCTTCTTCGGACCCGCCCGACAGGATCAGGCCGTCGAGGTCGTCGACGACGAACTGGGACGCGGGGCATGGATTCGAACTCGTCTCGTGAGTCGTCGTTCAGCACCGTGTGCGTATCAGGTGACGGATGCTCAGCGATGGCTGGGCCCGCCGGTCAGTCGATGCCTTCGATGATGCGGAAGTCGCGCTCGACGTCGTCGGGGAGGGCCACCAGCGCCTTCTGGTATGCCTCGCTCTCGTATGCCGCGACGGCCTGTTCAAAGCTGTCGAACTCGATCAGGACGACGCGTTGCGTGATTCCGGCCTCGTGGGCGACGACTCGACCGCCACGGGACGGGAGGAGGGACAGGTTGCGCCCGCCCCCCGCCTGGACAGCCGGACCGGCCAGCTTGTCGTAGGCAGTCAGCCTCTCAGGATCGGAAATGGCGGGGTAGACACTGACCCAGTAGCCCTTAGCCATGGAAACCTCCTGTGTTCGGCCGGACACGTCCGACTTCGAATTGACACTCAGATCGATCGATCCCGGCGACGCGTACTGCGGTCAGTTGAATCGTCATACGCGCAGGTTAGGGCTTGATGTGCGGTCGAGGGAAAGACCGGTACGGGATAGACTCAGAACGGATCGTTATCAATCGGCAGGGAGGGCACGTGGCGCCGGATACGGTGAGCCTGCGGTACTTCCTGGTTCTGGCGCAGGAGTTGAACTTCACCCGCGCGGCCGCACGGATCGGTATCGCACAGCCCGCACTCAGCGCCCGGATGCGCCGATTGGAGACGGAACTCGGTACGGCCCTGCTGGTCCGCAACACGCGTAGCGTCGTATTGACCACGGCCGGTGCGGCTTTGGCGGAGTCCGCGCCGTCCGCGCTGGCGGCGCTGGACCGGGCATGGGACACCGCCCGGAGCGCGGCGGCCGGTGAACTGGGCACGCTGCGCATCGGATACAGCCTCAGCGCCGGGGCCGAGACGGCACCGGCCCTGGTGGACAGGCTGATTCGCGGCAACAGCGGACTCGAGGTCGGCGCGGTCCCGATGGCGACACCGGAGATCTCCCCCGCGGTCGCCGACGGCCGCATCGATGCCGGGATCACCCGCGGTGAACAGCCGGGCCGTGGGGTGCGCCGGTTCCTGCTGCGGCGTGAGCGCGTCGGGGTCCAGCTGGCGCAGCACCATCCGCTGGCCGAACACCCGGAGATCGAGATCGCCGACGCGGCCGCGTATCCGCTGCGACTCCCGGACCGTGCGGCCAACCCCGTGATCCACGATCAGCTGTCCGCACTGTTCCGAGACACCCGACCACACCCCCGACTCCACACGCCCGCAGTCTCTTTCGACATGTCTCAGCGCGACCTGCGCGACGGGGTCACCCTCGCCCCGGCCGGAGAAGCCGCGGTCACGGCACAGCCGGCCGGTCTCACCTGGCGACCGCTGCGGGGCGCGCCCAGCCTGACGATCCACCTGGTCCTTCCACGCGAGCAGTCGCCGCTACACCGCCGCATCCGTGCCGTCGCCAAAACCCTGGCGCACGAACTGCACTGGCTGCCGGACTGACGCGCAAGAGGTCAAGTGAGACGGACGCCTGCGGTGGCGAGGCCGGAGACCTTGCGCCCGGCGGACTCCGCGGTGATGACGACGGCGGTCTTGCTGAATGTCCGACACGACCTCGCTACGCCGGCGGATCAGCATCCGATGGTGGCTCCGGTTCCGGTCCGAGTCGTATACCGCGGCGACGTCCTCGCCCCGCCCGAGATCTCGGCGGATACCGGGCCCTTCGCCGACGCCGAACCGGACAAGCGCGGGTAACCGGCGGGAACGCCCGCCGTCGACGGCATCCATGACGTCGGTCAATGCTTAACGCCAACCACTGTTCCATTGCTCCCGAGGCCGGAACAGAACACGAACTGACCCCCACCACACGCGATCTTCGGCCCGGGCTTCGCCTGGGCCGAAGTGGTGCTGAATCTCATCGACATTTTCGCCCTATTGATCACCAACTGATGCCCGAACCCAACGACATCTGGTTCTGGTTCTCGATGACAGAGCCGGTCGGGGATCCGGCCGACCTTCTTCACATCGACATGGACCATGTGGCCTGGCCACCTGGCGCTGATTCTGCGCGGCTTCCGGTTCTGTTCGCCGTTCGGGTCGATGAACTTGCGATGGTTGAGCCCGAGCCTCGCCAGGTGCCGGGTCACTGTGCGGCGGCTGACGGTGATGCCCTGAGCTTGGAGTTTGAACGCAATCCGCGACGCTGACCATTATTGGCTGCGCCGGAGGTCTGCGATTCGGGCGGGGACCCACATCTCGGCGGCGACGTGCGCTATTGGACGAGTCCGGCAGCGCTCGAGAAGTCGGTGTCGACCTTCGACGGTCAGTGGAGCATTGGCGTGCCTCATGGGCAGTTTCCCGTGACGGTTTCGATATTGTCGGGGAATCGATCTTCGGCGGTCATCGCACCGGTTGGAGACTGACTGATGTGTGCTCACGGCCGCGGGCCGAACTCGGTGCTGTGGTCGATGGCCCACTGCGCGAAGGGGCGGGCCGGCATACCGGTCAGGTGCTCGACATCATCGGTGACAAGGCGTGATTCCGGTCGCCGCGTCGACGCCGTGATGAGGGCATCGACCAGCCGCTCGGGACGGCCGTCCGCGAGCATTCGTGCGCGCGCGATATCCACGGGGACCGGCTCGAAGCGCAACTTTCGTCCGAGTGCGGCCCCGAGGATTTCGACCTGGTCGGCCCTGCTGAGCGGTTCGGGCCCGGTCAGCAGGTAGGGGGTGCGATCCGAATCGTCCTGGCGTCGAAGGAGCACCTCCGCGGCTGCGGCCGCGACATCACCCTCGTCTACGACTGCTGTGCGCGCTATGTCCGGACCTGTGACCACGTCGCCTGCGCGCAGCTGTGCCGCCCAGCCCCGGGTGTTGGACGCCAGCGTGTCGCTGCGCAGCACGGTGGGATGCAGGCCGGCATCACGGAGGCGGCGTTCCATGTCCGCATGTACCTGCACAATCGGGTCGCTTTGGCGAGAAGAGGCGTCATCGATCGCAGTCGAGGAGAGGTAGACGACGCGCGGTGCTGCTGCGGCAAGTTCTGCGATCAGAGGCTCGGCGGGTGCGGTGTCGAGCAGCGGCCATATGAGGAAGACGGTGTCGATGCCGTCGAGCGCCGCACGGACGGAGTCGGCGTCGGTCAGGTCACCGCGCACCGACTCCATACCGGGTCGGGGGCCAACACGGCGACGGTCGAGGCACCGCACAACTGCTGCGCGCGCGTGCAGCCGGGCGAGGAGCTCACGGCCGAGGTTGCCCGTCGCGCCGGTGACCAGGACCGATCGGGAACAAGCAGGAGTAGGCGGAGTGGGAGAACTTTCAGGCATGCTGGGGACGCTAGAGGTTCAGGTCGACATCAAGGCAAGGGCGGATGGCGATAACGATCGGTGAGGCGGCTGCGCAGCTTGGAGTCGAGGCCCATGTCCTGCGGCACTGGGAGCACGTCGGAGCACTCACGGTGCGCCGGGACGCGAACGGTTACCGCCTCTACGACCACGACGTCCTGGAGCAGGCACGAACCGTACTGAAACTGCGACAAGTCGGGCTCTCGTTGCCGGAGGTCACCGCGGCGATGTCCCCGAAGAAGTCCGCAGCGCAGGAGGTCGTGCGCGCGAAGATCGCTGCGCTCGAAAGCGAGGTCCGCAGCAGACAGCGAGCGATCACCTTCCTCCGGCACACCGTCGAGTGCCGCCATCGGTACCTCGAGGAGTGCGCGGAGTGCGCGACGTTCGTCCGCGACCCTTGATCTAAGGAGATCTTGGGTTTCTCCACTTTGTGATCGCTTGAGTGGGAAGATCGTTTTGTGGCGAGGAAGAGGCGTAGGTCGACCTATGAGG
>NZ_JBEZGN010000068.1:0-24088 GCF_040650055.1 Spirillospora sp. NPDC048819 | reverse complement strand
GTGACCGTCCGGCCGTAGCGGGCAGTCGAGAGCGTAAACAGAGCCCACAAGGACCGAACAGACAAGCTCGGTCCTTCAGGGCCGAGTAGTTGACTAGCGCGATGGCCAGGTTGCGCAGGGCCGCCATGACCGCGGGCCCGCTGCCGGTGCGCACTTGTGAGGCGTCCTCGCGGTAGGTGACATCGCGGATGTGGTGCAGGGCCTCGATCTGCCAGTGCTGGCGGATCCAGGTGGCGAGTTCGCCGGGTGTGGCGTGGTGGGGGTGCAGGCTGGTGATCGCGTAGACGGTGACGGTCGTCCAGCGTCCACCGTGGCGGGGCCGGGTTTTGCGGGTGATCTGGATGGCCTGGGCGGCGTGCGGGAACAGCAGGCCCTGCCCGACTGCGGTGACCTTGATCGAGCGGCGTTCGGTGCGGCCGTGCCCGTGATGGTCCTCGGTGTGCCCGGTGGGGATCTGCCGCCAGGGCAGCCGTTTGAGCCGGTGGTACAGCGACGGCTGGTTCTTCTTGACGACGAGGATGAAGTGGGCGTTCTTCTCGGTGACCAGGAAGCCGGCGTGGTCGCGCTGGGTGTGCAGTGCGTCGGCGGTGACGACGGCGCCGGTCAGGTCCAAGGGCCGCAGCAGCGGTTCGAACGCCGCCAGTTCGCTGGTCTTGCCGTCGATCTCGACCTGGGCCACCACGCTGCGGTGCCAGCCGGTGCAGGCGGCGAACAGGTGCCGGGACCGGCCGGAGGCGGTGTGGTGGCGGGTGCCACGCAGTGCTTTGCCGTCCACCTGGATCGACTGGCAGAGAGGGTGGGGTGTTCGGGGCGTGTGGGGCAGCGTACGATCAACGCCGGTTCCGGGTGTAAGGCCCGGCTTACTCCGGAGTGGCCATGCGGAAGTCAGTCGTTACCGGTAGCACCAAAGGGATCGGGTTCGCGCTTGCGCGCGAGTTGCTGCGGCGGGGGCACAGTGTGGTCGTCTCGGGGCGCAGCCAGGCGTCGGTGGACGAGGCCGTCGAGCGGCTGGAGGCGGAGGCCACGGGGGACGCCGCGGTCCATGGGTGTGTTGTGGACGTCACCGATGCCGCGCAGGTCGAGAAGCTGTGGAGTGCCGCAGTGGACGCGCTCGGCGGGGTCGATCTGTGGATCAACAATGCCGGTGTTGCGAACACGACCCGTCCCATTGTGGAGACGTCTGTCGAAGATGTTCGGGGGATGGTGACCACGAACATGCTGGGGACCGTTTACGGCTCCCAGGTCGCCGTGCGTGGGATGCAAGGCAAGGGTGGACAGGTATTCAACATCCTCGGAGGCGGCAGCGACGGACACATCCGTCCGGGGATGGGGGTGTACTCGGCGACCAAGCGCGGGCTGGACTCATTCACGCGGTCGTTGGTCAAGGAGATCGACGGGACCGATGTGCGGGTCGGGCAGGTCAGTCCCGGAATGCTCATCACCGAAGGGTGGCTCAGGGAGGCCGCCGTCGCGCCGGAACAGGTGAAGGAGCAGCGGAAAATCCTCAACATCCTGTGCGACCACGTCGACGATGTCGCGCCATATCTGGTCGACAAGATGCTGGCCAGCAAGAAGAACGGTGACGTCATCAAGTGGCTCACCACCGGACGGATGACGCGGAAGTTCATGGCGGGACGTAAGCGGGACGTCCTCGCGCGTTACGGATTGTGACTCACCCGATCTTCAGGTGGGCGATCACGGGATAATGGTCGGACGCGTAGAGCCCGCCAACGCGGTACGGGTCGATCTCGGTCCACGTCGTCTGGACCTGCCCGCGCGCCAGTATCCAGTCGATTCGCTTACCGCCCCGTTTCGGCGGCTGCCATCGTCCGATGGTGCGGTACTGCGGGCCGCGCCTCTGGGCCGTCGTCCACGTGTCCTGGAACGCGCCGGGGCCGGTAAGGATTCCGTACACCGGCGACGCCCCGGCGGCGGCGTTGAAGTCCCCGGTGAGCACTACGGGAACCCCCGCCTCGAACCCGTGGACACGGTCGAGGATCAACTTGGCGCTCCTGACCCGGGAGTCCGCCGACTTGTTGTCCAGATGCGTGTTGGCTTGGTACAGCACCGCACCGGTGCGCCGGTCGCGGAACTTCGCCCACGTCACCATCCGCACGTACCGGTTCCCCCAGCTCACGGAGCCGATGACGTCGGGGGTGCCCGACAGCCAGAAGTGGCCGAAGTCCAGAACCTCGAATTGCTGCTCCCGGTAGAAGATCGCCATGAACTGGTCCCGGGTTCCGCCCTTGCTGCCCAGACCGACCCAGCGGTGGTCCGGCAGCAGCCTGGCCAGGTCGCGCACCTGATGCCACCGTGCCTCCTGAACACCCAGCAGGTCCGGATCGTGGCGGCCGAGGAGATGCCCGACCATCTTCAACCGGGTCCGCCAGTCCCTGGGCGGCGGGTCCTTCACGCCCCGCACGTTGTAGGTCATCACCCGCACCGTCCCGTCGCCCCGCGCCGGCCGGACGAGCACGAACCCGGAGACGAGGACCAGGGCACCGGCCGCGGCCACCACCCAGAACCACTGATGACGCAGGAGGCGTCCGCGCATCTCGTCCCCCTCCTTCGGAGCCGGGACCGGCAACTCATCCGCCCGACATCACGCGCACTTCACGTATGCCTGACCCGCTCCGTTGATCAGAGTAACCTCGCGGCCGCCCATGTCAGTACGGAGAGCACGCAGCCGATGTGGACGAGCCGGCGCGGCGGCGTACTGTCGCGGCTGGTCGTGCTCCACCTCGAACAGTCGGCGAAGAAGCGGTGACGCCTTGCCGAAGGACGGGTTCGCGCGAAGGGATGTGTCGTCCTCGGCGGGCACGTGAGCACGTCGCATACTGCGCGACATCTGGCACACCTTGTGGGATGTGGACGACGCCACCATCGACCCCGGGGAAACCCGGGATTAAGTCGAATCCGGTCCGTTCTGGTTGCTGTGAAATGAGGAGTATCAGTAGCCTCCCGTTCATATGGTCGCGCGGGCCGTTTTCACCTCCAAGATCGGCCGGAGCGGTGGCCATGGGCGAGGGGCGGGGGCAGATGGCGGACAATGATCAGGACGGCCGGTCGAAGCCACGTTCGATGTGGAAGGAAGTCGGGGTCGTCGCCGCGCTGATCGGCGCGGCAGGGGTAATTGCGGCCGCTGTCATTCAGGGTGGGCTCCCCCTGCTGAAGGACGGCCCGGAGGGCGGAGAGACGGCGGGGCCGACTGCAACGGCCAGTGGGCCGGCGGCGCCGGTGGGTGCCCCGTCGACGCCGTCGGCTGAGACGAAATATCTGTCCGAGATGGAACCGACGTCGCCGGACAGCGACCCCACCGAAGACTCCGTGACTCTCAATGGAAACGTCTATACGAATTCTCTGAGGCTCGATGTCGGCGGCTGCAACGAGCGGGCGAGTGTCACGTACGCGTTGAATCGCGAATGGCGTGCCTTTCACGCCGTAGTCGGCGTCACCGGTGACTCGCAGCCGGACACGGAGGTCTATTACAAGTTCTTCGTGGACAATCAGCAGGTGGGTCCCGAGTGGAAGACGTCCAAGTTCAAGTCGGAAACGGTCGACTTCGATGTCTCCAGCAAGCAAGAGCTCGAGTTGCGCATGTCGTTCGTCAAGGGTGACATGGGAATCTGCAGCAACGCCGGCCACGCGGCCTGGGGCGAGGCGAGCCTGACCCGGTAGCGCGATGGGATGTGCTCAGGGCGCCGGAGGGCGGCCGGTCAGCCGGACTGTCAGTTTTCCGGCCGTTCTCTGGACGGGAGCGATCAGCGTCGGCCAGGTTGGCGGAGGGTGGTCCTCGCGGCGGAATGTCACCGTGATCGCGGCGGTGGGGTGGCCGGTGTGGTCGAAGGCGCAGGCGGCGATGCTGGCGAAGCCCTCGGTGATGTGGCCGTCCTCCATGGACCAGCCCCGGCGGGCGTCGCCCGAGAGGGTGCGGCGCAGTTCGCGCAGGGACGCGGGGCCCTTGCCCGTGCGGTTCACGAAGCGGCCGGGGAACAGTGCGCGGACCTGAGCGGGAGGCAAGTGTGCGAGGAGGGAAAGGCCGCTGGCGGTGAGGTGGGCGGGCATGCGGACGCCGACGTCGGTGACGAGGGTGGCGTGCCGGGGTGGCTGTTCTTTGAGGAGGTAGAGGGTCTCGGCGCCGTGCAGGACGCCCAGCTGGGCTATTTCGCCCACCTGGTCCACCAAGCGGCGGAGAAGGGGACGGGCCAGGCGTTCGAGGGGTTCGTGGCGCAGGTAGGCGGAGCCGATTTCGAAGGCCGCCACGCCCAGGCCCCAGCGGCGTTCTTCCGGGATGTAGGTGACGAAGCCGTCTTCCGACATAGCGGTGAGCAGGTGGTACGTGCTGGAGCGGGGGAGTTGCAGGGCGCGGGCGATGGAGGACGCCGGGAGCGGGCCGGGAGCGGCCGCCAGGAGACGCAGCACCGCCAGCGCCCGGCGGGCGGCGGGGACCTGGGACATGGGCGCATTGTCTCGTATCTGAGACACGGGAGCGAGTTCGGGGGTGGGGCCGACGCCGGCGAGCGGGTCCAATGGTGGGTATGGGTGTTCCTATGGTTGAAGTCGGGCCGGAAGCGTTGGCGTTCACGCAGGTCGTCGCCGTTGCGCGGGACGGCGCCCAGGTTGCGCTGACGGGTGAGGCGTTGAAGCTGATCGGGGAGGCGCGGGCCCATATCGAGGAGCTGTCCGCCCGGAGTACGCCTGTCTACGGGGTTTCGACTGGGTTCGGGGCGCTCGCCACGCGGCACATCGCTCCCGAGTTGCGGGCGCAGTTGCAGCTCAACATCGTGCGGTCGCATGCGGCGGGGTCGGGGCCGGAGGTCGAGCGGGAGGTCGTCCGGGCGCTGATGCTGCTGAGGCTGCGCACGCTCGCCACAGGGCGGACGGGCGTCCAGCCCGTGACGGCGCGGACGCTCGCGGAGCTGCTGAACGCGGGCATCACGCCGCAGGTCTTCGAGTACGGGAGCCTCGGGTGTTCCGGGGATCTCGCGCCGCTCGCCCATGTCGCGCTGGCCCTGATCGGCGAAGGGTCCGTCCGGGACGCGGCAGGGGAGCTGAAGCCGGCGGCGGAGGCGCTCGCCGCGGCCGGGATCGCGCCCGTCACGCTCGGCGCCAAGGAGGGGCTCGCCCTCCTGAACGGGACGGACGGGATGCTCGGCATGCTCGTCCTGGCCATCGGCGATCTGCGGAGGCTCCTCACGGTGGCGGATCTCGCCGCCGCGATGAGCGTCGAGGCGCTGCTGGGCACCGACCGGGTCTTCGCCGCCGACCTGCAGAGCCTGCGGCCGCACCCCGGGCAGGCCGCGTCCGCCGCCAACATGCGGGCGCTGCTGGGCGACTCGGAGATCATGGAGTCGCATCGCGGGCCCGACTGCACCCGGGTCCAGGACGCGTACTCGCTGCGCTGCGCCCCGCAGGTGAACGGCGCGGCCAGGGACACGCTCGAACACGCCGAGCTGGTCGCGGGCCGGGAACTGGCGTCCGCGATCGACAACCCGGTGGTCCTGCCGGACGGGCGGGTGGAGTCCAACGGCAACTTCCACGGGGCCCCCATCGCGTACGTGCTGGACTTCCTGGCGGTCCCGGCGGCCGATGTCGCGTCGATGTCGGAGCGGCGCACCGACCGGATGCTCGACAAGGGACGCTCGTCCGGGCTGCCCGCCTTCCTCGCCGACGACCCGGGCGTCGACTCCGGCCACATGATCGCCCAGTACACGCAGGCCGGGATCGTGTCGGAGCTGAAGCGGCTGGCGGCCCCGGCGAGCGCCGACTCGATCCCCAGTTCGGCCATGCAGGAAGACCACGTGTCGATGGGCTGGAGCGCGGCCCGCAAGCTGCGCAGGGCCGTCGACGGGCTCGCGCAGGTGGTCGCCATCGAGGTCCTCACCGCCGCGCGGGCGCTGGACCTGCGCACCCCGCTGCGTCCCGGGCCGGCGAGCGCCGCCGTCGTCGCGAAGCTGCGGGAGGCCGTCCCGCCGCCCGGCCCGGACCGCTACCTCGCGCCCGAGATCGCCGCCGCGACCGCGATGGTCCGGGACGGTTCGCTGGTCGCCGCCGCCGAGGCCGTCACCGGCCCCCTCTCCTGAAGGAGCTCACAGATGTCAGGTCCCCGTCCCGTCCGCGCGCCGCGCGGCACTTCGCTGACCGCCGCCAAGGGCTGGCCGCAGGAGGCCGCCCTGCGCATGATCCAGAACAACCTCGACCCGGAGGTCGCCGAACACCCCGACGAGCTGGTCGTCTACGGCGGCTCGGGGAAGGCGGCCCGGAACTGGGACGCCTTCGACGGCATCATCCGGTCGCTGTCCGGCCTGGAGGGGGACGAGACGCTGCTCGTCCAGTCCGGCAAACCGGTGGGGATCTTCCGGACGCACGAGTGGGCGCCCCGGGTGCTGATCGCGAACTCGAACCTGGTGCCGCAGTGGGGGACGTGGGAGGAGTTCCGCCGGCTGGAGTCGCTCGGCCTGACGATGTTCGGGCAGATGACCGCCGGGTCGTGGATCTACATCGGCACCCAGGGCATCCTGCAGGGCACCTACGAGACGTTCGCCGCCGTCGCGGACAAGCGCTTCGGCGGCACCCTCAACGGGACGATCACGCTGACGGCCGGGCTCGGCGGGATGGGCGGCGCGCAGCCCCTCGCCGTCACGATGAACGGCGGCGTCGCGATCTGCGTCGAGTGCGACCCGTCCCGGATCGAGCGTCGCGTCGAGCACCGGTACTGCGACGTCCGGGCCGGGTCGCTGGACGAGGCGCTGCGGCTCGCCGAGGAGGCGAAGGCCGCGCGGCGCCCGCTGTCGATCGCGGTGCTCGGGAACGCCGCCGACGTCGTCCCCGAACTGCTGAGCCGCGGCGCCCCGATCGACATCGTCACAGACCAGACCAGCGCGCACGACCCGCTCGCCTACCTGCCGCGCGGCGTCGCGTTCGCGGACATGGCCGCCGAACGCGACAAGGACCCGGCCGCGTTCATCGACAAGGCCCGTGCGTCGATGGCCGCGCATGTCGAGGCGATGGTCGGTTTCCAGGACGCGGGCGCCGAGGTGTTCGACTACGGCAACTCGATCCGGGGTGAGGCGCAGCTCGCCGGCTACGCGCGGGCGTTCGCGTTCCCCGGGTTCGTGCCCGCCTACATCCGCCCGCTGTTCTGCGAGGGCAAGGGCCCGTTCCGGTGGGCGGCGCTCTCCGGCGACCCGAAGGACATCGCCCGCACCGACCGGGCGATCCTCGACCTGTTCCCCGACAACGAGCCGCTGAACAGGTGGATCAGGATGGCGGGGGAGAAGGTCCGCTTCCAGGGTCTGCCGTCGCGGATCTGCTGGCTCGGCTACGGCGAGCGCGACAAGGCGGGCGAGGTGTTCAACGACCTGGTGGCGCGCGGTGAGATCAGCGCGCCGATCGTCCTCGGCCGCGACCATCTGGACTGCGGGTCCGTCGCCAGCCCGTACCGGGAGACCGAGGGCATGGCGGACGGTTCGGACGCGATCGCCGACTGGCCGCTGCTGAACGCGATGCTCAACACCTCGTCCGGCGCGACGTGGGTGTCCATCCACCATGGCGGCGGTGTCGGCATCGGACGCTCCATCCACGCGGGCCAGGTCTGCGTCGCGGACGGGACGGCCCTCGCCGCCGAGAAGCTCCAGCGCGTATTGACCAACGACCCGGGCACCGGCGTGATGCGGCACGTCGACGCGGGGTACGAACGCGCCGCCGAGGTCGCCGACGAGCGGGGCGTCCGCATCCCGATGCACGGATAGCGGAGCGGACCGGGCGGCGTGGGGCTCGCCCCGCACAGGGAGAGGGTATGAGTTTCGAGGAGATGTGGGCGGCGCTGCTGCCCATCGGGCGGGACGAGGCGACTGGCGGCTACCACCGGTTCGCGTGGACGCCGCCGGAACTTGAATGCCGCGCCTGGTTCCTGGACGAGGCGCGCCGCCGCGACCTGGACGTCGAGCACGACCCCAACGGCAACATGTTCGCCTGGTGGCGGCCCGGGGACGGGTCGCGCGGCGACGCCGTCCTGACCGGGAGCCACCTGGATTCGGTGCCCGGCGGCGGGGCGTTCGACGGGCCGCTCGGCGTCGTGTCGGCGTTCGCGGCCGTCGACCTGCTCCGCGAGCGGGGCCGCGAGCCGAGGCGGCCGATCGGGATCGGGGCGTTCGCCGAGGAGGAGGGGGCGCGGTTCGGGGTGGCGTGCCTCGGGTCGCGGCTGCTGTCCGGGGCGATCGACCCGGCGCGGGCCCGCGCCCTGAGCGACGCCGACGGCCGCACGTTCGCCGAGGTCGTGCACAACGCCGGGTTCGACCCCGACGCGATCGGCCCGGACGACGGCCTCCTCGGGCGGATCGGCTGCTACGTCGAACTCCACGTCGAGCAGGGCCGCGCGCTCCGGGAACCGGTCGGGGTGGCGTCCGCGATCGTCCCGCACGGCCGGTGGCGGTTCGACTTCGGCGGCGAGGGCAACCACGCGGGGACGACGGGGCTGCGCGACCGGCGCGACCCGATGCTGCCGTTCGCGGGCATGGTGCTCGCCGCGCGGGAGGCCGCCGAACGGAACGGGACCGTCGCGACCGTCGGGAAGGTCAAGGTCGTGCCGGGCGGGGTGAACGCGATCGCCTCGTCCGTCACGGCCTGGCTGGACGCCCGCGGACCGGCGGACGACGCGGTCCGGCGGACCGTCGCGGAGATCGACGAGGCCGCACGGGTCGCCGCGCGCCCGCATCGGGTGAGCGTCGACCTCGCCGAGGAGCCCTACACCGAGATCGTCGACTTCAACCTGGCCCTGCGCGACCGCATCGGCGAGGCCCTCGGCGGCGTCCCCGTCCTGCCGACCGGCGCGGGGCACGACGCGGGCATCCTGTCGGCCCGGCTGCCGACGGCGATGCTGTTCGTCCGCAACCCGACCGGGGTGTCGCACGCCCCCGAGGAGTTCGCGGAACCGGCCGACTGCCTGGCCGGAGTCGAGGCCCTGGCCGCGGTACTGGACGACCTGGCGTGCGGGTAGGACTCCGGATATGCAGTGGCATGCCCAGTTCGCCTGGCTCGGGGACGGTGTGGCGTCCGACGTGCTCATCGAGGCCGACGGCGAGCGGATCACCCGCGTCGCCGCCGGCGTCCCCGCCCCGCACGACGCACGGCGCCTGCCCGGCCTGACCCTGCCGGGCCTCGCCGACGCGCACTCCCACGCCTTCCACCGGGCCCTCCGCTCCCGCGTCCAGGCCCACTCCGGGACGTTCTGGACGTGGCGGGACCAGATGTACAAGGTCGCCGACCGCCTCGACCCGGCCTCCTACCGCGCCCTCGCCACCGCCGTGTACGCCGAGATGGCACTCGCCGGGATCAGCTGCGTCGGCGAGTTCCACTACCTCCACCACGGCCCCGGCGGCGCCCCCTACGACGAGCCGAACGCGATGGGCGAGGCACTGATCGCCGCCGCGTCCGACGCGGGCATCCGGATCACCCTCCTGGACGCCTGCTACCTCACCGGCGGCATCGGCAGCCCCCTCAAGGGCCCGCAGCTCCGCTTCGGCGACGGAACCGCGGGCAACTGGGCGCGCCGCGTCGAGAGCCTGTACGAGGAGACCGACAAGGCGGGACGGCTGCACGCCCGCGTCGGGGCCGCGATCCACTCCGTCCGCGCCGTGCCCCGCGAGCAGCTGCGGGCCGTCGCGTCCTGGGCGAAGGAGCACCGCGCGCCCCTGCACGTCCACCTGTCGGAGCAGCCCGCCGAGAACGAGGCGTGCCTGGACGCCTACGGCATGACGCCCACCCGCCTCCTGGCCGAGTCGGGGGCGCTGGGCGCGCTGACCACGGCCGTCCACGCGACGCACCTCACCGGCGAGGACATCGGCCTGCTCGGGACGACCATGACCGGCGTGTGCATGTGCCCGACGACCGAACGCGACCTCGCCGACGGGATCGGCCGCGCCCGCGACCTCGCGGACGCCGGCTCGCCGATCTTCCTCGGCTCCGACCAGCACGCCGTCATCGACCTGTTCGAGGAGGCCCGCGCGGTCGAGCTGGACGAGCGGCTCCGCACCCGCGTCCGGGGCCACTGGACGGCCGGGGAACTCCTCGCCGCCGCCACGTCCAACGGCCACTACGGGCTCGGCTGGCCGGAGGCGGGACGGCTGGAGCCCGGCGCGTACGCCGACCTCGTCACCGTCGCCCTCGACTCGGTGCGCACCGCGGGCGCGTCCCCCGGCCACGTCGCCGAAGCCGCCGTGTTCGCCGCGACCGCCGCCGACGTCCGGCACGTGGTCGTCTCCGGCCGCCAGATCGTCCGCGACGGCCGCCACCTGCTGATCGACGACGTCCCCGCCGCCCTGGCCGAGACCATCGCCGCCGTCACGGCCCCCGACGGCGAATGACCGGCGCCCGGCCGCACGCCCGGTCACTCGCGCATGCGGCGGCCTGTGCCGTCGTCCTGGCCGCCGCCGGATGCTCCGCCGCCGGGCAGGACGACGCCGCGCCGTCCGCGAGCCCATCGGGCACCGGCGCCGCGGCCGCCGCCCCCCGGGGGCCCGACGGCGCCCCGGGATGCCGTCCGGAGTCGCCGGTCGCCCCCTACGACGGGATCGCGGAGGTCCGCGCCACCGGGCACGGCATCCGCGCGTCGGGGTTGATCATGGCGCCGGGCGGGTATCCGCCGCTGCGCGCCAGCCGGGAACTCAAGATCGTCTGGCGGGTGACCGGATCGGGACCCCTGCGGGCCACGACGACCGGGCCCGGCGGGCGCGACCATCCCGTCCTCTGGGGTCCGGAGGAACACGGCGGCAGCACCTACCGCCGTCCCGGCGACGAGTGGGGCGTGGGCTACAAGCTGGACGAACCGGGCTGCTGGCGGCTGCGCCTGATCCGCGGCGCCGCGTCCGCCGACGCCTGGCTGCGGGTCGCGGCGTGAGATCCTGCCCGGGTGAGCACCGGAAGCACCCTCATCGCGAACATCGGGGAACTGGTCACCAACGACCCCGCCCTCGGCGGCCTGGGCATCGTCCGCGACGCCGCCCTGGTGATCGAGGACGGCAGGGTCGCGTGGACGGGCCCGTCCGCGGACGCCCCCGCCGCCGACGCGTCCTTCGACGCCGCCGGCCGGGCCGTCCTGCCCGGATTCGTCGACTCCCACGCCCACCTCGTCTTCGCCGGTGAACGCGCCGAGGAGTTCGCCGCCCGGATGAGCGGCCGCAAGTACGCCGCGGGCGGCATCCGCACGACCGTCGAACGCACTCGCGCCGCGTCCGACGACGACCTCCGCGCGAACGTCCGCCGCCTGATCACCGAGATGGCGCGGCAGGGCACCACGACCGTCGAATGCAAGTCGGGCTACGGCCTTACCGTCGACCAGGAGGAACGGGCCGTCCGCATCGCCGCCGAACTCGCCGACGAGGTCACCTACCTGGGCGCCCACATCGTCCCGCCCGAATACGGCGGCGCCGCCGCCGCCTACACGCACCTCGCCGCGACCGACATGCTCGCGGCCTGCGCGCCCCATGCCCGCTGGGTGGACGTCTTCTGCGAACAAGGCGCCTTCGACGCCGACCAGGCCCGCGAGGTCCTCCAAGCCGGGATCAAGGCGGGCCTGAGCCCCCGCCTGCACGCGAACCAGCTCACCCAAGGCCCCGCCGTGCAACTGGCCGTCGAGCTGGACGCCGCGTCCGCCGACCACTGCACGTTCCTCAGCGACGCCGACGTGGACGCCCTGGCGTCCTCCCAGACGGTCGCGACCCTCCTGCCGGGCGTCGAGTTCTCCACCCGCCAGCCCTACCCCGACGCCCGCCGCCTCCTGGACGCGGGCGCCGCCGTGGCCCTCGCCACCGACTGCAACCCGGGCTCCTGCTACAGCTCGAGCATGGCCTTCTGCATCGCCGTCGCCGTCCGCGACATGCGCATGACCCCCGCCGAGGCCGTCTGGTCCGCCACGGCGGGCGGCGCCCGCGCCCTGCGCCGCACCGACGTCGGCCACCTGACCCCCGGCGCCCGCGCCGACCTCCACGTCCTGGACGCCCCGTCCCACATCCACCTCGCCTACCGCCCCGGCGTCCCCCAAACGGCCACCGTCTGGAAGGCCGGCCGCCGGGTGTGACGGTCAGGCGGGCAGTGCAATCGCGAGGTCCGGCCACCCGACCTGGATCTCGAACGGCGTGGTCAGATTGAGCGCCCAGATGTCCCGGTCTCGATGGGTTATTCCGATCTTGAAATAAGACGTATCCGTGCCCATAAGGGCATAATGCTCAACGATCGTCGCGCCGAGTTCATCGAACTGCACGATCAGATAGTGCGGAATAAGAGCTTTTGCGTATTCGCCCATTTTGTGGATGCGGTCTCGTGACTGCGACCAGCGTGAGACCACCTCGGTGACGATCACCGCGTCCGCGGCTTCGAGTGTCTCGAACTGCTCGCGACAGCGGTGCACTATCGCATCGGGCTTGCGGATGGTCAGTGGAACATCCCACAGCCGGACCGGCACTTCGGTGTTGATCTCGTAACACGGCGCGCCCCTGCTGCCGGCGTGGGCGGACCTGTACTTGAGCACCGCCACCTCGAAGCCGTTGGCGAGGCGGAACGCGGTCTTCTGATGTGGACGCTCGCGTGGTTCGCGGGCGACGAGGTGCCCTTCGACCACCTCGGACTCACGCTCGACCTCCTCGTCGAGCGCGAGGTATTCCTCCATTGACAGGAGGGTGCGCTCCTGTAGTTCCTGTTCGCTCATCGTCATGTCGCCATCATCGTCGTCCGGCACTTGACCTGTCCTCCAGATAACGGCGGTTGACTCTTATTAGTGGTTTTTTGTCGCGGGTTATGTAGTCCGTCGAGAGGACACCGGCGATGAAGAGGGTATGGTCACCCGCTTCGACCGTCTGGCGGGTTTCGCATTCCAAAGCGGATTGCCCGCTCTCCGGGATGAGGGCGTCCGAGAGGTGGCCTCGGTGGTGCGGTTCGCTCGCCAGGAGGATGCGGGCGCCGGGGCGGCCTTCGGCGGCGAAGCGGCCGGCCAGGGCGCGCTGGCCCGCGGACAGGACCGTCGCGGCCCAGCGGTCCTGCCGGTTCAGGACCTCCGCCAGGTAGGACGACGTCGCCACGCTCGCCACCACCATCGGCGGGTCCAGGGACACCGACATGAACGACGTCACCGTCGTGCCGAGGTCGTCGCGGCCGTCGCGGACGGTCAGGACGACGACGCCCGTGGCGAAGCCCGCGACGGCCTCGACGAAGTCCGCGGACGTGGTCAGCGGATCTCCCAGGCGCCGGGGAGGGTCAGCGGGCCGGCGGCGGGCAGGCCCAGGCGGGCGGCGAGGCCGCCGAGCGAACCCCAGGCGTCGAAGCGGGCCGAGGCGGCGGCGCGGTCCTCGCTGGACTCCGGCGGGCGCAGCCGCTCCAGCGGAGAGGTGTGCGGATAGACGCGGACCGGGGCGTCGGCGGAGAGGCCGGCCTTCTTGCGAGCCACGTCGAGGGCCCGGTCGATGCCGCCCAGCTCGTCGACGAGACCGTGCTCCTTGGCGTCGGCGCCCGTCCAGACGCGGCCGCGGGCCAGTTCGTGGACGCGTTCGCGCGACAGGCCGCGGCCCTCCGCGACCCGTGACGTGAAATCGTCGTAGATCTTGTCGAGGGAGGCGTTGACGCGTTCCCACTCGGATTCGCTGAAGTCCTTCGTGGCGCTCGACATGCGGGCGTGGTCGCCGTTCGCGACGCTGCCGAAGGTGATGCCGATGCGGTCCAGGAGGCCGTTCACCACGGCCTTGCCGGTGACGACGCCGATCGAGCCGGTGAGGGTGCCGGGCTGCGCGACGATCGTGTCCGCGGCCATCGCGACGTAGTAGCCGCCGGACGCGGCGACGTTGCCCATCGACACGATCACGGGCTTGCCGGCGCGGCCGGCCAGCACCACCTCCCGCCAGATCGCGTCGGACGCGACGGCGGAGCCGCCGGGGCTGTTGACCCGGAAGACGATCGCCTTGACGTTGTCGTCCTTCACGGCGGCGCGGAACGCCGCGCCGATCGTGTCCGAGCCCATCGCGTGACCGGAGCCCGGAAGCGGGCCGCTGCGGCCGCTGCGCCCGAGCCGGATCGGGCCGTGCCCGTTGATCAGCGCGACGGCGTCCTGCCTGCCGGGCTGCGGGAGCATGCTCGCGAGGCCGTGCGCGCGGTTGTAGCGGGCGACGTAGCGGAGCTGGGCGTCCTCGCCGAACTCCTTGCGCAGGTCGGCGTAGACCTCGTCGCGGTAGCCGAGGTGGTCGACGAGGTTCTCCTCCAGCGCCTCGCCGGCGAGGAAGGGGCCGCGGTCGGTCAGCTCCCGCACCTTGTCCTCGGGGAGGCCGCGGGCGGCGGCGACGGCGGCGGTGATCTGCTCGCCGAGCGAGGCGACGAGGCGCTGCGACGACTCCTCGTGCTCGGGCGTGTAGGTCTTCTCCATGAACGTGTTCGCCATGGTCTTGTACTCGTGGCGCTTGGCGAACCTGGGCTCCACGCCCGCCTTCTCCAGGGCGCCCGCGAAGAACGGCTCTTCGAGCGCCATGCCGACCAGGCCGACCTCGCCGGTGGGCTGCAGGTAGACCTTGTCGAAACCGGTGGCCAGGTAGTACGGGACGGTGCCGCGGCCGCTCTCCCCGTAGGTCTCGGCCCACGCGACGGTGAGCTTGCCCGCGTCCCGCAGGCCCTGCACGGCCTCGCGCAGCTCCTGGACGAGCGCCAGCCCGATGCCGCCGCTCACCTTCACGACCAGGGCGCGCACCCGGCTGTCGGAGCGGGCGCGGCGCAGCCCGTCCAGGACGTCCCGCAGGCTCGTCCGGCGCATGGACAGGATCGCCGAGAGGGGATCGGACGGCGCCGTCTCCACGATGCCCTCGGTCAGGTCCAGTTCGAGGATCAGCGGAGCCGTCCGCCGGTCGCGGGCTTGTTTGATGATGTTGACGACTGTGCCGGGATCCACCATGGGCCCAGCCTATGCGCTCGGATCCGGGTGTTCCCGCAGGGACGACACCGGAGCCGGGCCGTCCGTCAGCGCGTGAACGCCTTGTTGGGGAGGACGCTCGCCGACGCCTGCGCCAGCGGACGCCCGCGCGCGTCGTCGATCACCGCGTTGGCGACCATGCGGGCGCTGCCGGGGTGCACGCACGTCCCGGTCACCGTGTAGCTCTCCCCGGACCGGACGCCGCGCAGGTAGTCGATGTTGAGGTTCAGCGTGAGCATCGGCAGGAAACGGTCGCACGTGCTGCTCGCGGCGAGGCAGACGGCGTTGTCGAGGATCATCGCGATGTAGCCGCCGTGGACGATGCCTCCCGGGTTGCACAGCTTCTCCCCGGGCGTCCAGGAGATCTCCACCCGGCCCGGGTCGGCGGCCGTGACCACCTGCCCGATGTAGTCGCTGATGTCGGAGATCTCCGGGAGCCTCTTGTCCCGCATCGCCCGGATGAACTCCACGCCGGACAGCGTGTTCCACAGATCGGCGGCCTCCTGCAGGGCCTCCGGGCTCGCCTCGACGCTCACTCGCACTCCTTGATCATGCCGACCATCGAATGGTATTCGGTTACGGGCGTCCGGGGCTGTGCCGTTCATCACGGACCCGGGCCCGGCCACCCGTCAGCCGGATCGGCGGAGTACGCCCCGCGTGGTGCCGATGCCCGGGGACGTGTACTCCAGGCCGTCCGTCACCTTCTTGAGCGTCAGGGTGCCGCCGACACAGAAGCCCTCGGTTCCTTGGCTGTTCTTCGGGGTCTCCTGGAACTCCAGGGCGGTGGCGGACGCGCTCGTGACGGTCAGCGTGTCGTGGCAGCCCCAGTCGGGGTACTCGGACGTGCCGTCCGCGGCGCCCGCCTTCAGGATGATCGTCACCCTCGTACTGGTGTCGCCCACGGTGAGCCCGCCCGTCTGGGTGACCGTGCCCGTCCAGGTGCCCGCGAAGTCGGCGGGCACCTTAGCGGCGCCACCCGGAGGCGCCTGTGTCGTCTGGGAGGGTTCCGTCGTCTGCGGGGGTGATGTCTTGGTGCCGGCGGTGCCCGTTGAACGGCCGGCGTTGGGGGAGCCGTCGTCCCCGGCGTTCGCGAGGATGAACGCCGCCGCGGCGATGGCGACGACGGCCAGGGTGGCGGCGGCGCCGACCACGCCCGCGATGACGCGCCCGCGACGCCGGCCGGGTCCAGGACCGGGGGCGCCGGGCACCGTGGGCCCGTAGGCGGGAGGGGGCCCCGGGGTGGCCGGGGGCGGCGGGGGAGGCGGCTGCGCACCGGCCCCGGGCCCGGCCGCGGCGGACGGGTCGACGAGCCGGACCATCAGGTCGCGGGCGGCCGGGCGCCTGGCCGGGTCCTTGGCGAGGCACTCGGTGAGCAGGGGGAGCAGCGTGGGCGGTACCCCGCCGAGATCGGGCTCGCCGTTGGCGATGCGGTGCATGGTGGCCGGGATGCTCGCCGCCGGCCCGAAGGGCGGGTGGCCGGTGGCCGCGTACACGATGGTGCCCGCCCACGCGAAGACGTCCGACCTGTCCGTCGGCGGATGCCCCTCCAGCCATTCGGGGGCGAAGTAGGCGGGGGTGCCGACGAGCTGGGTGTGGGTCTCGGCGTCGACGGCGCGGGCGATGCCGAAGTCGACGACGCGCGGTCCGTCCGGTCCGAGCAGCACGTTGGCGGGCTTGAGATCCCGGTGGACGATCCCCGCCCCGTGGATCGCCGCCAGCGCGCTCGCGGTGTTGACGGCCAGCCGCTCCAGGTCGCCGCCGCGCAGCGGCCCGCTCTCCTGGACGCGCTGCTGCAGGGACGGCCCGTCGATGAACTCGCTGACGACGTAGGGCGTCTCACCGTCCGCCGACGAGTCGAGGACGGCGGCCGTGCAGAACGGGGCGACCCGCCGCGCGGCCTGCATCTCGCGCGCGAAACGGCCGCGGGCCGCGGCGTCGGTGGTCTTGAGCATCTTGACGGCGACGCGTTCTCCGGACGGTCCCTCCCCGAGGTAGACGACGCCCTGGCCGCCCTCGCCGAGGCGTCCGGTCAGCCGGTAGCGGCCGGCCGTGCGCGGATCGTCGCGGTCCAGCGGGTGCGCGGGCATCGGCGGGCTCCTCGGGGGATGGTCGGCGGGTGTCGTCCGACGACTCGACAACCGTACTTGGGATGGGCGAGCGGATATCGTCGGACGCATGGGAGACGGCGACGGCTGGGCGGGCTGCGGGCTCGGGCACACGCACTGGGGGCGGTTCGGTGCGGCGGGCCTGCTCGCCTACCACCGCGACCCCGACGGCCAGGTGTGGGTGCTGCTGCAGCAGCGCGCGTGGTGGGGGATCGGCGGCGGGACGTGGGGCATGTTCGGCGGTGCGCTGCACAGCCACGAGGACGCCGTGACGGGCGCGCTGCGGGAGACGTCCGAGGAGTGCACGCTCGACACCGGGATCGTGAACGTGCACGGCACGAGCGTGGAGGACCACGGCGGCTGGTCGTTCACGTCCGTGATGGGTTCGCTGTCGGCGCTTCCGCGCGTCCGGCCCGCGTCGCGGGAGACGCGCCGTGCGGAATGGGTGCGCGCCGAGGAGGTCACCGACCGCAACCTGTTCGAGCCGTTCGCGCGGTCCTGGCCGCGGCTGCGGGACGCGATGAAGGGCGTCGTCCTCGTCGTGGACGCGGCGAACGTCGTCGGTTCGCGCGCCGACGGCTGGTGGAAGGACCGCGCGGGAGCGAACGCGCGGCTCCGCGACGACCTGAAGGCCCTGGGCGCCGGGGTGAGCGGCGTGCCCGGCGGGCTCGTCCGGTTCGACCGCTGCTTCCCCGAGGTCGTCCTGGTCGTGGAGGGGGCGGCGAGAAGCGTCGCGGACGAGCCGGCGAACGGGGTACGGGTCGTGGCGGCGCCCGGCAGCGGCGACGACGAGATCGTCGATCTGGTCCGCGGGACGGGGCCGGACACGGCCCACCTGGTGGTGACCGCCGACCGGGAACTGCGGGCCCGCTGCGAGGCGGCGGGCGCCGCCGTCATCGGCCCGCGCTGGCTCCTCGAACGCCTCTAGTTCTCGACGCGGTGGCCCGCGTCGCGCAGCGCCGCGGTCGCCTCCTTCAGGCGGTGCTCCGGGACGAGGACGAGGTCGGCGTGGTAGGTGGACGCCGCGAAGACGGAGATCCCGGCGCCGGCGAGCGGGCTGACGATCGCGGCCAGCATCCCCGGTACGTCCAACCCATGACCGGCGTCGCCGTAGAAGCCGACCCAGCGTTCCGTCTCGGTGAACGGTGACGCGTCCCGGATCACGGTGAGTCCCTCGGGGGCGCGTATCAGCGCGATCCAGTCGTCGTCCTCGGGGAACGTCGCGTGCGGGAGGTGGTCGACGATGAACTGGCCGGGGACGACGTGCAGGCGCTGCGCTTCCATCCCGCCAGACTATTCAGGCACGGGTCGTTCTGGGCCGGGTCGTTCAGGCACGGGTCGTTCAGGCACGAGCCAGACCGCGCCCAGCGGCGGGACGCGCAGCACCGCGGACGCCGGGAGCCCGTGGCAGGGCTCGGCGGTCGCCTCGACGCGGCCGAGGTTCCCGACGCCGCTGCCGCCGTACTCGTAGGCGTCGGTGTTGACGAGTTCGCGCCAAGGGCCTTCGCGGGGCAGGCCCAGCCGGTAGTTCTCGTGCGGGTTACCGGCGAAGTTGACGACGCACGCGAGAACCGGCTGCTCGCCCGCCCGCGCCGTGCCGTAACGCAGGTAGGACAAGGTGTTGCCGCCCGCGTCGTTGCCATCGATCCAGCGGAACCCGTCGTGGTCGTTGTCGCGCGTCCACAGCGCGGGCTCGGCCTTGTAGGCGCGGTTCAGTTCGCGGACGAGCTTCTGCAGGCCGACATGGTGGGCGCCCTCGGCCGCGTTCTCCAGCAGCCACCAGTCGAGCGGGCGTTCCTCCGCCCATTCGGCGCCCTGGCCGAACTCCTGCCCCATGAACAGGAGTTGCTTGCCGGGATGCGACCACATGTAGGCGAGCAGGGCGCGCAGCCCGGCGAACTGCTGCCAGGCGTCCCCCGGCATCTTGCTCAGCAGCGACCCCTTGCCGTGGACGACCTCGTCGTGCGACAGCGGCAGGACGTAGTTCTCCGAGAACGCGTACACCAGCGAGAACGTGATCTCGTTGTGGTGGTAGTGCCGGAACACGGGCTCGTGGCGCAGGTACTCCAGCGTGTCGTGCATCCAGCCCATGTTCCACTTGAACCCGAAGCCGAGGCCGCCGAGATGGGTGGGCCGGGACACGCCCGGCCACGCCGTCGACTCCTCGGCGATCGTCACGACGCCCGGGTTGCGCTTGTAGACCGTCGCGTTCATCTCCTGGAGGAACGAGATGGCCTCCAGGTTCTCGCGGCCGCCGTAGACGTTGGGCGTCCACTCGCCCTCGTTGCGCGAGTAGTCCAGGTACAGCATCGAGGCGACGGCGTCCACGCGCAGGCCGTCGATGTGGAACTCCTCAAGCCAGTACGACGCGTTGGCCACCAGGAAGTTGCGCACTTCGGCGCGCCCGAAGTTGAACACGAGCGTCCCCCAGTCGGGGTGCTCGCCGCGCGCCGGGTCGTCGTGTTCGTACAGGGCGGTGCCGTCGAACCGGGCCAGCGCCCATTCGTCCTTGGGGAAGTGGGCGGGCACCCAGTCCATGAGGACGCCGATGCCGGCCTGGTGGAGCCGGTCGACCAGGTACCGGAAGTCGTCCGGGCTTCCGAACCGTGCGGTCGGCGCGTAGTACGACGTCACCTGGTAGCCCCAGGAGGGGCCGTACGGGTGCTCGGCGACCGGGAGCAGCTCCACGTGCGTGAAACCCATGTCGCGGACGTAGTCGGTCAGTTCGTCGGCCAGTTCCTTGTAGCCGAGCCCAGGGCGCCACGACCCGAGATGGACCTCGTACGCGCTCATGGGCTCGTGCAACCAGTCGTGTTCCTTGCGGCCGTCCATCCACTGGCCGTCGCCCCACTCGTAGGACGACGTGAAGACGCGGGACGCCGTCGCGGGGGGACGCTCGGTGCACTGCGCCATCGGGTCGGCCTTGGAGCGCCACACGCCGTCCGCGCCGAGGATCTCGTACTTGTAGCACATGCCGTCGCCGATGCCGGGGACGAACAGTTCCCAGACGCCCGTGGAGCCGAGCGACCGCATCGGGTAGGCGCGGCCGTCCCAGTGGTTGAAGTCGCCGACCACGCGGACGCCGCGCGCCGTCGGCGCCCACACCGCGAAGGCGGTCCCGTGGACGGTGCCGAACGCGGAGGCGTAGCTGCGGACCCGGGCGCCGAGGGCCTGCCACAGCTCCTCGTGCCGTCCCTCGCTGATCAGGTGGAGGTCGAGTTCGCCGAGCGTGGGCAGGTGCCGGTACGGGTCGTCCTGGAGCGTCTCGATGCCGTCCCCGTAGGTGACGGCGAGCCGGTAGTCGGGGACTGCGAGGGGCGCCCTGGAGTTGCCGTCCGCGTCCGTGTCGTCGCCCGCCAGGGACGAGCCGTCCGGGAGGGTGCCGGTGAACAGGCCCTCGTGGAAGTGGCGGAGCGGGTGCCGGTCGCCGTTCGGCAGGACGACGTCGACGCGCCCGGCGAGCGGCCGCAGCGCCCGGATCGTCACTCCGTCGCGGCCGGGATGCGCCCCGAGGACGCCGTGCGGATCGTGGTGGTCGCCTCCGACGAGCCGGTCGATCTCCGCGCGCGTCACCCGTGCCATGACCTCACGGCCTCCCGTCCCAGTGCCATCACCTCAGTAGAGGTGCCCCGAGACGGGCCGGTCTCACGTCGGGGACGCACCTGTTTCCGGGAGCTTGGAAGTTTCCGGACGCGCGGCGGCGGCTATGCGGGTTTCCGCATGTTCTGCCTGTTCCGCGTGCCCGGTGTTGCGACCGCACGGGCGGCACGACTCTTTGTCGAGGGGTCGCGCCGATTGTGCCGTCCGTGCGGCCACGTCTACCTGGCCCCAGCGGTGACATCGACCCCGCCACCCTGGGCTCCACTCCTGTGTCACCTGAGCGCCACAGGTACCTGCCGTACCGGAACGTCCCGGCCCGGTCCGCCCCCGCTCGCGGACCGGGCCGCGCCGTTCCCCAACGGTGTCCTGTCACCGGTCTCCGCGCTCCTCGCGCGTCTGGTCGAGGAGCAGCCGGCGGAGCCCCGCGGAGTCGTCGGCGGCCACCGTCCGCGCGTATCCGGCCTGGAGCTGGGAGTCGCTGAGATCGCCGCTGCGGGTCGCATACCAGCGTCCTGCGTCGCTCCGCCACACCTGCCAACCCGGAAACTCCCCCTCGATGGCCGCCTTCAGATCATCGAAGTCGCCCATCAAGGTCGTCCTTTCCCCGAGGCCGCTCTTCTGTATACAAAAGTCGTACTCGGCTTGAGAGGTGTCAAGCTGTCCGTAAGCGGACCATGCCCCCGCGGATAGCGCGGGGAAGGTATGGATGACAGGGAGGGCGAGGCAGGATCGAACACCGCGTCGAACGCCGAGTCGAACGGAAACACCGGGCCGAACGGCCGGACGGCGCGTCCGGAGGAAGAGGAGGTGACGCCGGTGCCGGACCGTCCCGCCTACCTGCGCATCGCCGACACGCTGCGAGCGGGCATCCGGGACGGCAGCCTCCCGCCCGGGACCCGGCTGCCGACCATCGCGGAGTTGTGCGAGGCCCATGGCGTCTCGGAGATCGTCGTGCGGCAGGCCATCGCGCTGCTGCGCGGCGAGGGGCTGGTCGAGACACGCCGCGGCGGCGGTACTCTCGTCCGGCTCGTTCCCCCTGCTCGCAGGGTCGCGATGGACCGCTACCGCGCGGTGACGCGGCCCATGGCGGTCCCCGAGACCACCTTCACCCGGGACCAGAAGATCACCTGGGAGGAGTACCGGCTCGACAAGGAGTTCACCCGGGTGCGGGCCGATGACGAGCTCGGCGCGCTGTTCGAGCTGCCGGCGGGCACCGAGCTGCTGCGCCGCCGGTTCGTCTTCTACGCCCGCGGCGAGCCGCAGCAGATCTCCGTCAACTACCTGCCGTGGGACCTCGTCGGCGACACCCCCGTGTCGGACCCGGCGCGCGAGCCGTGGCCCGGCGGGACGCTCGCGCAACTGGCCTATCTCGGCCACCCGCCGACCCGCGTCGAGGAGGCCGTCCGCTCGCGCATGCCGACCCCGGAGGAGGCCGAGGCCCTCCGCATGACCGGCGGTGTGCCGGTCCTCGCCATCACTCGCCGGCTGCTGTCGGGCGCCGTTGTGATGGAGGTCTGCCGCGACATCGTGCTGCCCGCCGACCGCGTCGTCCTCGACTACTCCATCGACCTGTGAGCGCCCGCCCCGGTGCCCGGTCAGCCCGCGAGCTGTGCCAGGGAGCGCAGGGGGACGGGCAGCCACGCCGGGCGGTTCCGCGCCTCGTAGCGGATCTCGTAGACCGCCTTGTCGAGTTCGAACGCCCGCACCAGCGCCGCGTGCGCGGCGGGATCGGGACCGCCGGCCGCCGCGTAGCCGGCGCAGAACGCCTCCCGGTTCCGCTCCGCCCACGCCCGGGCGCGCAGCTCCAGCGCCTCGGCCGTGTCCGGCTGCAGGTCGTCCTCGCGCGCGAGCAGGAACCGGGCCGCGTACTCGAAGGAGCGCAGCATCCCGGCGACGTCCCGCAGCGGATGCGCCGGCGCACGGCGCTCGGCGGGCGTGCGGGCCGGTTCGCCCTCGAAGTCCAGCAGCACCCAGCCGGTGTCGGTGCGCAGGACCTGGCCGAGGTGGTAGTCGCCGTGGACGCGCTGGACGGGCAGCGCCCGCGCCTCCGCGGCGACCTCGTCGAACACCGCGCGGATCGCGTGGGTGTGCGGGCGGATCTCCGGGACGGCGGCGCTGACCTCGTCGAGCTGCTCGTTCATCGCGAAGACCGACTCGCGCAGCGTCGTGGCGGGCGCCTGCGTCACGCCGAACGCGGCGGCGAGGTCGCGGTGCACCTGCGCGGTGGCCGCGCCGAGCCGCTCGGCCTCCGCGGCGAAGTCGCCGCCGGCGGCCGCGGCGTCGCCGGCCGTGAACGCGCCCGGCGTCCCGGCGGGGCCGGGCGGGGTGGGCTGGCCGAACCAGTCGCGGACGCTGGTGACGGCGAGCTGCCACCCGTCGGTCGCGGTGCGCAGGAACTCCGAGAGCAGCGCCAGCGTGACGGGCTCCTTCCCGGCGGCGCTCCCGATGCCGCCGGCGCCCTGCTGCAGCTCGATCCACCCGTGCACGGCGGCGATGTGCTCGCAGCCCTCGCGGGACAGCGCCAGGTTGACCTCCAGATCCGGGCTGACGCCGGGGGAGAGTCGGCGGAACAGCTTGCAGATGTAGGCGTCGCCGAAGACCAGCGAGGTGTTGCTCTGCTCGGCCCCGATGGGGATGCCCTCCAGGTCCGTACGGATCCCGGTGCCGGGCGCCCGGCGGAACTGCAGCGGGCCGACCAGCGTCTCGCCGGCCATGTAGGTCAGCAGCGGGCGGGTGAGCTCCGGATCGTACGCGGCGTCGTAGACGTAGCCGGTGATCCCCGGCTCCCCGGCCGGCCGGCCGATCACGCTGGAGCGCAGCCGCTCGGGCAGGTCGCGGCGGACGCCGAGGAGCAGCTGGTAGTGGTCGGTGACGCCGTTCTGCGCGACGTCGAGGACGAGGTGGTGCAGGGCGGGGTCGCCGGCGAGCAGTTCGGTGGCGGTGCCGATGGACACCTCGTCGATGGGACCGTCCTTGCCGCCGAACCACCGCTGGCGTGGCAGCCAGCCGGCCAAGAGCCGGACGAGGGATTGGTCGGGCGGCGGCACGGTCACATCACTCCTTCTCCCCGGTCGCGTTCCTCGGGCGGCGGCAGCAGGAACCAGTAGAAGCCGTGCCCGGGCAGCGTCAGCAGGTAGGGCAGGTCGCCGATGGCGGGGAACTGGACGCCGCCCATGCATTCGATCGGGGTGGAGTCGCGGAAACGCCGCAGGTCCAGTTCCACGGGCTGGGGGAACCGGGACAGGTTGTTCACGCAGAGGATCGTGTCCATGCCGCCCCACTGGTTGGCGTCGCCGTTGCCGATCTCGCGGGTGAAGGCGAGGACGGAGGGGTTGGAGGCGGACAGCTCGACGTAGGAGCCGACGCCGAAGACGGGGTGGCGTTGCCGGATCTCGATCATTTTGCGGGTCCAGTGCAGGAGTGATCCGGGGTTGTTGGCCTG